>DASRFG010000002.1 GCA_035651655.1 Terriglobales bacterium
CAAGACCAGCAAGCGCGGACTGGCCGCTCACACCGCCATCCGCTCCGTCTGCCCCAGCGTGGACAAAGACCGCGCGATGTCAGGCGATTTCGAACGTCTCTCCAAGCTGATCGCCAGCGGAAAAGTGGCCGAAGCGTTGCGATAAATCTGCCGTGCTGAGGATGGCCGGTGGCCCGACCATAAATTAGATCTTCCGAGATCCAAATGCTGCCAGTTAGCTTCAACGCCCTTGCTCAGGATGACCGGCGGACCAGGAATCAGATCTTCCGCGATCCCACAAATATACCCACAACTGGAATCCAGCCCCGCCAAGGAGGAACAACCGTAAGGGCAATTGGGAGCGAGATCTTCCGAGACCCGCTAATGAACGAGATCTTCCGAGGCCGCTAATGAGCGAGATCTTCGAGACCCGCTAATGAGCGAGATGTTACGAAGGCCCGCTAATGAACGAGATCTTCCGAGATCGCACAAGGCGGGAACAACCGAGAACCAGCCCCGGAGGGGCCCACAACCGTAAGGGCAACCGGGAACGAGATCTCCCGAGACCCGCTAATGAGCGAGATGTTACGGGACCCGCTAATGAACGAGATCTTCCGAGATCGCACAAGGCGGGAACAACCGAAACCAGCCCCGCAAGGGGCGGAACAGCTTTTAGCCCAGCGCGTAAGCGCTGGGAACGCGTCCCCCAGAAAGTTGGTGAGCCCCGGAGGGGCGACACAAAAAGGCCGGAGCTTTCGCTCCGGCCCGGCTGGCGTTGCGCCCGGATTAAATTCATGTAGCGCGGACACTCCTGTCCGCGACTAGGAACTCCTTCTCGGCCTTAACGTCAAATCGCGCACCTGTGCAAGCACGCTATTGAGCTGCATCGCGCTCAGCTTCGAAAGAAACGGCAACATCTCTGCTATAAAGTTGTCTTCGATCAGCTCGCGGATCTCCTCCTGGCGTGTGCGTTCGCCGCCATTGAGCAGGTCGGGGACGGTGACCTCGAGGGCACGCGCCAGCCGCTCCAGCGACGAAAGCGTCGGCGTGGCCTTCTCGTTCTCGATTTTTGAGACGTAGGTCCGCGGCACGTTCATGCGTAGCGCCAGTTGCCGTTGGCTGAGCCCATTCCGGTGCCGTAACGACCGAATCGACGATGCCAGCTGCAGGTGTCCTGGCAGGTTGCTGCGGCACGGCGGCGCGATTGCCGGTTCTGGCATGGCCGCGATTTCCGGCTCCGGCTCGTCCAGCGATATATGGCAGCGCCGGCACAGGTGATTGTTGGTTAGGAATTGGACTAAGTGGCAGCGGTCGCATCTCACTACTTCCCGTGAATCTACGGGAGCGAGTGTTGTGGCCATCTGGGGTTGGGAGGTGCCAGAGCAGGCACTTGCACCAACTACTGTTCAATTGCTGAGCCGTAATTTGCGGTATAGCAGCAGCACTGTCAAGACAATTTTCGGTGGAAAACATAATTGAATCCTATAATTCCGGAAAAAACGCCCATGAAAACCGGAGAAAACCCGGAGAAGCTCGTCACCGATCGCAACGCCGCCTGGTGTTTACTAACTGAGTTCACCCAGTCGGAAAGTTTGCGCAAGCACGCTCTGGCCGTCGAGGCCTGCATGCGCGCCTACGCTCGCCACTTCAACGAGGACGAAGCCAAGTGGGCGGTAGTCGGCCTGATTCACGATTTCGACTACGAACGCTATCCCAGCCTCCAGGACCATCCTTTCAAAGGCAGCGAAATCCTCAAAGAGCGCGGCTACCCCGAGGAAATCCGCAACGCCATTCTTTCCCACGCCGACTACAGCGGCGTCCCGCGCCAGACCGATCTCGAAAAGGCCCTCTTTGCCTGCGACGAGCTTGCCGGATTCATCACCGCCATCACGCTGGTCAAGCCAAGCAAGTCGCTGGCCGAGGTGGACGCGCGCTCGGTCCGCAAAAAGATGAAGGACAGAGCCTTCGCTCGTAGCGTCAACCGTGACGACATCACCCGCGGCGCCGCCGAATTGGGCATTGACCTCGACCAGCACATCACCACCTGCATTGACGCAATGAAGACCATCGCCGGCGAGTTGGGCCTGGACGGCAGCGCGGCAACGCCGGCGGAATCGGCGTGATGGCTGTGCGGGCAGTTTTGTGTCGCCCCTCCGGGGCTCACCAACTTTCTGGGGGACGCGTACCCAGCGCTCACGCGCTGGGCTAAAAGCTGTTCCGCCCCTCCGGGGCTGGATTTATCGGTTGTTCCCGCCTTGTGCGATCTAGGAAGATCTCGTTCATTAGCGGGTCCCGTAACATCTCGCTCATTAGCGGGCCTCAGAAGATCTCGTTCCGGTTGCCCTTAAGGTTGTTCCTCCCTCCGGGGCTGGTTCTCGGTTGTTCCCGACTTGTGCGATTTCGGAAGATCTCGTTCATTAGCGGGTCTCGTAACATCTCGCTCATTAGCGGGCCTCGGAAGATCTCGTTCCGGTTGCCCTTACGGTTGTTCCTCCCTGCGGGGCTGGTTCTGGGTTGTTCCTCCCTCCGGGGCTGGTTCTCGGTTGTTCCCGACTTGTGCGATCTCGGAAGATCTCGTTCATGATCGGGTCTTGTAACATCTCGCTCATTAGCGGACCTCGGAAGATCTCGTTCTCGATTGCCCTTACGGTTGTTCCGCCCCTGCGGGGCTGGCTTCGGTTGTTGCCGCCTTGTGCGATCTCGGAAGATCTCGTTCATGATCGGCTAGCGCTTGTGTCACGTCTCGACGAACGGTTTGCGGAGGCTGGCGGTCTGAATCCGCAGCGAGTCCGGCAACATCTCTAGGTCATGGATATTGAAGTTCTGAGCCTAGATGATTCTGTTCTAAATTCTTCACCGCTGGCTGGCGAGACGCCGGAGTTGAATGGTGGCGCGCCGAGCGGCACGTCGAGTATTAATACCCGCGACAACTCTGCCGAGCTGCTGGATGCCTATTCGCAGGCGGTGGTGAGCGCCGCGGAGCACGTTAGTCCGTCGGTGGTGAATATTGAGGTGCGGCATCGGGTGACGGGCCGGCGCGGTCAGGGCGGTGAGGCGCGGGGCGGAGGCTCCGGGTTTATCTTCACGCCGGACGGGCTGATCGTGACCAACAGCCACGTGGTGCATGGCGCGAGCCGGATCGAGGTCTCGCTGAATGATGGCCGGCGCCTCCCTGCAGTGCTGGTTGGCGATGATCCCGCGACCGACCTGGCAGTGATCAGCATTGATGCGCCGACGCTGGTGGCGACGCCGCTGGGTGACTCGCAGCAGATTCGCGTAGGCCAGCTGGTGATCGCGATTGGCAATCCGTACGGGTTTCAATACTCGGTGACCGCTGGCGTGGTGAGCGCGTTGGGAAGATCTCTGCGCTCACGGTCTGGTCGGCTGATTGACGATGTGATTCAGACCGACGCAGCCTTGAATCCGGGAAACTCGGGTGGGCCACTGGTGAGCGCGGCGGGCCACGTGGTGGGGGTGAACACGGCGACCATCCTGCCGGCACAGGGCATCTGCTTTGCGATTGGGATCAACACGGCGAAGTTCGTGGCCAGCCGGCTGCTTCGGGATGGCCGCATCCGGCGTAGCTACATTGGCGTGGTGGCGCAGACAGTGCCGCTGCCGCGGCGCCTGGCGCGGTATCACGGGCTCACACAGGAAGGCGGGATCGTGGTGGTGTCGGTTGAACCGGGCAGCCCGGCGGAACGGGCGCGGCTGCACGACGGCGACCTGGTAGTCGCTATAGACGGTCAGGCGATCGCCGGCGTTGACGATCTGCATCGCTTACTGACGGAGACACGCGTGGGAATTCGGGCGCTTGTCACGGTCCTGCGCGGCCCCCAAAAACTGGAACTGGAGATCGTGCCGGAGGAAGCCCGGGAGGCACAGTGATCGACCGCTGGTCTGCGGGCAGGCGCGTAACCTGCTGATTCATTGCAAGAAGCGCAGGTGTATGCTAGGGTCGAGAGCAGTAGAGGTAACGATCGTTGCACGTGAAAGTGCCTGCCGGCCTGGACCGCAAGGAAGCGGAAATCTACCTTCGGCTTGACCCAGAACGGCTCCCACAACATATCGCCATCATTATGGACGGCAATGGGCGATGGGCCCATCGGCGGCACCTGCCGCGGATCGCGGGCCATCGCGCCGGGGTTGCTGCGGTACGTTCCACGATAGAGACAGCGGCACGAGTCCACCTGCCTGCCCTGACGCTTTACGCATTCTCCGAAGAAAACTGGAAGCGGCGGCCGCGGACAGAAGTGATGTTTCTGATGCGGCTGTTGCAGCGATACCTAAGGCAAGAAGTACCTACCCTTAATAAGAACAATATCCGGCTGGAATACATAGGTCGGCAGCATGAGCTCGCGCCGGAAGTGCAGGACCGCATGCAGTGGGCGCGTGAAGCGACTGCACACAATACCGGCATGGTGCTGACGCTGGCGTTGAACTACAGCGCACGCTCCGAACTGGTGGACGCCTTCAACGCCATGGTGCAGGCAGCTGCGAGTAACGGCGGCATAAAACACTTGCAAATTGATGAGCAGGCGGTCTCGCGGCATCTTTACACGCGACACTTGCCCGATCCTGATCTGGTGATCCGCACCAGCGGCGAGATGCGGCTCAGCAACTTTTTACTCTGGCAGCTCGCCTATGCAGAAATTTACGTGACTCCTACGCTGTGGCCTGATTTCCGCGGCCAGCACCTGCTGGAGGCGATAGCGGAATATCAGAACCGTGAGCGGCGCTACGGCGGCTTGGGCAATGCGCACTCCAAAGGCACATTGACCGCCTCAACAAATGGATCGTAACCGGGACGCATGAAGCGCGTCGCCACGGCCGTGGTCCTGATCCCTGTAGTTTTACTTCTTGTGCTGCGGGCGCCGGTTCCGCTGCTGGCCGTGGTAGTGGCAGTTGTGGCTCTACTGAGCACGCGTGAATTTCTGCAGCTTTCCCAGGGCTACGGGGTGACACCGTTCTGGAATGCCACCTACATTTATGTGGCGCTGCTGTTTCTGTTTCTCGCTCTGAATCCGCTAAGCGGAACGCCGTTGCTCGCCACCAGCACCTTTATTTATACGACCGCGTTTGCCGCCGGGTTGGCGCCGTTCGTATTCCTGGTTATCGGAATGCTGCGAGAGAATTTGTCCACATCCCTGCCGGCAGCAGCGGCCTCGGTGTTTGGCTTCTGTTACGTCGCGCTTCCGCTGGCGTTTCTGGTGCAGGTTCGGCAGCAATGGGCAGGAGCGATCCTGCTGGTTTATGTGCTGCTGGTGGTTTGGGCGGGAGATACATTCGCGTATTACATCGGCCGCGGGTTGGGAAGGCATTTGATGTCGCCGAGGGTCAGTCCGAAAAAGACCTGGGAAGGCGCGTTTGGTTCGATGCTTGGCAGTCTGCTGGTGGGTGGGCTGTTTCTGATGCACGCACAACCGATCAGCCTCTGGCTTTTGCAGGCGCACCTGATTGAGCGTAGGGACGGTTTTTTTGCGCTGGAGCGGCCTGCGCTGGCGCCGATCCTGTTATTGACTGCTGTGATTAATGTAGCTGCGCAACTTGGAGATCTGGTGGAGTCGCTAATCAAACGTGGCGCAGGTGTTAAAGATTCCGGAACACTGTTGCCCGGTCATGGCGGGATGTTGGACCGCATTGATGCACTGCTCTTTGCGGCCCCGGTGCTGTGGTACTATGCGGCCTGGCGCGTCATGTCTTAAATCAATGACGCGATCCTGTTGAAACCATTTAGTCATCGGACATTTTAGTCATTGAACGATTCGTCTCGCTGCCGCGACCTGTGAGTCCTCAAATGACTCAATTTCTAACTGAGTCAATCACTCAATGAAACGAATTGCCATTCTGGGCTCGACGGGTTCCATCGGGCGCAGCACCCTCAGCGTTGTGGAGAGCTATCCGGAGCGTTTTAGTGTGGTCGGGTTGGCAGCCGGCCGAAACCTTGAATCGGTGTACGAGCAGGCAAAACGATGGAAGCCAAAAATTGTTTCCCTGGCGAGTGAGGCCGACGCTCAACAGCTTCACTCCCGATTCAAGCGCGATGGACTAAGTATTGAAGTCGTGCACGGTCCGGTGGGCAACGTACGCGTGGCCACGCACCCTGAAGTAGATTTTGTGGTCAGCGCTATTGTTGGTGTAGGCGGCCTGGAAGCAACCTACGAGGCAGTGAAGGCGGCTAAGTCGGTTGGTCTGGCCAACAAAGAGTGCCTGGTGGCTGCGGGTGAGTTACTGGTCGCTGAAGCGCGACGCCAGGGCAAGCCGCTGTTGCCGATCGACAGCGAGCACAATGCCATTCATCAATGCCTGCGCGGCGGTCGCCTCGAGGAGGTGGAGCGGATCTGGTTGACCGCTTCGGGCGGACCGTTTCTGAATACGCCCAAATCAGCCTTTGCTTCAATCACAGTGGAGCAGGCACTCAACCATCCCACTTGGAAAATGGGGCAGCGGATCACGATTGATTCCGCAACCCTAATGAACAAGGGTTTTGAAGTTATCGAAGCTTGCCATTTATTTGCTATTCCGCCGCAGAAGGTGCAAGTGATCGTGCACCCCCAATCCACGATCCACTCCATGGTGGAATTTGTGGATGGCAGCATCCTGGCGCAGTTCTCGGTGACCGATATGCGCCTGCCGATCCTCTACGCTTTGACCTACCCGGAGCGTATACCTTCGGAATTCCGCTTCCCGGTCATGGACTTGCGACACCTGGACTTCAGCCCACCTGACCTGAAAAAATTTCCTTGCCTGAGCCTCGCGTATGAGGCGGCGGAGGCCGGAGGCTCGCTGCCGATCGCCCTGAATGCGGCCGATGAGATAGCGGTGGGGGCTTTCCTGGAGGGGAGCATCCGTTTTGACAAGATTCCCGAGGTGATTCAGGCGGTACTAAGTGAAACTGAAAGACGGAATCCTGAATCTATTAAAGAGGTATTATTAACGGACGCAGAGGCGCGCCGGACCGCCCAACAATTGGTGCAGCGCCTGAGCCGCAGCACATCCCTCATGCCGCGGACCGCTTCGGCAATCCGACACGGAGAGTAACTTCCAACTTATGTCTCACTTTTTGATCGCGGTCGCGGCGACCGCTGTAGTGCTTGGAATCATGATCTTGGTACACGAGTTTGGCCACTACGCCATGGCCAAATGGTTCGGTGTGCGGGTCGAGGTGTTTTCGATTGGCTTCGGGACCCGTCTGGCGGGATTTCGGAAGGGTGAAACCGACTACCGCATAAGCGCCATTCCCCTAGGCGGGTATGTGCGAATGTCCGGCGAGAACCCCATGGAACCGCGTACCGGTGATCCGGGAGAGTTCATGTCCCATCCCCGCTGGCAGCGGTTCCTGATTGCCGTGGCCGGGCCAGCGATGAATATCATTCTGGCTGTGGTGTTGCTAACTGTAGTATTTGCTACGCATTACCAGCGTCCTATGTACCTGGACAAACCGGCGGTAATCGGCTGGGTATTGGAAGACTCGCCGGCCGCCAAAGCTGGTATCCAGACCGGGGACAGGATCGTGCGCCTGGACGAGTTACAGAACCCGACCTGGGAGCAGGTAATCCCAAAAATGGCGCTAAGCCCTAATCAGCCAGTCAGGGTTGAAATCCAGCGCGGCGGCCAAGTCTTCACGAGGACGATTACGCCGGAAGCAGCGGGACCCCAGCAGGTTGGCAATCCCGGATGGCTACCCGACCAGCCTAATACCGTAACCACTCTCGAACCTGGAATGCCAGCTGACAGAGCGGGTATGCAGATCGGCGATGACATTGTGGCGGTGAATGGGCAGCCAATGCGTTCCATTCCAGGGCTTATCCGCTACTTGCAAGACAATGGCGGGAAGAGCGTTGAATTTACCATCGTGCGGCAGGGTCAGGAGAAAAAGCTGACCATGACGCCGGAGATGGCAGAGATCCAGGGCACAGGAGAAAAGCGGTGGCGGGTAGGCATCGGCTCCGACCCATCGGAGGTCACCAAGCTGCCTTTGGGCGCGGCGTTTACCAAGTCGCTGCAGGAAAACAAGCGAAATTCATTCCTGATAGTCGAATTGGTGCAGAAGATGGTGCGCCGCAAGATTTCCATTCGGCAGATTGAAGGACCGATTGGGATCGGCAGAGCATCGGGAGAGGCAGCCCGCGAAGGGCTAGCACCCCTGATGCAGCTCGCGGCCATGATCAGCCTGAATCTGGGCGTCTTCAATCTGTTCCCGATTCCGATTCTGGATGGCGGCGTGATCCTGATGATCTTCATTGAAGGTCTTCTGCGGCGGGACATCAGTCTGCGCGTAAAAGAGCGGGTGTACCAGGTGGCGTTTCTTTTCCTGGTATTGTTCGCGGTGGTGGTGATTTACAACGACCTGGTGAAGACCCTGCCAGGATTGGCGCAGCGTCTGCCATAAGAGCACAGCTTTTCAGGACTTCCGCAGATACCAGGCACAGGCGCCGCGCCTGTGCTGGCGAGCGAAGCTCGCCAGGGCAGCCGAGGGCGGCTGCCCCTACGCTTTCAAATCCGCGTGCTAAGAAGCTCGCCCGGACAGCCGAGGGCGGCTGCCCCTACGCGTTCAAATGCGCGTGCTAAACTGACATTTCCAGCATGGCAGAAATACAGCGTAGAAAAACCGTAACTGCCAACATTGGCGGGGTACGCGTCGGCGGCGATGCACCAGTCGTGGTGCAGTCGATGACCAACACCGATACCGCCGATGTCGCCGGGACGGTGCAGCAGATTGCGGCGCTGGCGCGCGCGGGATCAGAACTGGTGCGGGTCACGGTGAACAACGAGGCCGCCGCTGCCGCGGTTCCGCGGATCGCTCATGAACTCGAAAAACAGGGCGTTCGGGTACCGATCATCGGCGACTTCCACTACAACGGACATTTACTTCTGAAGAAGTTTCCTGAGTGCGCTCAGGCGCTAGCCAAGTACCGCATCAATCCAGGGAACGTCAGCGTTGGGCGCAAAGACGACGACAATTTTCGCATCATGATAGAGGTTGCGGTGCGGAACCAAAAGCCGGTCCGCATCGGCGTGAACTGGGGATCGCTCGACCAGGCGTTGCTCACCCGCATGATGGACGAGAATTCACGGCTGGAAGAACCGCGCGATGCGCGCGAAGTCACCATGGAAGCGATGGTGGTGAGCGCATTAAATTCTGCGAAGCTGGCGGAAAAGTACGGACTGCGGGCTGACCAGATTATCCTCAGCGCGAAGGTCAGCGGCGTGCAGGACCTGATTGACGTGTATCGCGAGTTGGCGGCGCGCTGTTCCTATCCGCTGCACCTTGGATTGACGGAGGCGGGCATGGGCATGAAGGGGGTGGTCGCCTCCACTGCCGCGGTCGGCGTGCTGCTGCAGGAAGGGATTGGCGACACGATTCGGGTGTCGCTCACGCCAGCCCCGAACGGCGACCGCTCAGAGGAAGTGCGGGTGGCGCAGCAGATTCTGCAGTCGCTTGGGATTCGCAGCTTTACCCCGCAGGTGACGGCGTGCCCGGGATGCGGACGCACCACGAGTACGTTTTTCCAGGAGATGGCGGAGCAAATACAGTCCTATTTGCGCGACCAGATGCCGACCTGGAAAGAACGTTATGCCGGCGTGGAAGAGATGAAGGTCGCGGTAATGGGCTGCGTGGTGAACGGGCCGGGCGAATCCAAGCATGCCAACCTTGGCATTTCACTTCCCGGAACATTTGAGGAGCCGAAGGCGCCAGTCTTCGTGGATGGACGGTTAATGACAACGTTGCGCGGCGATAAGATCGTGGCGGAGTTTATTAAGATTTTGGACGACTACGTGGAAGCCCACTATGCCGCGAAGGAAGCAGTGAGTAGCCTCAGCGGCTAATGCCGCATCTTTTCTGGGCGCTATGGCAAACGCTAAAGCCGGCCCGCTGAAAATCCTCAACTTCGCTTCACTCAGAATGACCATGCAGCGGGAAATGCTCTCCCAGTCCAGCTGTCAGGCTGAGTGAAACGAAGTTGAGGTTTCACTGCGGCGCGATTTTCTGTTCTGTTTTCGAGTTCATCAGATTGCCAGCAAAGCGACGCAGCCTGCCAGCCAGAAACCGAATAGCGTTACATTAATCGCAACCCGAATCGGCACACTGTCCATCACCCAGTTATATTCTGCTCCCATGACTTTCCTCCTTGAGTAATCTGCGTTCTCGGTTCAGTGGTTGGACGTGGGTGGTTAGAAATTGTCACCCCATGTCCGACTTCATTCATGCACTCAGGTACGCGGAGAGAGAGAGGAAAGTTTCAATGAAAATATATTTCTCAGGCAGTGTCCTGCCAGGCGGGACTAGGTGAGGAGAGTTTTTCCAATTCGGGATAGCGCTGGGCAAGCAGTTCCGGCACCTTCACGGATCGCCCGGTGACGAGATGTTTCAATTGCAGCGTGTTGACCGCAGCTTTGCCCTGGAAGTGATTATTGGCAATCACGTAAGTCACCTGTGACTTATCGGCGATGTTTTGGACCTTGCCTTTCCAGCTCTCCAGCTCATCGGGGCGGTAGAGATAGTTGTAGCGGTCGTTGCGATTGTCGCAATCAAACCACTGGTCGTAATTGCGGCCGTGCAGGCGCACATAGCCGATTTCAGAAGTGACGTGTTGCGTGGGTGCGAGTGAGTTTCCGAGCACTGGCTGGTCTATGTTGCAGAAGCCGACATTTTTCTGGAGAAAGTAATTCAGCGTGTCGGGATTGTTCCAGCTCGAGTGGCGCACCTCCACCACGCGCGGATACTCGATGAACTGCCGCAACAGCCAATCGAGGTAGTCGCGATTGCGATCAGTGTTCTTGAAGGAAACCGGAAACTGGATGAGCAAAGCGCCGAGGCGGCGCTGCGAGGCGAGCGCATCCAGGCCTTCTTTGGCTTGAATCTCATCGTCGTCGGTAGGCCGGATGGTTTCGGCTGAAGTGGCCTCGATCACCGCAACCGGAGAGTGCGTAAATGAACGGTGAAGTTTGGCGGTAAAAACGAAATCGGGATTCACGGACGCGGCCTTCATACACCAGAGCTTTGCCAGCTCGGGACGCATGTGCCCGTAGAAAGAAGTGTTGATCTCGATTACATCAATAAACTGCGCGAGATATTCCAGGGGATGTTGCTTGCGCTGCTTCAGCTCGTAGGGGTAGACAATTCCCTCCCAGTCTTTGTACGACCAGCCCGCAGTTCCGAAACGGATGTTTTCGGGCATCCTAAAGTGCAGATTAGCATAGCCCGGGCGCGAGGGCCGATGTCTCTTGGCTTCGAATCGGGCGAGCTTTGCTCGCCTGCAGAGGCGAGGGCGCGTGGGCCTACGTGAGTCTGTCTCTTCCGAACCCGGGCGAGCTTTGCTCGCCTGCACAGGCGAACCCGGGCGAGCTTTGCTCGCCTGCACAGGCGAGGGCGCCTGTGCCTACGTGACTCGCGACAGGGGCGAGGGCGCGTGGGCCTACGTTAGTCTGTCTCTTCCGAACCCGGGCGAGCTTTGCTCGCCTGCACAGGCGAGGGCGCCTGTGCCCGCGTGAGGTTGCCTACGTGCTCAATAAATGGCGAGAGCGATCCAGTTGGTCCCGCCGGGAGCGCTGGGGGAGCGCGCGAAACAGGCACCCACGGCAAAGGCCTTTGCCTCCGGCCAGAGAATGGCCTCCCGGGCAGATGGAGGGAGGTCTTTTGGCTGGGTTGTGGTGAAGGTCACGGCGCGACGCACCCCGGGGAGCTTCAATATGGCCTGGGATTCCAATTTGTCCTGATGTGCCATGAGACAAGCCTGCCGGCGTAGCTCCTCTCCGGGTTTTTGCGGCAGTCTTGGCAGATGTGCCTGGAAGCGAAGCTCGAGGCCGCGGGTGGCGACGATTTTTTCCAGTTCGGGGGATGAATACTCCCGCAGCACATGGGCGAAATCTTCCACCACATACAGCAGGTCTCCACTGCGGACCACGCCAATGCCGAGAGTGTCATACGTGGGATTGAGGATGTTAGCGCGGTGCGGCGGTGATTCCATCAGGCCGGCGTGAGCCTCAGCAGCGCTTTCGCCGTAGGCGACATTTTCTGCGACGCGATCAGAGCGCAAGCCGGTTGCGGCCAGTCGCTCTTGCAGTGGCAACTCGGTCGCGTATTTATGGGAGAGGCCCCTATGCTCGGCCATGAGCCGGGCGTGGGCACGCGCTGCAGCGCGGAGCTGGGGGTTTAGCGCCCAGGGCGGCAGCTTGGCCCGCGCGCGCTCCTGGTTGAGCAGGCGGAAGAGCTCCTGCTCAGCGGCGGCGTTTACTTGCGCTGCGACTTGGGGTGGGAGACCGAGCGTCAGCGCGGCCACCAGGGTTAGAACAGAGAGTCGGATGTGCAACATAGGAATGGACGTAAGCACTTTACCCCAAATATCCTCAGAATTTTAGTGGGAGCTGGCACTTTTCCCTTTTCTTCGCCCTTGGGCCGTCCTACAATCCCCGATAACCAGTCCGGAGGAAACCATGGGAAGCGTGTTTGTGGGAGTGGCCTGGGGGTTAGGTTTGGGCCTACTGGCCTGGGGTTGGGTGCGCTCACGGTCCGCAGCGCTACGGCAGCGCTTGGCGGACGTGGAGCAGGAATTGAAAGGCGCACAAGCTGAGGCCAAGACCCTGATTGGCGCGAACGCCTCCCTGCGTGAGGCAATGGCTGGGTTGCAAGCCACCCTGGAACACGAGCGCAAGACGGCAGAGGAGAAATTGGAGCTGCTGAGCCGCGCCAAGGACGAGTTGGGCGATGCCTTCAAGGCGCTCTCGGCCGAGGCCCTGCGCAGCAACAACGAATCCTTTCTGCACCTGGCACGAACCACGCTGGAGAAATATCAATCTGAGGCTCGGGGTGATTTAGAGAAGCGCCAGAAAGCGGTGGAGGAACTGGTGTCTCCGATCCGCGAGTCGCTGGACAAGTTTGATAGTCAGATTCGAGAAATCGAAAAGAGCCGGGGCGAGGCGTACGGATCGCTCAGCGAGCAGGTGAAGTCGCTGATCGGAACGCAGGAGAATCTGCGGGCGGAAACCGGTAACCTGGTGCGCGCACTGCGCACACCCTCGGTGCGCGGTCGCTGGGGAGAAATTCAGTTGCGCCGCGTGGTGGAGATCGCCGGCATGCTTCCCTATTGCGACTTCGATGAGCAGCTCACCATCACCACGACTGAGAAGCGGTTGCGGCCGGATCTGGTGATTAAGTTGCCGGGCGGAAAAAACGTAGTGGTGGATGCGAAGACGCCGCTGCAAGCGTATCTGGAAGCGGTGGAAGCGCAGGATGACTCGGTGCGCCGCGCCAAGCTGGAAGACCACGCGCGGCAGGTACGAGATCACATGAAGCAGCTTAGTTCCAAGGCGTACTGGGAGCAGTTCGAGGCAACGCCCGAGTTTGTGATCATGTTCCTGCCGGGCGAGACTTTTTTCAGTGCGGCCCTGGAACAAGATCCCGGATTGATCGAAGAGGGCGTGAACCAGCGGGTGATACCAGCCTCTCCGACTACGCTGATTGCGCTGCTGCGCGCCGTGGCCTACGGATGGCGTCAGGAGAAGATCGCCGAGAGTGCGCACCAGATCAGCGAGCTTGGAAAGATCCTCTACGATCGGCTGCGCAGCATGGCCGGCCACTTTGCTGCGGTAGGACGGGGCCTGGACAACGCGGTGGAGTCATACAACAAGGCTGTAGGCTCCTTCGAGACGCGTGTGCTGGTCTCGGCCCGCAAGTTTGCAGAGTTGGGAGCACCGGTGAGCAGTGAAATTCCGGAGCTCGGATCCATAGACACAACCGCACGGACCCTGCAGATAGATTGGGAAGAAGAACCGGAGCTGGAAGGCGGCTCGGGAGAGGCGGTCACCGCTTCGGACGTGGCGTGACTTCCCGCCGGAGGCCCGCATCTCAGAGGGCCAGCAGCAGCTACTCTCCTGCAGAGCTCCTGCGCACTTACGCCATCAGCAGACAACACCCTCATCTACTCCCGCCATCGTAGCTGCACGGGGGCAAAAAACATGAAGAGAGCAGTTTTAACGATTGCGATATTGCTGGTAGTTGGGGTGGCGGCCTCAGCTTTTGCTGAGGATGTACCGATGACCGGAAGTGCGGCGTTTCCGGCGGCGATGGGAAAAGTCTCCTACAATCACGACCGGAACGGCAACACTCGTTTCGCGGTTCATGCCAAGCACCTGGCCCGTCCGGATGCGCTGACTCCGGCGAAGAGTGTGTACGTGGTTTGGGTTCAACCACGCGGTAAAGACGTCGAGAAGGCCGGAACTTTGGCAGTGAACAGCGACTTGGAAGGTAGCCTGGCTGGAACTACCCCTTACCAGACGTTTGACGTGTTCGTAACCGCGGAAGACGGACCGAACGTAGAGCGTCCGAGTGGACCCGAGGTCCTGCGGACAACCGTGCAGCACCACTGAGACAAAAAGCGAGGTGCGACACGGCGAGCTTCTCCGTTGTGAGTTGCTGCTCTCGTAAATTAGAGACCTACCTCGATCCGCGAGCGCGGGTCGAGGTAGTCGCGCAGTGCATCCCCGATGAAATTGAACGAAAGCACAGCCAGCATCACCGCGCCTGCAGGAAACAGCACCAAGTGAGGCGCGTCGAACAAGTGGGCCCGGCCGTCATTGAGCATTGATCCCCAGCTTGCAGTTGGCGGCGGCACACCCAATCCCAGAAAACTCATGGTGGCTTCGGCGAGCACAGCACCCGCCATGCCGATTGCTGCCTGCACAATCACCGGCTGAATGATGTTGGGCAAAATGTGGCGAGTAATGATGCGCCAGTCACTCGCACCGATCGCGCGAGCTGCTTCCACGTACTCGCGCTCACGCGTGGCCAGAACCTGCGCCCGCACCAGCCGCGCGTAACCCACCCAGCCTCCTAACGAAAGCGCCGAAATCAGGTTGAAGATACCCGGGCCACGAAAGGCCACGAAAGCAATCGCAATAAGGATTCCGGGGAACGAGAGGAATGCGTTCATCAGTACGACATTCACAAAGCGATCAATCTTGCCACCGTAATAGCCTGCGATGGAGCCGACAATAAGCCCCAGGAAAAGTGAACCAGCAACTACGCTGCTGCCGACCAGCATGGAAATGCGCGCTCCGTAGATCAGGCGGGAGAGAATGTCGCGCCCGAGTTCGTCGGTGCCGCACCAGTGGGCCAGGGAAGGAGAAGCCAAGCGCGCTGGCAAATCAATGCGCGCGGGATCATGGGGAGCGATCCAGGGGCCGAACAGCGCGAATACAACGAAGATGGCCGCAAGAATGAGGCCGATGGTGGCGAGCAGGTTACGCCTTGCAGCCTGCTTCAGGGTCCGGGCTAGAGCGGGAGCGGCAGCGGCCATGAGTTATTGACGAATTCGTGGATTCGCGACGGAGTACAAGAGATCCGTCAGAAAATTTACCGCAACGTAAGTGAGACCGATGGCCAGGATGCAGCCTTCGACCAGATAGTAATCGCGATTTGAGATGGCCTGGATGGTGAGACGACCGATTCCTGGCCAGGAAAATATGGTCTCGGTAACGATGGCACCGGCCAGAAGCGCTCCGAACTGCAAGCCGACGACCGTGAGGACGGGAATCATGGCATTGCGGAGTGCATGGCGATAAACGACTGTGCTTTCAGGCAGTCCTTTGGCGCGCGCGGTGCGAATGTAATCCTGGCCGAGTTCCTCGAGCATAGAGGTGCGCACCATGCGAGTGAGAATGGCAGCCAGCGCTCCACCCATGGTGATGGCAGGCAGGACGAGATGCGCCAGGGTGCCCGAACCTGATACCGGCAGCAATCCGAGTTTTATGGCAAAAAACAGAATCAGCACCGGACCGAGCGCGAAATTCGGAAATGACAGGCCGAAGAGACTGACCACGCTCAGCAAACGATCGTCCCAGCGATTGCGGCGCCTCGCAGAGCGTACGCCGGCAGGGATGGAGAGCGCCAGAGCGAGCACGAGCGAGGCCACGGTCAACTGCAAGGTGAATGGATAGCGTTGCGCGATAAGGCTGCTCACGCTCTGATTGAAGCGCAGCGACGGCCCGAGATCGCCGTGTAGTACGCCTTTCCAGTAATTCAGATATTGGCGTCCCAGGGGCACGTCGAGGCCGTAATCATGACGCGCGGCTTGAAGATCGGCAGTGGCCGCGCCTTCCCCTAACATTTGCTGAATGGGATCGCCGGGAACAAGATGAATGAGCAAAAAAACAATTGAGACCACCAGCCACAGAACAGGAAGAGTGTAGAGGAGGCGAACGCCCAGGTAACGCAGCATCAGTCTCCGGTGCGACCCATGGCATGAGGCTGCGCTTCAAGAGTTTCAACTCTGACTTTTGCGACGCGGTGAGCTTCCATCTCTGCGACGGTATAACGACGACCTTCGAAAACAAAGGAATCGCCTATGGCAGGAATTTTTTGCAGACGCTCGAGCACGAATCCGGCAAGCGTCTCAAATCCGCCATCGCGCGGGAGCGGCAACTGATATTGGCTCTCGAGGTCGCGGATATTAGCTGAGCCTTCCAACACCATGGTGGCGCCGAGGCTCAGCTGAGTGGGAGGAGCGACGTCGAACTCGTCTTCGATCTCACCCACCAACTGCTCGAGAACATCTTCTACGGTGATCACGCCGACGGTCGAGCCGAATTCATCCACTACAACAGCCATGTGCCGTTTGCGCTGTTTAAATTCCAACAGCAGGTCTGAGAGCGGCTTGGTCTCGGGAATGACGAGAACATCGCGCATGATCTGGCTGATGGGCATCTTGGCCATGCGTGCGGCCACTGGCTGCACCGGGGAGAGTGAAAGCCGCAACCGCATCCAGCGCATCAGGTCCTTGGCATAGAGGATGCCGACGATGTGCTCAGGGCCGCGTTGCGGATCGTAAACCGGAACGCGCGAGTGTTGTTCCTCAACCAGGCGAGCGAGGGCCTCGTCCAAGGTGAGATCGGCAGGAAAAGAAAAGATGCTGGGCCGGGGCACCATGACCTCGCGGACTGTGATGTCGGCTAAATCGAGGGCGCGAGAAATGACTTGCACCTCGAACTCTGGGATCAACCCAAAGCGGCGGCTGGCGGCAGCGATGAGCTTAATTTCTTCCGGAGAGTGGGCCGCGCCGCTGCGAATCTGGCGCGAGCCGAACATGCGCAACACGGCATTGGCCGAAAGATTGGTGACGTACAGAAAGGGCCGAGAGATGGTCAGGAAGACGTCCATGGGCCCTGCCACCGCCAGGGCGACTCGTTCGGCGCGCTGAAGGGCGACTGACTTGGGCACGATCTCGCCCAAAATGACCAACATATAGGTGATCAGGGCGAACGAGAGTACAACCGCAAGACCGTGGGCATAAATCGCTGCATGGGGAATCCGGGAGATTGGCGCCTGGATCATTTCTGCAACGATAGGTTCGCCAATCCAGCCCAAACAGAGACTCGCTATGGTAACGCCAAACTGAACACCGGCAAGGACATCGGGCAATTTCTGGTGTAACCTGAGGACGATGCGGGCGCCAATTCGGCGGCTGTTAATGAGTTGCTGAAGGCGAGTGTCGCGCACGCTGACCAGGGCGAACTCGGCGGCGACAAAGAAGGCGTTCGCTGCCACCAGGAGCACCACCAGCAGCACCCGCAGCAGCACAAAAGTGACCATCGAAAGTGAATTCTAGCATCGCAAGGGCAGATTTGAGCCTCCTGCTTCGTTCCTTATAAGGGTGTGAAAACAGGGCTGGGTGAAGGGTGTGGAATCCTGCTTCCCTTTTCTCGCCTGCGGGGTCTAAAGCAACGACAGGTGACCGTGGTTGCCGAGCGCCATCGGCTCATTGCAGGTACTGGAGTCTCCCGGCTTAGCTCGCACTTTTTGTGAAATTTTGGCACCGAGGAACAAATTGCCCATCAATCGCGTAAAAACAAACGGGGAGCATACGGCCGATCTCTCAGGAGGCGAATGTGGCGAACGGCAACGGTAATGGCAAACGCAAACAGCGCAGACGATACCTGTACATCGGCGGTTCGCTCCTGGCAATCGTGGCGATTGTTCTGGCGGTCACGGCAGCGACTCGCGGTGGAACCAAGATTGACCCGACGAAGCTCGCGAAGGTGGAAAAAGGCGATCTCGCCAAAAGCGTAGTTGCTACGGGCAAGGTCCAGCCCATCACCAAGGTCGAGGTGAAATCGAAGGCCAGCGGCATCGTCAAGAAACTTTACGTGGATGCCGGCGACCGAGTGAAGGCTGGGCAACTGCTTTGCGAGTTGGACAAGGAAGAAATCGCGGCCCAAGTGAATTCCGCACGCGCGCAACTGACGGCCAGTGAGGCGAATTCACGCGCCGCCGAGGCCGATTACGAACGCGCCAAGGTAGACGCTAACGGTCCAGACGTTCCCACGCTGCAACGAGCCTACGAACGGGCACAAGGGATGGCTAAAGAGGGTGTGGTCTCGCAATCGGCCCTGGATGATGCGCAGCGCGCCTACGAAATGGCAGTGAATAAACGCGACGTGGCCCGCGCTCAACTCACGGTGAGTAAAGCCAAACTGATGCAGGCCAGCGCGCAAGTCCAGCAACAGAAAGCCAACCTGGAGCAACTGGCACAGCAGTACCGGTACGCGACCATTGTGTCGCCGATCGATGGCGTGGTGCTCTCACGCGATGTGGAAATCGGCGACGCGGTGAGTTCCATCCTGGTGCTCGGATCTTCCTCCACATTAGTTATGACGCTGGGCGACACCAGCCAAGTCTACGTGAAAGGGAAAGTGGACGAGAGCGATATCGGGAAAGTCTATTTGGGTCAGCCCGCGCGCATCAAGGTTGAGTCATTCAAAGACAAGAACTTCACCGGCAAGGTGACGAAGATCCAGCCCATGGGGGTGGAGAAAGACAACGTCACCACGTTTGAAGTACGGGTCTCGATCAACAATCCCGGCGGTGAGCTCAAGGCAAATATGACGGCCAATGCGGAGATCATCCTGGAAGAACACAAGAACGTCCTGCAGATCCCGGAAGGGGCGCTGATCTACGACAAAGACAAGAAAGCGTCGGTGGAAGTACCGGACCTCCACGGAAAAGATGGCAAACGCAAAGTTGCGGTGAATATTGGGATTTCGAACGGCGCAAAAACCGAATTACTGAGCGGATTGAAGGAAGGCGACGAGGTTGTGCTGCAGTAGAGGAGCCATCTATTGCAGCCGGGAGATGGCGCCGGTGAACTTGTAAAGTGCGCACAAGCGCCGGCGCTCTCTCTAGCAAATCGAGAGTCCGACCATGAACCTCCTCGACATCTTGCGACAGACCTTCGCCACCTTCAGGGCCCACAAGATGCGCACATTCCTCACCATGTTTGGAATTGTGTGGGGAATCTCTTCCGTGATCATCCTGGTAGGTCTGGGCAAGGGTTTCAGCATAGATCAACACAAGCGCATGGAAAGTCTGGGCAAAGACCTGGTGATCATCTGGGGAGGACGGACCAGCGCGCAGGCGGGCGGACTGGCTGCCGGCCGCGAAATACCTCTTAACTTGAAAGACGCTCTTTTAATTAAGCAACAATGCTACCTGGTGAAGGCAGTAAGCCCCGAACTGCGACGCGAGGTACCAGAGATAAGCGCTTTCAACTCGGCAAACCGGCCGTTAGTCGGTATGTGGCCGGAGTATCAGGAATTTCGTTCTCTCCGAGTAGAAGAGGGGCGGCTGATAACGCAAGAAGATGAAGACCAGGCGAACCGCGTGGTGGTGCTCGGATATGCGGCCCGGCAACAGCTCTTCAGCGGACAGCCAGCGATCGGTGCCAAAATCACCATCAACGGCCTGCCCTACACCGTGGTAGGAGTGCTGGAGAAGAAGAAGCAGAACTCCAACTACGGCGGACCGGACAATGACAACCTCTACGCACCGTTTTCCGCCATTGAGAAAGACATGCCGCCCAAAGAAAACGACTCGCGGAAGGCTGTGGAACGCGGGTGGCTGAACGACATCGTTTTGGAAGTGAAAGATCCTGCGGACCACGAAGCGGCGGTGGCGCAGGTGCGCCGTACTTTAGGGCGAGTACACCACTTCCTTCCCGATGACAAAGATGCGCTGTTCATCTGGGACACGATGGATGGCGCAAAAATGGTGCAACGAATTTTTGACGTGATCACGATTTTTTTTGCCACGGTCGCAATCATGACCTTGTGTCTGGGCGGCATTGGAGTGATGAACATCATGTTGGTATCGGTGAGCGAGCGCACGCGCGAGATCGGAGTGTGCAAGGCGATTGGAGCGACGCGGCGCGACATCCTGCGGCAGTTCTTCGCTGAGTCGGCGATGTTGACTGCGTTTGCCGGCGCCGTGGGACTGAGCGTGGGCGTGGGACTCTGCGTTGCGATGCAGCAGATTCCAATGCCGGATTTTGTGCCGCACCCGATTATTTCGCCGGTGGCTCTGGTCGCGTCAGTGCTGACGCTCTCGCTGGTGACGGTGACGGCGGGACTGTACCCGGCGCAACGTGCCGCGGAGATGGATCCTGTGGAATCCCTGAGATATGAGTAAACGAATTTTGAAGGAGCTGAGTATGAGGAAGCAAACACTGGCGTCGGCAGTATCGCTCACGGCACTGGGGCTGTTGATGGTGTTCGCGGGTGTGCCCGAGGCACAGGCACTGGCGGTAGGAAGTTTTGAACGGACTCTTCAGGTGAGTGGGCCGGTAGAGATGGAAGTGACAACTGGCTCAGGCGACATTGAAGTGCACACTGGACCGGCAAAT
This sequence comes from Terriglobales bacterium, assembly GCA_035651655.1. Lineage (NCBI taxonomy): Bacteria > Pseudomonadati > Acidobacteriota > Terriglobia > Terriglobales > Terriglobales bacterium. The sequence goes on from DASRFG010000002.1 coordinate 20,655, forward strand.
TCGGTGCAGATCAGCGGACGCATTAAGAGCAATAACTGGTTCAGCAATCAGGAAGAGAAAATTCGCAAGATCGAGGCCCATCCTCCGATCGAGCAAAGCGGGAATACGATTCGCATCGGACACTTGTCCGATCCGGAACTGCGGCATGGGATCTCCATCAGCTATCGGGTGACTGTGCCGGTAGCCACTCGACTGACTTCGCACACCGGCTCCGGCGATCTGCGGCTTGAGGGGATCCACGGCCCCGCGGACCTGCATTCGGGTTCGGGCAACGTTACCGCAAGGAACATCGGGTCCGAAGTACAGGCCAACACCGGCTCCGGCGATGTGCAATTGGAAAATGTTAAGGGCGGTGTTCACGCCGAAGCAGGAAGCGGAGACGTAAAGGCGAGCGGTATCGGCGGAGCTTTCGACGGGCGTTCGGGCAGCGGCAACATTCGGCTGGAGCAGACCGCGCCCGGCGACGTGCACGTTGAAACCGGCTCCGGAAACGTGGAACTCCGGGGCGTGCACGGCTCATTGAATGCCCGGACCGGCAGCGGCGACATGGAGGTTGACGGTGTTCCAACGGGCGAATGGCGGCTGCACGCAGGATCCGGAAACATCACGGTGCGCGTTCCCTCCGAGGCTGCTTTCGACGTAGATGCGGAAAGTAACTCGGGAACGATCTCACTCAATCATCCGGTTACGGTGCAAGGGAGGATTGAGCGCCGGCAAGTACACGGGAAAGTGCGGGGCGGAGGAAGCCTGTTGGAGGCGCGGACGGGATCAGGGGACATCGAGATCAATTAGATTGGGCGAGGAAAGCCGGCAAGATGCCGGCGCGACGACTGGGGCACAAGGAGTCTAATGTCGCTGAAGGAACTCATTCTGCAAGGCTGGCAGGCGTTGGGGCGCAACCGCATGCGCTCCGTGCTGACTATGCTGGGCATTGTCTGGGGGCTGGTGTCGGTGGTGCTGCTGCTGGCATACGGACAAGGCCTGGGCGGTGGCGTTTACCAAGCGTTCGCGTCAATGGGCAATGACGTAATCGTGCTATGGCCGGGACAGACGAGCATGCAGGCGGGAGGGCAGCGAGCCGGCAAAAAAGTGAACTACGAATATGCCGACGTGGAAGCCATCCGGGCAGAAGTTCCGCTGGTGAGAGCGGTAAGTGCGGAGTCGGTGGACCAATTGGGATTCAAAATAGGGACACGAGTCGTGTCGCTGACGACGCGAGGAGTTGAATTGCCGTATGGGCAGATGCGCCGTTTGGACATCGCGGTGGGACGTTACTTCGAGGCCGGTGACTTTAGCGATCATCGCCGCGTAGTGATTCTCGGCGACGAAGCGGCGAAAAAAGTTTTTCAAGGTGCTCCCGCGGTGGGGCAGACGGTCCAGATACGGGGAGAATCGTTCGATGTGATCGGGGTGCTCAAGCCAAAGATTCAGGATTCCATGTATGAAGGCCCGGACAACCAAGGCGCGTTTATGCCGTTTGACGAATACCGTGAGCTTAAGAATGAGCGCGACCCAGGGATCATTGTCTTTCAGCCGCTTGATCCCTCTCTAGATGGAAAAACCCTGGCGGCAGTCCGGCAAGTGATTGCCCGCCGCCACCACTTCGATGCCAAGGATGAAAAGGCAACCCCGGAGTGGAACACCATCGAGAGCAAACAAATGATGGCGGCTTTCAGTATTGGACTGCAGGTTGTACTCGGGCTGATCGGCGCGCTCACGCTCGGTGTAGGCGGCGTGGGAGTCATGAATATCATGCTGGTTTCGGTAACCGAACGGACACGCGAGATCGGCTTGCGCAAAGCCCTAGGCGCGCGGCCGCGTCACATCCTTGGACAGTTCCTGCTGGAAGCACTGGTGCTGACGTTTATGGGTGGAGTGTTCGGAGTACTCCTGTCGCTGCTGCTTACGGTCGCAATACCACCGCTGCCGCTCTACAGCGAACTCTACAAAACGGCACACCACGAGGGCGACATTTTCCTGCACATGTCGGGAAGCGTGGCCGCGGTCTCGTTCATTGTGCTGTCAATTGTGGGAATAACATCGGGGTTTTGGCCGGCGCTGAAGGCGGCGAGATTGAACCCAGTGGAAGCGCTGCGCTACGAATGAATCCTTTCCTTTTTTTCTTCTGAGGGTCGCCGCCGGGGCTGTAAAGTGGAGTGCATGCCTGATTGGTCCGCCCTCATTGAACAGCATGGATACTTGCTGATCGGCGCGGTGGCATTCTTAGAAGCCATTGGATTGCCCATACCTGCGTCGCTGGCATTGGTGGCGGCGGGGGCGGCGAGCGCCATGGGGGTGTTGCGACCCGGTGTGGTTATGGTGGTTGCAGTTCTAGCAATTGTTATTGGCGATACCCTGCTTTATTTGCTGGGCCGACGCACAGGGTGGTGGTTTTTGAACATCTTGTGCCGGGTTTCCATCAATCCCGAGAGCTGCGTTTTGCGCTCCGCGGAATCGTTCTACAAACGCGGAAAAGCGACCCTGGTAATCGCGAAGTTTATTCCGGGGATTAATACCATGGCTCCGCCGCTGGCCGGCAGCATGAAGATGGGTCCCCACCAATTTCTGTTGCTGGACCTGGCTGGAGCCTTTCTCTACGTGACGGTCTGCGGGGGCCTGGGGTTCATGTTTAGCGGATTTCTGGAGCTCCTTACGCGGAGTTTTCATACGGTTGGGAGAGGCGTCGAGTGGCTGCTCGTGGTGGGAGTAATCGGGTACGTTGGCTATTACGCGGTCCTCTTCTGGAAACACCGGGTATACCGGGTCGTGCCCCGAATCCAGGCGCAGGAGCTGGCGGAGAAGCTGGCGAGCGAGGCGGGGGAAAAGGTTATGGTGGTAGATGTGCGCAGTCAGGGTTACTACGACCACAATGCCTCTCGAATTCGCGGTTCGGTCAGGCTGGAGCCGAGCCAGTTGCGAAAGGCGATTCATGAACTGCCGAAAGACAAGGAGATTTACGTTTACTGCACTTGAGTGCGGGAAGCGACCAGCGCCCGGGTGGCGCATAACTTGATCGAGCACGGATTCAGTGCCTATGTGATCGTGGGCGGACTCCGCGCCTGGAGCAAGGCGGGGTATCCGCTGGAGCCGGTACCGCCGGAAGACGTGGTTCTGCTGCCTACATTCAGTTAACCCTTCGTTCCTTGACTCTCCCGTCATGGGCAAGATAACGTCCGCTTACCACCCAAATTCCATTCCTTAGGGGCGCTTGTGGCACAACAACGAATCATTACTCTGACCACAGATTTCGGGACCCAAGACCATTATGTGGGAACTATGAAGGGTGTGATCCTGAGCGTGAATCCGGACGCCACGATCGTAGACATCACCCATTCTGTGCAAGCTTTTGACGTGCTGGATGGAGCTATCACGATCGCCCAAGCGTATCGGTACTTCCCGCCCGACACCGTCCACATGGTCATTGTGGATCCTGGGGTAGGCACCGCGCGACGCCCAATTGTGGTCACCGCCGAAAAACACATGTTCTTAGCTCCGGACAATGGAGTGCTCTCGATGGTCTATGAGCGGGAGACACGGCTTTCCGTAAGAAATGTGACCGCAGAACACTATTTTTTACAGCCGGTGAGTACTACATTCCATGGCCGTGATGTCTTCGCGCGCATTGCCGGTTACATGAGCAAGGGAGTGGAACCCGCCAAATTCGGCGATGAGGTCACGGATTTTGTACGCTTCGCAACGCCCAAGCCCAAAGCAATCAACGACCGAATGGTGCGTGGGGTGGCGCTAAAAGTGGACAAGTTCGGCAACATCATCACCAACATCACCCCACAAGACGTGCCCGCATTGTTCCGGCCGGAGCCGCCGCCCTTCAAGATCATGATTGGCACTCACGAAATAACCAAAATTAAAACCAACTATGCCGAAGGCGCGCCGGGTGAGGTGTTCGGAGTACTGGGTAGCATGGGATACCTGGAAGTTGCTGCCAATCGAGGCTCGGCCTCTGAACATTTAGGCGCTGGAAAAGGCAGCGAAGTAGGGGTGATCTTCGAACACGCAGCCAGCAGCAAGAGCGCAGGCTAGACGGGGTGAATCAGGAAATTGGCCCGGTCCGGGGGCGGGCTTGACGCTCCATCCCGTCGGCCCAGCGGAGAAATCGGAGCAGATTGAGCCGCTCGCGCCACATGAACAGCCAAAACTCCAGGAACCCTATCTTCTGCATTTTTATCCCGCAGTAGGTCTCGATTCGCCAGCGCAGGTAGGGGCTTCGCCAGGGGGCGAGGTGATGTCCGCGAGTCGCGTTCCAGAGAAACTTGAGCATGGATTGCCTTCAGAGAGTATAGCGTGGGGTTGGGCCGCCCGATTGATCCGGTTTTCACATGCTAGAATCGGCGCAGGTTGGTAGATCCCGCCAAAGCGGAGGATAAATCCCAACGCCTCAGGGCTGAGGAGCACTACTTCGCAGCGCTCGATTTCTTTGCCCATGGCCAGCAGCAGCAGGCCCTGGCTGAGTACCAGAAGTCTCTCGAACTCGACCCCAATTTCACCGACGCCATGCACGGGCTGGCGCGCATTTATCAAGACCTGAACCGCTTTGATGAGGCGGTCGCACTGGCGAAGCGGATCGCAGAACTTGATCCCGATGACGTGCTGGCCCACACCAGTCTCTCCATTTTTTATCACAAGAAAGGCATGGTTCCGGAAGCTGAAGCCGAGGGGAACAAGGCCCGCATCCTCGGCTGGAAGCAGCAATTGAAAAAGATGAAGAGCAAATAGGGACTGATTTGCACTCTAGAGCGCTAGCGCGCATCTTACTTACTGCCTATGCTGCGCAAAACCTCTGCCTTGCTCGCTCTGTGGGCACTGCTTGCCTCGCCCGCTCTGGGGTTCGACACTTTCTGGCACTCCACCTGTACCCAGCAGGTAGGACAGCAGTTCGGGTTCACGGAAGACGCCAGAAACGTCATGCAACTGGGGAACTTCTCGCCTGATTTCTTTGGTCCGGTCTCGGAGTACGCGGCTGAGAATCTGAAAAACAATCCGGCAATGGGGGCGCTGAACCAGGAGGTCTTGAGCGAAAACGAGGTTCGCCAATCGGCGATCTTCCTTCACTTCGATAATCTCGGCGGCGCCCTCAGTAAGAATTCCAATTTCGACTACATCTTCAACCAGCTATTGCATTCAACGCAGTCACTGCTGGCCGATTTTAGAACCAGGAAGGACTTGGATGACAACACCCGCAAAGCAGTGATCCTGATTACGCTGGGCGCATCCTTGCACGCGGTCCAGGATTTTTACAGCCACTCTGACTGGATCCACAACGATTTTAACCAGACCAAAGCCAAGTTGGTGGCGCTCCCCGACGGCGCGCAGCGCGCGCCAACCTGGTTCGAATTCCGCGACCAGATGGGAAATCCGGACAAGTGGCCGTTCCAGATAAAAACTGGCATCTACCCACCGCTTGCGGGCGCGGTGAACACGCATACGCACATGAATCACGACAACTCGCGCCTGCTTTATCGCGAGTACGAAAATCCGGGGCAGCCTTTGGTATCGCAGGCAAAGTTTCACGCCGCCGGTCCGGCACCCGCGCAGGAGCAGGATGCGGCTTCCATTATGAGGCACCAGCAGATGGCGGTGAATACAGCCATGGCCGCGAGCACCGAGTGGGTAAAAAAGGTTGAGGAGAATTCCGGCGCTAAAGCAGCCATCGAATACGCCAAAACATGGGACCTGAAGAGCACGAACGCGAAGTTGTTTCACGAACTGGAAGCCGGCCTGGCAGTGCAGACCGCAATTTCCTGTGCCGCCGGTAAGTGGGACGGCGAAAATCCACCCGCCGAGAAAGCGGCCCTTTGCCGAACCCTGCTGGAGAGCAAGGTAAATCCTGTTGCCACCGGCAATCAAGGCGGTTGGCTGGGGAAAGTCCTGGGAACAGTTGCAGGTTTGGGGATGCCAGTGGCGCTTCGTTACACGGGAAGATTTTGGGCCGTGCACAGCAAATACAATCTTCTTGGACACCTGGCGGAAGGAATCGCCGGCGGTGGGCAATATAAATTCGCGCAGAAATAGGCGTGATTACTAGAGGTCGTACTTCTTCATCAGGTGGCGGAAGGAGCGGTAGGAAACCTTGAGCATCTCTGCCGCCTTGGTCTGAACGCCATTAGACTGCCGCAGTGCGGACTGTAGCAGTGACCGTTCGATATTCGCGACGTATTGCTCCATATTGAGACCGTCGGTGGGCAATGCGGCATTGACCATAGGTTCGGCCACAGCCCCTCCGGAGGAGACGGCCGAGCCGGAGAAATTTGCTCCTGCTGAGGCGGCCGCGGCACGCGCTTTTGGCCGCTCGACGGGCAATTCCACTTCTAGTTCGTTGCCGGAAGCCAGAGCGACCGCACGCTCGATGGTGTTTTCCAGTTGCCGAACGTTCCCCGGCCAGTCATAGCTGGCGAGCAGATCGAGTGAGCGTGGGGCAATGCGTAAAATGCTCTTGCCCGCGGCCGGTGAATACTTCTTCAAGAAGTGATTGGCGAGCATGGGAATATCTTCCGGGCGTTCGCGCAAGGGAGGGACCAGCACCGGAATAACGCTCAGCCGATAGTAGAGATCTTCCCGGAAAAGATTTTCGGACACCAGCTTGTCGAGTTCGCGATTACTGGCCGCGATGACCCGCACGTCAACAGAAATTTCATTGGTGCCACCAACCGGACGCACCACGCGCTCCTGCAGAACCCGCAGCAGCTTTACCTGCATGGCCGCCGTCATCTCAGAGATTTCGTCGAGGAAGATAGTGCCCTTGTCCGCTACTTCGAAAAGTCCGCGCTTGTTCTGATGAGCGCCGGTAAACGCACCTTTGACATAACCGAAGAGCTCGCTTTCCAGCAGCGTCTCCGGAAATGCGCCGCAGTTAACCGATACAAAGGGTTCACTGGCACGCGGCGAGCAGGCGTGAGCCGCACGCGCCACCAGCTCCTTGCCGGTCCCACTCTCACCGTGGACCAGGATGGTGCTGTTGGTGGAGGCGACAGTGCGAATAGTTTGCTTGAGCTTCTCCATGGTCGAACTGACGCCAATGATGTTCTCCAGCGAGTTGCGACCGGCTGCATCGCGGCGGTAGGCGAAATTCTGGCGCCGCAGTGAAAGCTTTTCGAAGGATTGCGAGATGGCCACCCGGATCTCATCTACCAAGCCGGGCCCCTTGCGGATGTAGTCAAAGGCACCCCCGGCTTTGACTGCCTCAATGGCGGCGTCGAAGTCGTCTACCGCGGTGATCAGGATGACGGCTGAATCCGGCGATACCATGTGCGCATAGCGCAGCACTTCGATGCCATTGGTGTTGGGCATCTTAATGTCGGTAATGATCACATCGTAGAGAGCGCCGTCTATTTTTCCTTTGGCAAGCTCACCCGAGGTTACCGTTTCTACGCGGTGGCCTTCGCGACGCAGAGCGATATCCAGGACCTCGCAGATGGAACGCTCGTCGTCACAAACCAGAATATTGCCCATTTTCTACTTTCTTCCCGCGACCGCGGCGGTTGCCCTATGGGGAGCTTTGTCAGCCGGTCCTGCCGTCGTACGGGCGCGTTCTGCCGGGCCTTGTCCGGAACCCTGGAGTACACCCATTCCCAACCTGTGTAACTGGACCGAAAGCACGGTTCCTTCACCCGGAACAGAGCGCACTGCAACTTTGCCCTCATGGGCGTACACTACTTCGTAAACGATGGCCAGTCCCAGCCCCGTTCCACCTTCAAAATGCGATTGGAACGGCTCAAATATTCTTTCCAGTTGGTGCTGGCTGATGCCCTGGCCGGTATCGGCAAAACTGATGAGCCAATCAGTAGCGGTTGGACGCACGCTCACGGTGAGGGTGCCTCCTCCCGGCATGGCGCGGAGAGCGTTCTTACAAAGGTTCCAGAAAACCTGCTTGATCTTGTCACCGTCAACCAGGGCCATGGCCCGCTGCATTTCGAAATTGCGCACCACTGCGATGGGCGCCGATCCAGGCGCGGTGCTGTTTTCCAACAGGGTGAGCGTGTCCTCAAGCAGAGGAACCAGGTCCTGCTCACGAAATTCATATTGTTTCTCGCGAGCATAGGAAAGAAAATCGGAAATGATGCTGTTGAGCCGTTCGGACTCCCGGGTGACAACCTGGACCAGAGTGCGCTGCTCATCGCTGAGGGCTGCAATGCTGGCAAGCACTTTCACCGAGCCTGAGATCGAGGAGAGAGGATTGCGGATCTCGTGCGCGATGGCAGCCGCCAGACGGCCCACCGCTGCCAGGCGCTCGCTAAGACGAATCTCGCGCTCAAGGCGGCGTATTTCGGTGAGATCGTCGAAGGTGTAAACCCATCCCAGGGTGCCGCGCTCGGGTACGACCAGAGAGGAAACAGTCATGGCAAAAGTCTTCGTGGCCCCGGAAGAGGTGCGACTGCGTACCTCGCCGTGCGCCGGAGAGATGGTCAAGGAGGGCAGCCGGTCGGTGAAGAGCTGCGCGACCGGCTGTCCGATCAACTCCGACTCGGGCTTCTCGAGCAGTGCCTGAGCTGCGGGATTCGCCAGCGTAATCCGTCCTTCAAGATCGGTGGTCAGCAGACCGCCGCTGATCGAGCGAATCACGTTTTCGTGCAACGCCTGCAGGTTTTCCAAGGCGCCGCTGGTGTCCTGCAACTGCAAGTCCGCCTGGCGCAGCTTCATGCTGAGCCGGCTGGCCAGATACGCAATTGCAAAATAGGCAAACAGATTAATGAAGATGATGATCTGCAGCGTTTTCAGTTCAGGATGAGTACTGGTAAATGCGGGAAGAAACTCGAAGTACTCGAGTTCCACGACCGCGCCATACATTACGAATGCCAGTGCAGCCGAGAGATACGCCCATTTGCGCGGCAACAAGATGGTCGCCACCACGATGATGAGGGCGTAAAGAAAGTTGAAAGAGCTATCCACGCCGCCGGTGGCGTACACCACGGCGCTGACCATTATCATATCGGTGAGCACCTGAAGGAACGCCTGTGGCCGCTGCTCCTGCCAGAAAGAAAGCAGCAGGATGTAGAAAATGGAGAAGGCGTACCAAAGCACCACGATGCCAATGAACAGCCGTTCCGGCAACTGAGTGGGAGTAAGCCGCGAAATCGCCAGCTCTACACCTACCAGGAAGGTGATAATGAGCACCCGCACCTTGACCAGCCAAGCCAGCCAGGAACGCTCGTCGAATTTAGTTTTCGCGATCAATCATCACCCGAATAAAAGGGGCGCAGAAGAGAACTGCGCCCTCGCCGGATTCGCTTATCCAGCCAACTTGGCGATCAACGAGAAGAGTGGCAGATAGAGAGAAATGACAATTCCTCCGACGCAAACGCCCAACATGCCAATAATGGCGGGCTCCATCAACGCGAGCAGGTCTTTGGTAGCCGCGTCAACTTCGTCTTCGTAGAAGTCCGCAATCTTCTGCAGCATGGCGTCCATGGCGCCGGTCGCCTCGCCCACGCCGATCATCTGCGAAACCATGTTGGGGAAAACGCCGCACTCCTTGAGTGGATCCACGATGGTACGGCCTTCTTCAATGGATTTGCGGACCTTCATCAGCGCCCGTTCCAAAACCGCATTGCCTGAGGTGCGAGCCGTGATGGAGAGTCCTTCGAGAATCGGCACGCCTGAGGTGATCAGCGTTCCCAGCGTACGAGTGAAGCGGGCAACCGCGATCTTGCGCATGAGGTTGCCGAGAACCGGCAACTTCAGGATGATGGTGTCGATCGCGTAGCGCCCTTTGGGGTGCTTGTAAATCTGCTTAAGGCCGAAGACTGTGGCCACCGAAGTGGCAATAAAAACCCACCAGAAGTGACTCACGAAGTCGCTAAGGGCCATGGTCATGCGCGTGGGAAGAGGGAGAGTGACTCCGAGTCCGACAAACAGGTTGGCGAAGATCGGCACCACGTATTTGAGCAGTGCAGCGACGATCAACACCGCGATGCTGATGACCGAAACCGGGTAGATGAGGGCCGACTTTACGGCGGCCCGCAGCTTCACCGCTTTTTCCACGTATTGCGCGAGTCGCTGGAGAATGGTGTCGAGAATACCGCCCGTCTCACCTGCCTCGATCATGTTGGTGCTAAGGTCGTCAAACACCTTGGGGAAGCCGCGCATGGCGTTGGCCAGGGTGGCGCCACCCTCTACAGTGGTGCGCACACCGGTGAGCGTCTTTTGGAATGCCGGGTTCTCCTGGTTTGAGGCGAGAATCTCCAGGCACTGCACCAGCGGAAGGCCAGCATCGATCATTACCGAGAACTGACGGAAGAAGACCGCGATCTCCTTGGTTTTGACCTTGCCGGTGCCGAAGGTGGGAAGGACAAATTCCTTTCCCTTTTCCTTAATGGCGCGTGGAGTAATGCGCTCGCGCCGTAACTGGGCAGCCAGGATTTCCTTGGTGGCCGCTGCCCGTTCTCCGGAAATCTTTTCGCCGGAGGCATTCTGTCCGCTAAATGTAAATACTGGCATGGTAGCCCTCTCTGATTAAGCTTCATTTCTCCGGCAACATACTTGCCGGGCAAAACAGATCTCTGCGACTTAGTGCTTGCCGGGTGTCGCTGCCCTCGCCATGGTCTGCGCAGCTGCAGTCGGACGGTTCAGCAAGCCCGCTCCGCGATTGATCATTTCCTGCAGTTCTTCCGGCAACCCTGAGCGGGCCATGGCCGTTTCCAGAGAGATTTGCTTCTGGAAATAGGCTGTGGCTAGCGCCTGGTTAAAGGTCTGCATACCGAATTTTTCCTGGCCAGACTGCATGGAGGAGTAGATCTGGTGGATTTTGTCTTCGCGGATCAGGTTGCGGATGGCCGGGTTGGGCACCAGAATTTCCATACACATGGCGCGGCCCTGGCCGTCAATCCGCGGTAATAAGCTTTGGCAAAGAATGCCTTCGAGCACCAGGGATAGCTGCGCGCGAATCTGCGGCTGCTGGTGCGCGGGAAAGACGTCAATGACGCGGTTGATGGTGGAGGACGCAGTGTTGGTGTGCAGTGTGCCAAAGGTCAGGTGACCGGTTTCAGCGATGCGCAGCGCGGATTCGATAGTTTCCAGGTCGCGCATTTCACCAATCAGAACCACATCCGGGTCCTCGCGGAGAGCGGCGCGTAGTGCGTCGGTAAATGATTTGGTGTCCGCGTGCAGTTCGCGCTGGTTCACCAGACAACTCTTGTTTTGGTGAACGAACTCGATCGGGTCTTCAATCGTAAGGATGTGCTCATGGCGCTCACTGTTGATCTTGTCAATCATGGCAGCCAAGGTGGTGGACTTTCCGGAGCCTGTGGGACCGGTGACCAGCACCAACCCGCGCGGCTTCTCGCAAAGCTTTGACACCACAGCGGGCAGGCCCAATTGGTTAAATGACTTGATCTCGAAGGGAATCACGCGGAACACTGCACCCGTGGCGCCACGCTGGTTGAATACGTTGGCGCGAAAACGGGCGAGGCCCTTCAAACCGAAGGAAAAGTCCAGCTCCAGGTTCTCTTCGAAACGATGCTTCTGGGCGTCGGTCATGACGCTGTAGGCCAGCTGTTTTGTGTCCGCTGGCGAAAGTTGCGGCATATCGAGCGGACGCAAGCTGCCGTGTACCCGCACTTGTGGCGGTGAGTTGGTAGTGAGGTGGAGGTCACTACCTGCCATTTCAAGCATCTTCTTCAGCAGCTCGCTTAAAGTTAGCCCCATAATTTTCAATTCCCTCGTCAAAATTTAGTGAACGGTCTCGCGCGCCACTTCTTCCAAAGTGGTCACTCCCGCCATCACTTTCATCAAACCGCTGCGTCGAAGTGTGAGCATGCCGCGCTCGATTGCCTTCTTTTTCAGTTCCTGGGAAGACGCGCCCACCAGGACCAGGTCCTTGATCTCCTCATCTACTTCCATTACCTCGTACAATCCGCAGCGCCCCTTGTAACCGGTGTTGTTGCAGGTGCCACAGCCTTTGCCTTTTTTAATCTTGACGGTCTTAGCTTCCTGAGCAGTGAAGCCTTCCTCAACCAGAGTTTGCTGGGGCACATCCACCACTTCGGCGCACTCCGAGCAGATCCGGCGTACCAGACGCTGCGCGCAAATGAGGTGGACCGCCGTAGCCACCAGGAAAGGCTCAATACCCATGTTCATGAGCCGGGTGATGGTTTCCGGAGCGCCGTTGGTATGCAGAGTAGAGAGCACCAGGTGGCCGGTGAGTGCGGCCTTGATGGCGATTTCCGCGGTTTCAAAGTCGCGAATCTCGCCGACCAGGATGATGTTGGGGTCTTGCCGCAAGAAAGCGCGGAGGGCGGCGGCAAAATTCAGGCCGATCTGCTCTTTCATCTGCACCTGATTGACGCCCGCCAACTGGAATTCCACCGGATCTTCGGCGGTCATGATGTTGGTCTCAGGAGTGTTCAGGCGAGAGATCGCGGAATACAGAGTGTTGGTTTTTCCTGAGCCGGTTGGCCCGGTGACCAGCACCATTCCGTAGGGCTTAAGAATGGCCTTCTCGAATTTCACCAGTGACTCGGACTCGAAACCGAGCTTGGTCATGTCAAGACGCAAGTTTTCTTTATCCAGCAACCGAAGCACGATTTTTTCGCCCCAGAGTGTGGGCAGCGTGCTGACACGGAAATCAAGTTGCTTCTTGCGTCCCGCGACGTTCATCTTCAGCATGATGCGGCCGTCCTGCGGAAGCCGCTTTTCGCTGATGTCCAACTTGGCCATGATTTTTACGCGGGAGATGATGGCGTCCTTGAGCTTGAGCGGCGGCGACATGATGTTCTGCAGCACGCCATCTATGCGGAAGCGCACACGAAATTCTTTCTCGTACGGCTCCATGTGAATGTCGCTGGCGCCACGCTTGACGGCATCCGTGAGGATGATGTTGACCAGTTTGACGATGGGCGCTTCGTCGGCCGCTTTCTCCAGTTCGGCCAACTCCATCTGTTCTTCTTCGGCCTGCACCTCGACATCGGCATCGCCCATGTCGTTGATGGACTGCATCACATCGTCGAGATTTTCTGCCTGATTTTCGCCGTAGGCTTTTTCAATGCCATCTGCAATGGCGCTCTCGGAAGCCACCACCGGCTCAATGTTGAAGCCGGTCATGAACTTGATGTCGTCCATGGCGAAGACGTTCGTGGGATCCACCATGGCGATGGTGAGCGAAGCGCCAACCCGGCTCAGAGGCAGGATCTGATAACGGCGGGCAGTCTCTACCGGGATCAGCTTGACGACCGCAGGATCAATTTCGAAATAAGAAAGATTAATGGCAGGGACGCCGTATTGTTTGGAAAGGAAGTTGGTGACATCCTCGTCACTGAGGAAGCCGAGTTTGACTAAGGCAGCACCAAGCCGGCAGTTGTTTTCCTTCTGCAGCTTAATCGCCTGATCTAACTGCTCTGATGTGATGACCTTCTCTTTTACTAGAAGGTCACCGAGGCGCTGCGACATACCTCGGACTCCAATCCGTAGAAAAACAAATATTTATTTTGGAGAGCGACCCCAGTGGGGAACGAGGACCGCTACTGCTCGGGGGAGATTGCAGCGTATTGCGCTGTGACAATTATTGTCAACGTAGATTGAGTACTCGCCAAGTAACTTTAGTACCTGTACGAGATGGAGATGAGAGGGCGCGGAGCGGAAGGGCTCGTTTGTCAAGCGCCCAAAATTGTCATGGGGCAAGCGGTCGGGGCGAACGACATTTAGACTAACTGATAATGAAGGGCTTACCCCAACAGCGGATACGCGCGTTCTATCGGGCACTGATGGACACCTATGGACAGCAACATTGGTGGCCAGCACGAAGCCGGTTCGAGGTAATTGTCGGTGCTTACCTCACCCAGAACACCGCCTGGACGAACGTGGAGCACGCTCTGAAGCGGTTGCGAAAAGAACGATTATTGTCCGCGGACGGTATTCGACATACGGCAACAGAGCAGCTAGAACAACTTATCCGGTCAGCCGGATTTTTTCGGCAGAAAGCGCGTTCGCTGAAAACATTCGTAGAATTCCTGGACGAAAGTTATGGCGGATCGCTTGATCGGATGTTTGCGCAACCGACTGCGGAGCTGCGCAAACGACTCCTGACGCTGAACGGAGTAGGACCGGAGACAGCCGACTCTATCCTGCTCTACGCAGGTGGACACCCGGTTTTTGTGGTTGATGCATACACACGGCGCATTCTCGGGCGCCACGGAATAGTACCTGCAGGTGCAGCCTACGAAGATATTCGGCAATTGTTCGAGGCAGCGCTTCGCGGAGAAGAATCGCAGGCGGAACAGAATTCAACAACAGCATTCACGCAGAAGGGGGAGCCTGCTGGGAGCCACCGGCCCTCACCAATGAGCACGGCGAAACGCAGTGCCGTGGCTCAGCGTTACAACGAAATGCACGCCTTGATCGTACGAGTCGGGAAGAATCACTGTTTGAAAGTGCAAGCCCAATGCGACCTGTGCCCGTTACAAAAGTTTTTGCTCAACGAGAAGTAACCTTCAGATCGCGATTAGAGTTGCGGTAGCCTTCCCAGATTGAAACTTGGAGAACAGCATGAACATTCAAGGCGCTGAAGGACTCAATGCTCAGGAATTGAATTTCGAGTTGCAACGAGGCGGCAAGCTGGTGCGATATTACTACTGCATTTCGCTGGTAGCAGTCAGCTTCCGGCGGACCTCACAAATCCATCTAATTCGCGCCGGAGAAAATGCGGCAATGAAGGGCATGACGTACATTTTGATTTCCGTGCTCCTGGGGTGGTGGGGAATTCCGTGGGGGCCAATCTGGACGATCCAGTCGCTGTACATCAATCTAAAAGGCGGCAAGGACATTACCAGCGAAGTACTGAAACTTGCGCAGCAGGTCACCCCGGCCGCTAAAACGGCAGCGGCCACCAGTTCCGGCAAATAAGCCCCTGAATGAAGAGCTAAACCAGAGCTTGAAAGCTGGCTAGTTAACCCAACCTAGCTATAATGTGGATTCGCCGCCTGGTTAGCTCTGACCTCCGCTCAAGCCAAAGGCCGCGACTCAGAAGTGTCTCTTAGTAATCAAAAGCCGGGCGAACACCCACAGCGGAAAACAGTGATCATGTTGCTGGCTGGGTGCATCGGCCTGCTCGCCTCTTTCATGCTGTCGCAGGCCTCCTTCGACCTGCCATTTTTGCGACCTACCAGCAGCGAGCAAACACTGGTTTTCGCCACCCTTTCGGCGATCATCTTTCTGTTGCTTTTGGTGCTGTCGTTTGTCCTTGTGCGTACCTTGGTAAAGCTGTTTGCGGAACGCCGGGTGGGAGTACTGGGCTCGAAGTTCCGGACCAAGATGGTGGTGGGGGCCCTGGCGCTCTCGTTCGCGCCGGTGATTTTTCTTTTCCTGTTCGCCTACGGATTGATGAATCGCTCCATTGACAAGTGGTTTTCCAGGCCGGTGGAGGAGGTGCGTGAAGACACTGAAGCCATGACGCGGTTGCTCTCGAAGTACGCCTCTCAAAATGTACGCGCCGAAGCCCAGTCAATTGCGGCTGCGCCGGAGACGGTCAAAGCTTTTGAAGGCGGCAACTTTGCCGGGGTGGTAAATGTCTTTCGAGAACACGAAATCACTTTGCAAAAAGGATTTGTGTTTGCGATTTCGGAGGGGCGGGCAGAGGCCAGCCTGCACGCCCCCGATGGCTGGCCAGCGCTGGAGTCGAGGATGCCGCTCAGCGAAGCCGCCGCGGGAGAGCCGGCGCACTTCAGTTTCGGAGACAAGGAATACATCTTGGGGAGCGCCCGTGTGGGTGCGCGTGGCACCATTCTGGTCGCCATGCCATTGCCAAGCGCTTTTTCTGACACGGTGAAGCAGATCGAGGCAAGCCAGCAGCGTTATTTTGAGCTGATTCAAAAACGCCGGCTGGTTCGCCGCACCTACGTGGGAGAGTTGCTGCTACTTACCGTGGTAGTGTTGTTCGCGTCCACCTGGTTTGCACTGTTTCTTTCGAAACTCGTCACCCGGCCCGTGGCCGCGCTCGCCGAAGCAACCCAGCAGATCTCTCGCGGAAGATTGGATCACCGCGTGCAAGTGGCGGCCTCGGATGAATTGGGCGAATTGGTGGAGTCATTCAATCGCATGGCGGGTGATCTGGAAGCCAGCCGGCAGCAGATCGTTGCCTCCAGCCGCGATTTGAAAGATGCGAACATCGCGCTTGAACAGCGGCGCCGCCACATGGAGACAATCCTGGAGAGCATTCCCACCGGTGTGCTCTCTTTAGACGCAGAGAAACGAGTCACCCACGTCAATGTGGCTCTGCAGCGGATTTTTGGAGCCACTCGAAGGCAGCAGGGCGCACACTTTCAAGTGGGAGCATTGTTGAACGAGGTTTTTAGCCCGGAAGTGATGGAAGACATGGAACCACTGTTGCGCCGGGCCGATCGCATGGGAATGACCTCCAGCCAGCTGGAACTTAGCTGGCAACGCGCCACCCTGAACCTTGCAGTCACGGTCGCCGCATTGCAACACGAGGACCGGCAGCTCGGCTATGTAGTGGTGTTTGAAGACCTCTCAGACCTGTTGAAGGCACAGAAGCAGGCAGCCTGGCGCGAAGTGGCCAGGCGCGTGGCGCACGAGATCAAGAATCCGCTCACCCCGATTGCTCTTTCCGCGGAGCGCATCCTGCGGCATTTGGAGCGCGGCGCCAAGCCCGATCCGGTTTCCCTCTCCATTATTCATAGCTGCGCCGATACTATTGCCGGCGCTGTAGAGACGGTGCGTAGTCTGGTGGATGAATTCTCCGCCTTGGCCCGCTTTCCTACCGCCCAGCCGACTCCAGCAAACATTAATGCCATTGTGGAGAGCGTGCTCTCCATGTTCAATGGCAGGCTCGATAAAGTTAAGGTACGCACGGCGCTTGCACCGGGACTGCCGAAGGTGATGGCGGACGGCGAAGCACTGAAGCGCGCTCTAGCCAACCTGGTGGACAATGCCGCAGAAGCTACGGAGGACAGCCTGTTGCGCGAGGTGCAGATCTCGACTGCCTTGCTGCCAAGTAAGGATGCGGTGGAAGTAGTGGTGGCTGATACCGGTCCCGGAGTCACGCCAGAATTGAAGGAAAAGCTGTTTCTGCCGTATTTTTCTACCAAGAAGCGAGGAACGGGATTAGGTCTTGCCATCGTAAGCCGAATTATCGAGGACCATCATGGGTCCATCCGCGTGGAAGAAAACGATCCCGTTGGAGCACGGTTTATTGTGGAACTTCCCCTGGCCACGGAGGGCGTGAGCTCCTCACGCGCGTCTGGTTCCGGTGCTCCCGTTTCTGGAGCGCATGCATAACATCCTGATCGTAGATGACGAATCCAGCATTCAGCAGTCGCTGAAAGGAGTGCTGGAGGATGAAGGCTACAAGGCCGCAGCCGCGGCAAGCGGCGAAGCCTGCCTGGAACTTCTGCGAAAGCGGTCATTCGATCTGGTGCTGCTTGACGTGTGGCTACCGGGAATCGACGGCCTGGAGACCCTGCAGAAGATCAAAGATCTGGAAGACGGCCCCGAGGTGATCATGATCTCCGGGCATGGCACCATCGAGACCGCGGTTCGTGCCACCAAGCTGGGAGCGTACGACTTCCTCGAGAAACCGCTGTCTCTGGAAAAAACCCTGATCCTGGTGAAGCACGCGATCGAAGCCCGCAAGCTTCGGGGCGAGAATCGCGACTTGAAGAAGCAACTGACCGCCAAGAGCGTCATCGTGGGCGACAGTATTCCTATGAAGGCGCTGCGACAACAGATCGGTTTGATGGCGCCTACCAACGGGCGAGTGCTGATCTACGGTGAGTCAGGGACCGGCAAAGAATTGGCCGCGCATGCTATTCATGCGCAGAGTCTGCGCAAGGACGCGCTATTTGTTGAGGTTAATTGTGCAGCCATCCCTGAAGAATTGATTGAGAGCGAACTATTTGGTCATCGCCAGGGTTCTTTTTCCGGTGCAACCAGCGAAAAGGACGGCAAATTCCAGAAAGCCAACGGAGGAACACTGTTTCTGGACGAAGTCGGCGATATGAGCCTGAAGACCCAGGCAAAAGTGCTGCGCACCCTGGACGAGCAGCGCTTTACCCCGGTAGGAAGTGACGAAGCCATCACCGTGGACGTGCGGGTGATCGCCGCCACAAACAAAGACATTGAGGATGAGATTTCAAAAGGAAACTTCCGGGAAGACTTGTTTTACCGCCTGAATGTTATTCCATTCTCTGTCCCGCCTCTGCGCGAGCGCAAGGAGGACATTCCACTGCTGGCCCGGCATTTTCTGAAAGAATTTTCGGTCCGCTACGGACGTCGCCCGCGGGAAGTCACGGATGATGCGATAGAGACTTTGATGCGTTACTCCTGGCCGGGAAATGTGCGCGAACTGCGCAACGTGATGGAACGCATTGTGATCATGAACCCTACCGTCAACCGGCTTGACCGCAAGCACCTGCCGCCGCTGGTTTACCGCGATGGGAGCCGCCGCTCGCTGGGAGATGCTTCAACGTTACACCAGGCGCGCGCGGCCTATGAGCGAGATTACATTCTTAAGAAACTAGATGATAACCACGGCAACGTGAGTCGCACCGCGGAAGTGCTGGGGTTGGAGCGAAGCCACCTTTATCGCAAGATGAAGTCATTAGGGATCGCGGTAAAGGAATAGCTCTAGTTATTGGTTGCGGGCGATGCGCTCCAGTTGGCGGCGCCAGTCGAGGTCATCCACGAATTCGCGGGAGTTGCGCCAGCCTTCACGCACTTTGATGAACAGTTCGAGAAAAACCTTAGTCTGCAGCATGGACTCGATCTCCAGCCGCGCCTTGGTGCCAATTCTTTTCAGCATCTGTCCGCCGCGACCGATGAGGATCGCTTTCTGCCCGGATCGCTCGCAGTAAATCGTTGCCGAAATACGAGTGAGCTTGGGCTTCTCTTCGAAGCCCTCAATGATGACGGTAGTCGCGTATGGCACCTCCTCGCCGGTGGCCAGTAGCACCTGCTCGCGGATGATTTCAGCCGCCATGAAACGCGCGGGCTGATCGGTGACTTCGTCTCCCTGAAAGTAGCGTGGCCCCTCGGGTAAAGCTTCGACGAGCTTGTCCATCAAGAGATCGAGCCCCTCGCGACGCAGAGCGGAAATAGGAATCACCTCGCGAAAATCGAACAAAGTTCGATAACGCTCAATGATCGGCAATAGTTCGTCTTTGCGGATGCGGTCAATTTTGTTGAGCAGCAGGAATACAGGCGTACCTGCCTGCTTTGCCATATCCAAGACGAAAGTGTCAGCTTCGGGAAACTTCTGGGTTACGTCCACGATCAGCAGCACCAGGTTGCAACCCTCGAGCGCTTCCCGAACTTCAACCATCATCTTGCGGCCGAGAGCGCTATCTGGCTTGTGAACACCAGGAGTGTCAATCAGCACGATTTGAGCGGCAGGCCGGGCACCACGTTTCCGCAGGTTGATGATTCCCTGAACGCGATTGCGCGTAGTCTGGGGTTTCCTGGTAACGATGGCGAGTTTCTCGCCTACCAGCGCATTCAGCAGCGTGGACTTGCCGGCATTGGGACGACCGAGGATGCAGACAAAACCTGAACGTAAGGCCATAGGAAGTACTCTGCGGCGGAAGACCGGCCCGACACTACATTAGATTCATTTGTTGAGGCTCGGAGGGCTGGCGAGTGCTGACGCGCAGGCGCTCGACTCGCCGGTCAGTAGATTCCAGAATTTCGAAGCGCAGGCCGTCGTCTTCGACGATCTCCCCTTTTTGGGGAATGTGCCCCAGAATCTCGCTGACCAGTCCGGCGACAGTGGTTGCTTCCCTGCCCTCGGGCCGGATGCCGAAAAGATCGTCCAAACGGTCCACATCCATGTTGCCGGGCACGAGATAAGAGTTGTCGGGCTCGCGAACAATATCACTCTTGGCTTCGTGCTCGTCGCGGATTTCGCCGACGATCTCTTCCACTAAATCTTCGATTGTTACTAATCCGGCGACGCCGCCGTATTCGTCAATCACAATTGCCATCCGAACATTGTTTTTCTGCATGTCTCGCAGTAGATGACTGGTGCGACGGCTTTCAGGAACAAAATAGATATCAGTATGCATGATGCTGGCTACCGTCCGAGTGCGCGCCTCGGAGTCGGCGACCTGCAACACATCATGGGCGAATACAATACCCTTCATGTTGTCGAGGGTGCCCTCGTAAACCGGAACCCGAGAAAACCGCTTTGATCCCAATAGATCAATGAACTGCTCCACCGTAGTATCGGTGGGAACTGCGACCATGGCAGGGCGTGGAGTCATTGCCTCGCGGACGGTCTTATCGCCGAACTCAACTACCGACTGAATGAGGTCGCGATCGGACTCCTCGAGAATGCCCTCTTCCTGTCCTGCTTCAATCAGCGCATCAACCGCCTCTGCAGGATGGTCCGGCGCTTCTTCACCGTGCTCACGAGTTAAGGCAGCCACAGATTCGCAGAAGCCAATCACAAGGGTAATCGGCATGACCAAATAAATGAGCACACGCAATACCGGGGTAAGCGATACCAACCATGTGCCTTGGGTTCGAGAGAAGAAAACAAAGGGCAGCAACTGATTGCAGACGATGACGATCAGGATGAGGCTAACCGCGGCCTGGAAAATTTCGGCAGAGTTCCAGCGGCCATCGTGGAAGATTGCATATCCCACCATTAGGGCGATTGCTGCGGTGGTGAGCTGGGTAAGAACCGCCATGGAGAGCGCCGCCCGTTCCCGGCTCACTCCTAGCCGTGGCTCCACCCGCTGCTCGTAAACGTCTATGTTTTCCTGGAATTCGCGGGAGAGAAATTTACCGATCTCGGTATAGATGCGGTCCACATAAGAGACCAAGGTGAGCAACCCGAGCGCCACCAGGATGGGGATGGCCAATGGAAAGCTCATCGGGCGCCTGCCTTGCTTCGGGACGGTCGCGTGCTTCGCTTGGCCGATGTCCGTGGACCAGGCTTCCGGTGACTGGAACGGGCAGCGGCAGATCTCTCCGTCAGCGAGGCGGGCAAGCCCAGTTTGACGCGAAGTTGAGCTTCGCGCCTTGCCATGCGTCCGTTGTCGCGTTCGTGATCGTATCCCGCGAGATGCAAGATGCCGTGGAGGGTAAGGATCTTCAACTCATCCGCAGGCTTGTGGCCGTACCGGCGAGCGTTCTGCGCCGCAATCTCTGCGGCGATGGCAATGTCCCCAGCGAAGCCGTTTTCATGTGACCCTGCCGGAAATGAGAGTACATCCGTGGCCTTATCTTTCCCCCGATAGCGGCGGTTCAACTGCCGTAACTGGCGGCTGGAAGTAACCAGCACGTTGACGTCGCCGCGCAATCCTGCGGCGTTGCGGGCTCGCGCTAAGAAGCGCGCCAGCGTCCGCATACTCATCTGTGAACTCTGTTGGCGAATGAGGACCACGTGCTCTCAAAAATAAACGGGAGAACCCTTTATCGGGCCCTCCCGCAGAATTCCCTTCCGCTTAGTCCTGGGCGTGCTCTTCCTCGGTCGCGAAGTGTTTCTCGTGCATTGCCGAAGGCACGCTGGCCCTGCCATTTCCATTGCTGCCCTTGCCCTCCAGTGACAGCGACATCTGCTCTTCCGCCACCCTCACCTTGTGCTCATCATAGGCGCGAATGATGCGTTGCACCAGTTGATGGCGAACCACGTCGCTCTCATCAAAATACAGGAACGAAATACCATCTACATTCTTAAGTATGTCGACGGCTTCCAGCAAACCACTACGCCGGAAGCTGGGCAGGTCAATCTGCGTGATGTCGCCGGTGATCACCGCCTTGGAGTTGAAGCCCAGGCGAGTCACGAACATCTTCATCTGCTCGGAGGTGGTGTTCTGTGCCTCATCGAGGATGACGAAGGAATCATTCAGCGTTCGCCCGCGCATGAAGGCAATGGGCGCGATTTCGATGACGTTCTTCTCCAGATACCGGTCCACCTTCTCTGGCTCCAGCATGTCGTAGAGGGCGTCGTAAAGAGGACGCAGGTAGGGATCAACCTTCTCCTGCAGTGTGCCGGGAAGAAATCCGAGGCGCTCACCGGCCTCTACTGCCGGACGCGCCAGAATGATCCGGTTCACCCGCTTAGCAAGCAGGGCGGAAATGGCCATCGCAACCGCCAAATACGTTTTGCCCGTGCCCGCCGGACCGATCCCGAAAACCATGTCGAACTTTTCAATGGCTTCGAGATAGCGGCGCTGGTTAATGCTCTTGGGCTGGACCGTGCGCCGACCAAAAGAGCGCTGCTTGCCCGCCTCCGCCAAGCCACGCAGGGTGGCCGAACTGTCGGCTGTAAGCACGCGCAGCAAGCTGCCAAGGTCGCCGTTAGTGAAGGTAAAGCCGGAGCGCTGGAGGTGCTCGTAATCGGAAAACACCTGTTCGGCGCGGGCCACGTCGCGGGCGGCGCCCTCAATTTCCAGCGAGTCAGCTTTCAAGTCAATGGCTACGTTCAGGCCGTCTTCAAGCAGGTGCAGGTTTTCGTCACGAGTACCGAAGAGAGTTTCAATGTTGGGACTGATTCCGATATTCTTCTTCATTTAGGGTTTGGTGTTAGCCTCCGCAGCGCAATCGCGCAATAATTGAGTGCCATTGACCGCCGAAGTTCCCGACGAAACGGTAAGGAATCCACGCTGGCGTACAGGGCACGTGCTCTGACTAGAGAGGGGGTAAGCCGGAATGCTCGCCACCAGGCGCAAGCAACTACCATTGCGGGTAGAGTACCCCGCTGGTTGGCTTGAGTCAATGGTACCGTGGCCAAGAAGTGACCTCGCCGACACTCTATTGGATGACATGAAGCGGCAGAAGGGTACGCGCCTGAAAGACCCGCAAGTGATTGGCGGAGAAGATGATCCAAGGCAGCAAAGCGACGGGCGCGAAATGGCGCTGCCGCTCCGACCAGGGGTACAGCCACCTCGGTTTGACCGAGCGGAATGGCTCCCGTAGAATAGATAACTTAAGTTCTGCAAAACTCTTCTGAGGTCAATCAGCACACATGGCAAGTCATTTTTCGGCGATCAAGCGCGCCCGCCAGACTAAAAAGCGGACCGAGCGCAACCGCAACAACCGTTCACATCTACGTAGCGCGCTGCGCAAGCTCCGCGAGACTCTCTCCAGCGGCAAGCCCCAAGAGGCTGAGCAGGTGTTCCGCGAGACGGTCTCGGCCCTCGATAAGGCCATCCAGAAAGGGATCATTCATGAGAACACCGCCGCGCGCTATAAATCCCGCCTGAGCGTGAGGGTGCGGGCGGTGGCGACAGCGGGCAAATAGGCTTTTCCGAGAAAGTGTTTCTAAGGAACGGCAGGCTTCTAAGCCTGCCGATTGTTTTTGGTACTGACTGATTTGCCTACAGCCCTGGTTGGTCGCCAGACTTCTGCTGGTAGGGCGCAGACATATACTTGCGCGCTTCTCCGAGCGCTCCCTTAGTGTTATCGTTCGTCTGCAGGGCCTTACGGTATTCGCCGAGTGCCCGCTCACGCTGGCCCGTCAGGTCAAAGATTTTTCCCAGTTGAATGTAACTCCACACTTCAGTCCATTTGGGATCAAGGTCGCCGTTCTCCGCTTCGCGGTACTCGTTGGCGGCCGCCTGATAGTTGTGCTGCAGGAAAAATACCTCGGCGATTCGGTAATGGGCCAGTGAACTGTTGCGATTGTTCTCCAGGGCTTGCTGGAACTGCTTCAGCGCCTCCGCCAGGTCGCCTGTTTGAACAAGTTGCTGTCCGCGAAGAATGGCGGTTCGGACCTTTACATCCGGTGAATTCTTTAGCACATGGTCATTGGGATCAATCACGATGCGGCGTGGACGGCCGTAGGTCTCAATCGTATAGGGCGAATCCGTCCCTACGACATCAATGCGCTTTTCTTCCGTCTGACCATCGGTGTCAACTTTGAGATCAACCGGCATGCGGAACAGGTCGAGGTCCTGATTGATTTGCCCCACAATGCGGAATCCAGGCTTGCGCTCTGACTTAGCTGCAGCTGTTTTTACCGGCGCTTCCTTTTCCTGGCCGATGCGGAAGACGGTGTACTTGTTCTTGAATTCCGGCGCGCCGGTGGAGTTGAGCCATTGAGAAAAGAACCAGGTGAGCTGCTGTCCAGCATGCCCCTCCGCTTCTTTCTGAAAATCGGACACCCGGGCAGGTTTGCCGGCGTTTTTCACGGCAAAGACGCGCATCGTGTTTTCGAATGCGGAGTCGCCGATCACCCAGCGCAGCATGTGCAGGATCTCGGCGCCTTTGTCAGTCGCAAGCGACTGGAATTCGGGAGAGAACGGGTCCATCTTGCCAATGCTGGCCAGAGGCACGGTGTCATACGCCAAGGCGCCCACTTCGATGTCCTTAATGGCCTCCTGATAACCGGCCGAACCCGCGGCCGATTCCACGTAGCGAGCCTCAGAGTAGCGAGCAAAGCCATCGCTGAGCCACCAGTCATCTCTGGTAACCGGGCTCACAGAGGCTCCCCACCATTGTCGCGAAATCGTGTTCGCCAGCAGGCGGTAGTTGACCTTCCCTGTAATAGCACGACTGGCGAGGGCAGCAACTTCCGGAGCCCAAGCCGCGGGAACAGTATCGTCAGGCAGTTCCACAACTTTTAAATTGGTAGAGAGGGGCGGGCCGTACTGGCCGGAGAAGTACTCAAACTCTCGGGCCGCGGTGTCGGCGTACTCGGAAGCCTGTTCTTTGTGCGTCGGTTTGAAATACACCGAGACGTTCAAACCACCTGACTTGTTCGTGGTCTCGAGGAACTGACCGGCAATAATGGTCCCGGGAAAACTCTGCTTATTCCAGGTGAAGGTGTAGGTTTTTTGCGGGCCAGACTGGGACCGTTGCGCGGCACGTCCGCGGACCGCCGGCGGAGCACCACTGCCAGCGGATTCAGCTCCGCTTCCAATCACCACCCAGTGCGCCGGCACGGTGATGTGCATGGTGGCGGTGAATCGGTTTATGCCGTAGTTGCTGACCGGAAACCAACGGCCGGCATAGAGCAGATATGAGGTTTCGTCGCCTACATAGGCGAGCTTGAGGCCAGATACTGGGCCGTTATCAGCATTCTCCAGGGTACCGGCGTATTCGAAGGTAAGTGTGGTGCTGGCGTCTTTGGAGAGGCCCGCGGGTAATGCCACGCGAACGGTTGAGTCCTGGGTAACGCGCTCGGCGGAGAGAGTCTTGCCCGCGGCGTCCAGCACGCGTGTTGGCCTCAGGTCATTGTGGAGTTCGAAGACCGCAACACTCAAATCCTCGAGGGCGGTAAACTTCACCTCGGCACGGCCAACCAGCTGATGTTTCGACGGAACAAGCTCAGCGTCAATCTGATAATCATCCACCCGCAGGCGGGGCTTCTCAGCCGCGCGAGCCTGCTGCCACGGCAGGGCGCAAATTAATGCCAGCAGGGCGAGTACACCCCGAGACCGCACCGAGGCAGGCCGCCTGAAAACCAATTGCATTGATTTCTCCAAGGAGATATTCACATTGGATGTTAGTCTCAGCCAAGAAGTTGCGTTTCAGCAACTTGGACCGGCATCCCTTCCTATTCTAAACCGCAGCTCTTAAGATAACGCAGCGAGCACCGCGTCTGCAGCCCGCTCGGCTGCCGATTGCTCCCCGGCGGCCGTGCTGGAACGCAGGCGCTCCCGGACCTGCGCCAGGCCTGCCAGCATCTTCTGCCGCGTAGGCCCATCATCCAAAAGCGGTTGCAAGTGGGTAACTATTTTCCCCGAAGTAAATTCCGACTGCACCAGTTCAGGGACGATTTCTTCGCCCGCAATCAGATTCACCATCGCAAAGTGTTTTAGTTTAACCAGTGGCCGTCCAAGGGCAAAGGTGATGGGGGAAACTCGATAGACCATCACGAATGGAGTACCCATCATGGCAGCTTCGACAGTTGCCGTCCCGCTGGCCACCACGGCGGCGCGCGAGTGAAGCAGCGCGGCGTGAGCGTCCTCAACAAGGGTTATGTGAGCGGGTCCGATGAGGCGGCGAAGAAACTCTCCATTGAGCGTGGGCGCGACCGGCAGCAGAAACTCGTATCCTTCGCCCAGCCGACGTGCTGCGTCGAGCATGGCGGCGAGATTCATTTTGACTTCTTTGGGACGACTGCCGGGCATCAAGGTGATCCAGGGTTTGGCGGGATCGAGAGCATATTGGTCGGCCAAATCCTTACGATCTATGGCGGGCGGCTTTAACTCGGCCAAGGGATGGCCCACGAACTCGGCGTCCACACCCCAGCTTTGAAAGAACTCCCGTTCGAAGGGGAAAATCACCAGCGCCTTGCGTACATATTTGCGAATGATGCGAGTCCGCCATTGCCGCCAAGCCCAGAACTGTGGCGCCACATAGTAGAAGACAGGCACGCCGCGCTGGTGGAGTGCCCGTGCAACCCGCAGGTTAAAGGCCGGAGAATCTATAACCACGCCGACTGAGGGACGGCGTTCGTCTATGGCACGGCGTAGGTCACGGAAACGAGCGTAAATGCGTGGGAGATGGCGCATGATCTCGCTGATGCCGACGACGGCGATTTCAGAAGCGTCAACTATCGTGTGGCAGCCGGCCTGGCGCATGTGCTGCCCGCCAACACCGAAGAATTCGAGCGCCGGATTGCGACGGCGCAAAGCATTGATAAGCTGTGCGCCATAGGTGTCGCCTGAGGCCTCACCGGCGGATATGAGGATGCTGGTTGGGCCAGTGTTGGTACGTGGTCGAGACTCACCAGTTGAAATCGTCACTCGATGGGAAGAATAGCAGCCATGCAAAAATGAGCCAATCGAGAAGGTCTATCATTCGTAGCAGGGTCAGCGCGCCGTCGAAAATTATTGGGAATTGGTACAGGTATGAAGGAACTACATCTAGACGGGACAAATTGGACGAGCGAAGATGATTTTTATGATGCCTTCTTCAAAGCAGTCGGAGCACCTACCTGGCACGGTCGTAATTTCAACGCTTTAAGAGACAGCATAGTTAATGGGGCAATCAATATGGTGGAACTGCCGTACACCATCTACATCTCTGGATTTCGCGCAATGCTGCCCGAGGTGCGCGCTATCCTTGAGGATTTCTGCAGTCTCATAAAAAGTCTCGAATCCGAAGGGCACGAAGTTGGCGTAGTTTGCGAGGAGTAAGTCCCGACTGAGCGTCAAGGCTCCACGCGCAATTTTGTCGACGCACTCAATCATCGCCAGCGACGGGCGAACCTATGGCCGCAGAGGGAACTTCCTGGTCTTTGTATTGAAGCTGGTAGAGCTTCCAGTAGATGCCGCGTTGCGCCAGCAACTGCTGGTGGCTGCCTATTTCGCGCAGCCGTCCTTTGTGCATGACGATGATTTTCTGCGCGCGCTGCACCGTCGAAAGTCGGTGGGCAATGATGATGGAGGTGCGCCCCTCGACCATGCGGGTCAGGGCTTCGCGAACCCGAAACTCGGTTTCGGTGTCCACGCTGGAAGTGGCTTCGTCGAGGATGAGGATCTTAGGATCGTGGGCCAGGGCGCGGGCGAATGAAATCAACTGTTTTTGTCCGGTCGAAAGAGTGCTGCCGCGCTCGCGTACCGGCTCCTTGAACCCCTCGGGCAAGGCGCGAATAAAGTCGGCAACGTTGACGTCTTCCGCGGCGCGCTCTACCGCTTCATCTTGTATCCAGGAAGAGCCCAGCCGGATGTTGTCCTGGACCGTGCCACTGAAGAGGAACGGGTCCTGCAGCACCACGCCACAACGCCGCCGCAGGTCGTCGAGATTCATCTGGCGAATGTCCACACCGTCTATTCGTATTGCGCCCTGCTGAACGTCATAGAAACGCAAGAGAAGAGAAATGATGGTTGTCTTGCCGGCGCCGGTATGGCCAACGATGGCCACGGTCTCTCCTGGATCTATGGTGAAGCTGACGTCGCGGAGGACCCAGTCGGGTTCGCCGTGCGTGATTCCGGCATCGCTCGGCGGCAGTGCGGTGTTGTTGAGTCCGTCGTTGGCCGCCGGAACATTGCGATAGGCGAACCACACGTGATCGAACTCGATGCGGCCCGGGCCAGCGGGGGTGCGTGCCACCGCGGGCGAGGTGATTTGTGCTGGCGTGTCTACGAGTTTGAAAATGCGTTCGCTCGACGCCATCGCCGACTGCAGAATGTTGTATTTTTCGCTCATGTCCTGGATGGGACGAAAGAAGCGCTGAGCATACTGAATGAAAGCGGTGAGCACGCCAAGGCTGGCCACCGCCCGAACCTGGCGGCCCCCGAACCAGATCACGCAGGCAATCGCGATCGAGGACAGGACTTCCACCACAGGGTAATAAACGGCGTAAGCCATGATGGCATCTTTGAAAGCCTCCATATGGCTGGCGTTGATCTTCTCAAACTTCTCGTAGGCGGGCTTCTCGCGGTTGAACAACTGGAGCACGGTCATGCCGCTGATGTGCTCCTGGAGGTAGGAGTTGATGCGAGCGATGGCGGTGCGGATGCGACGGTAGGAATCGCGCACCTTCTGCCGGAACACGAGCGTGGCCAGGAAGATGAGCGGCAGCACGGCAAAAGTTATCAGGGCCAGCTTCCAATCCATCCCCATCATGACCGCCACAATTGCGACCAGCACAATGACGTCTTCAAAAATCGAAACCACACCGGCGGTGAACATCTCGTTCAGAGCGTCCACATCGGTGGTGACACGAGTGACCAGCCGGCCAACCGGATTCCGGTCAAAAAAGCCAATGTGCATCTGCTGCAGGTGGCGAAAGATCTGACTGCGCAGGTCGAACATCACTTTCTGGCCGGTCCACTGCATGTAATAGGTCTGCGCGTATTCCATGAAGAAACTCACCAGCAATAGCCCGAGATAAAGCCCGGCTATCTGGTTGATCCCCGCAATCGCGTTGGCGCTTAAGTGAGAACCCAACCATGAATGCTTGGGAGGGGTAGGAGGCGCGAGGTACTTATCAACCGCGACCTTGGTGAGGTAGGGGCCGAGCACGTCGGCCCCGGCTTTGATCATGATGGCGACCAACGCGATCGCCACCTGCACCTTGTAGGGACGCAGATAGGTAAGCAGCCGCCTCATCAGGCGGCTGTCATAGGCTTTTCCTAATACCTCTTCGTCGTGGATGTTGTCGGCCATCAGCTAGGTTGGGGTTCTCCAAGCCTACCCTAAATAGACGATTTTGGCAGTGCCGGGGATTTAAAAGAAGAGGGTGCGGTGACTAGATGGAGATGATTCAGAGCTTTCTTAACACCAGGGCCGAATTCTTCGATCCGAAAGCTACACAGTTGCAGATGGCGTGCTCGATGGCGGCAACCCGTCCGACATCAGGCACATAGTCGAGATCGCAGCACGGGTCAGGCTGATCGAGATTAATGGTGGGTGGAATGCGGGAGTGCTCCATGGCGACAAGGGTTGCGGCCAGGCCGGCCGCGCCACAAGCGCCCTGTGCATGCCCGATCTGCGACTTCAATGCGGACATGGGCACTTTGGCGGCACGGCTTCCCAGAGCCATCTTCAGCGCGCGGGTTTCTACGCGATCGTTGAGCTGGGTGGAGGTGCCGTGAAGGTTCACGTAGTGCACGTCTTCCGGAGTAATGCGCGCTTCCTCCATCGCCAACTCGACGGCATGCGCCGGCTCCTCGGCATTTTCATCCATGCGCACGCGATGGAAAGCGTCACAGGTGGAACCATATCCGGCGACTTCGGCATACATTCTGGCACCGCGGCCGCGGGCGTGGTCATAATCCTCGAGCACGAACATCCAGGCGCCCTCAGAGAGCACAAATCCGTCGCGATCAGCCGAGAACGGGCGGGAGGCGCGCTCGGGAGCGTGATTCCACGACGAGGTCAACGCACGCAACATGGTGTAACCCTTGATGATGCCGGGAGCGATAGGGGCGTCCACTCCGCCCACCAGGATGGTGGAATGCACGCCTGCCTGAATGTGCCGCACCGCGTAGCCGAGAGCGTCGGTGGACGAGGTGCAGCCGGTGGTGACCACGTGGCTCATCCCGCGAAAGCCAAAGCGCATGCTCACTTCGCTGGATTGAGTTCCCATGGTGCCGCTGGGAATGCAAAACACGCTCACCTGCTTGACGTGACCGCTGTGCCAGAGCCGGTACTGCTCTTCAGAGAACTCCTGCGCGCCGCCACCTGAGCCCAACACCACACCTATCTCGCGTTCTTCCTCAAGCGACAGGTGCTCGTAATCAATGGCGGCGTCGTGCAGCGCTTCTGTGGATGCGGCGAGCGCGAGAGGAATGATGCGGGAGACGTGCTTGCGCTCGCGCTGGTCAACCCAGGCGAGCTCGTCGAAATCCTTCACTTCACCGGCGATCTTCACCGGCAGGTTGCTGGCATCGAAGCGTGTGATCCGGCTGACGCCGCTCTTGCCTGCCAGTATCGCCCGGCAAAAGGCTTCCCGCCCAATGCCATTTGGACTGACAACCCCCATACCTGTGATGACGACGCGTGTTGACATGATCTCCTATTGAGATGTCATGGGCGCGCTGAGGTTACGCTTGGCGGCACGAAATTCCGTCAAGAGCAGGCAGGGGCCCGGGTGCTAGGGTCTGGCGGAACGTCGCCCGACTCCCCCCGCGATCATCAAACCAATTCCACCCGCGATGAGCAGCGCGCTAACGGCTGGTGAAACCCGTTCATTGTGTTGCGTCTGGACTCCCAGATTTACGTCCCCAGCCTTAATACCGTGAGTTTCGCGGTGAGGGATGCCAACAAAAAACGAGGCGATTCCCAGAGCTAAAACAATCACACCTACCCATCTCAACATTGGCACAGTTGGCTCCTTCTTGCTCTTACGGAGGCGCGCTGAGGACGGATGCATCGCCAGCGGCCCTCTGCAATAATCAGTATCGCGATGCCGGTTGGATTGTACATCTCTATCCCGTTTTGCCAAACCAAGTGCAGCTACTGCAACTTCGCCTCGGGTGTGTTTTCGCGCTCGCTCTACTCACAATATGTGGACCGGTTAGTAGAAGAATTGCGCCGGGCGCCGAAAACCGCTGAGCGCATGGGCGGACGTTTCGATCGCGAGGTGGATGCGATTTACCTGGGCGGAGGCACACCGACGATCTTGCCGCCAGAGCAGTTGGAAGGGCTGTTCAGAGCGGTACGGGAAAGTTTTGCGGTGACGGCAGGCGCGGAAATCACAGTGGAGTGCGCGCCCGGAACTCTGGATCCGCCCATGTTGCAGACGCTGCTTCGTTGCGGCGTGACCCGCGTCAGCCTGGGTGTGCAATCGATGGTGGACACGGAGGCGGCGGCCGTGGGACGGCGGCACACGCGAGCCGTAGTTCTAGACGACATTGAGCGGCTGCGCTCGGCTGGGATTGAGAATATAAATGTGGACCTGATCGCCGGTTTGCCCCACCAAACCGAGCAGAGCTGGGGTGTCTCTCTCTCGGAAACGATCACCAGTGGTGTCCCACACGTGAGTGTGTACATGTTGGAGGTGGATGAGGATTCACGTTTGGGACGGGAGTTAATGGCAGGTGGCACGCGATATCACGCGCACTTTGTTCCCGATGAAGATGCGACCGCGGATTTCTATGTTGAAGCCTGTCGGCGGCTCGAGGCGGGGGGCGTCTCACAATACGAGATCTCTAACTTTGCGCGAGCGGACGCTGATTCACGGCACAACTTGAAATACTGGACGCGAGAGCCATATTTCGGTTTCGGCGTGGACGCTCATTCTATGCTGCGCGCTGCGGATGGCCAGTTCGAAGCGGTGCGCTTTTCGGCGCCGGATTCGCTCGAAGGATTTCTTTCTGGCGCTCCGCTGAACCAAATGCCGGTTTCACGGCAGAGTGCGAAGGAAGAGACATTCTTCCTGGGGTTGCGGCTGAATCAAGGCGTTGATTTGGACGAGGTAGCTCTGGGTTTTGGTTTGGATTCGGACCTGGAAGAAATCATTGCACAGCTCTGTGCGGATGAATTCATGGAACGCCTAGGGAATCGTATCCGGCTGACTGAGCGCGGGCGGCTGATGTCGAATGAAGTGTTTGAGCGGTTCCTTGCCGAAAGTGAGATGCCGGCGCGAGATGGCGGCGCTTAGCACGCATCACCGGCTTGCCTGGCCTACTACTCCGAATCACGTGGTCCCTTCCCCGCGATACACTGAAGGCTTATGACTACCGAGACGATGAACTCCCTGGCGCAGGCTTCCTCGGCGTACTTGCGTTCGGCTATGCACCAGCCCATACGCTGGCATGAATGGGGAGGGGAGGCATTTGCCGCGGCGAAAAGAGATAACAAACCTATTCTGCTGGACATCGGCGCCGTGTGGTGTCACTGGTGCCATGTGATGGACCGCGAATCGTACGATGATCCCGAGGTCGCGCGAATCGTGAATGAGAATTTCATCGCGGTGAAGGTGGACCGCGACGAGCGACCTGACGTGGATAGCCGCTACCAGGCGGCGGTATCCGCGATCAGCGGGCAAGGGGGCTGGCCGCTCACCGCATTTCTCACGCCCGATGGCAAGCCGTTCTACGGTGGCACTTACTTTCCTCCTGACGACCACTGGGGCCGCCCAGGATTCAAGCGCGTACTGCTGTCCATCGCGCAAGCATTTCATGAAAAACAGGCAGATGTCGCTGAGCAGGCGCGCATGGTTAGCGCCATGCTCGGACAGGCAGAGACTTTTGCAGAACATCCAGGGAAATTTTCCCCGGCGATCGTGGACGCCATTGTGGCATCTGCCTTGAAAATGTTCGATGGGCAGCATGGAGGCTTCGGCAGCGCTCCCAAATTTCCCCATCCCGCGATCCTCGACTTGCTGATCGAACGCTATTCTCGAACTGGAGATGATCGGCTCAAGGATGTGTTTGTCACCACTTTACGGAAGATGGCGCAGGGCGGCGTCTATGACCAACTGGCGGGTGGATTTCATCGCTACTCCGTGGACGAACGCTGGGTAGTACCTCACTTCGAGAAAATGTCTTATGACAACTCAGAGCTGCTAAAGAACTACGTGCACGCGGCGCAGGTGACAGGTGACAGCTTTTTCGCCGAAGTTGCTCGTGACATTGTCCGCTGGACGGATGAATGGCTGAGTGATCGCGAACACGCCGGCTTTTACGCATCTCAGGACGCCGATTTTTCCATGGACGACGATGGAGATTACTTCACCTGGACGCGAGAAGAAGCCCAAGCGGTTCTCGGCGATGAAGAGTTCCAAGTGGCCGCCCTGCATTACGACATCAACGAAGTGGGCGAGATGCACCACAATGCGGCGAAGAATGTGCTTTATGTCCGAGCGCCCATCGAGGAAATTGCCGTACGCACCGGCATGCAACCGGAGCGAGTTCGGGCGCTCCTGGCATCGGCCAAGGAAAGGCTTTATGCGGCCAGACTAAAACGCCCTACGCCCTATCTGGACAAAACGGTTTACGTGAGCTGGAATGCGCTCTTCATCTCCGCCTACCTGGAATCATCCCGAGTGCTAGGCCTGGATGACGCCCGACATTTTGGGCTGCGCTCGCTGGACCGCATTCTCTCCGAGGCGTGGAATCCGGAGCACGGGCTCAATCACGTGATCGCCTATTCCGATCCCTCGGCGAAGCAGCGCAACGTCTCCGGGCTGCTAGATGATTATGCATTTACTGCGCTGGCCTGTTTGGATGCATACGAAGCCACATCAGACCTCAGCTACTTCAACTTCGCGCGCCGCATCACCGACGCCATGATCGAACGTTTCTACGATCCAGTGGGCAGCGGGTTCTTTGACACTGCACAGATGTCGCGTGGGGAAGAGGACCGGCTGGGAGTGCTCGACGCCCGCAGGAAACCTTTTCAGGATTCGCCTACTCCGGCGGGGAACTCCGCCGCAGCAATTGCTCTGGTACGAATGCATGGCTACACCAACGATCAGTCCTATCGAGAGAAGGCCGAGCTGACGATGAACCTGTTCGCGGGGGTGGCGGAGCAATATGGGATCTTCGGCGGAACCTATGGAATTGCGGGCGTGTATATGTCACAACCGCACGCTCAGGTGATTGTCATCGGGGATGACGAGCGCGCAGATGAGCTCTATAAGGCCGCGATCGCGCCATTCGCATTTAACAAGCAGGTGATCCGGTTGAAGCCGAACGAAGTCACCCCACAAAATCTTCCGCCCGCACTGGCGGAAACAATTCCCAATCTGCCTGGAATCAAAAAAGGAAATTCAGTGGCGGTGATCTGCGCGGACTTTTCGTGTCGTCCACCTATCTCGCACCCAGCCGAGTTAGCTCAGCAACTTAGTCATTGGGAGCAAAATAACTAAGGCCGCCAGCAACCCGACTGGCAGCCAACTTAGTCCCTCAGCGATCGAGGGTTACGGAAAGGATTACTTCGGTGATCTAGCGAAACTCCTGTCCAATATTAGATCCTGCTGTAACTAGCAGAACCTATGATTGGGTGAGCAGGGTATCGGATTGCCGTCTGCCATTGCTGGGGCAGTCACTGAAACGTACGCGCCCAACAAGGTCAACAAGAGCAGAGCAAGTCTAAAGGCACGCTTCATTGAGTCTCCTTTCCCTGTGCGCAGGAACGCACAGGGGAAGGATTATACAACTGGTATGCAAGTACTTATCGCGTAGAAGCCCGCGCCAACGCCGCTCCGCAAATAACAAAACTCTGACTTATCAATGTTGTTAGTAGTTTACACTTATAGAATTAACGTTTTACTTTAAGCGTTATTTCTTGTTACAAAAAACGGAATTTTCATGCGGTGAGAGTAGTTCCGACCGCAGAACAAGCATACCGGAATAACTGCGTCTCTTCAGGATTTCGCGGTTATGCTTTGCGGTGCAAAGGCGCTAAGGCTTGGGAGACAAATCTTCCAGCCCGCTTCGGTGTGGATAAGTCGAGCAATCTGGCAGGAGTTTCGACCGGAGGATGCGGCTGATGATTCTCAGTGGCCGGAGTGTTGTTCTCGCTGCGCGAGAGAGCTCGGTCAACCATAGCGTCAAACATGGGTAGCAGCGATTCAGCCGGCACAGGGTGAGTAAGTTCGCTTAAGCTCATGTCCCAGCGTTGCGATCTCAGCATGTCCTCGGCTTTGCGCATTGCCAAAACCGGCTTGAATAGATAGACACCCCAGATGGCCAGGGCAACATCGTACGCCGCCATGGCGACCATGTTCATTGCCGAACCGCGAATCAGGGTCGCCTGATGCATACCGAGGGCCGCCAATTCTAATCCCGCGAAAGCACCAAAGCCCAATGCAATTCCGAAGCTGGGATGACGACGAGAAATTCCCAGGTACCGGGAAAACATGATCAGAAACAGCACCAGGCCGCATTGCATCACGCGTATGCTGCGTTGCATGCTAAGTAGAGCGGTGGCTGCCAGACCGGGACCGTTATCCAGTCCGCTTAGGGCGGCAACCGCCGCGATCAAGAGCACCAACATTCCGACCCACCAAAACAATAATGCGGAAAAATCGCGCAGTGCATGAAACGGCCGCAGCACGTCCGTAAACACTTCATGGATGACGCGGAATCCAAACCCGACGCTGATCACGATCCCGATCCAATAGAAATAGTAATAATAGAAATTATTTGTGCGGGTGGCGAACAGAGTTACAAACACCATCACTTCAGCCACCAAGTAAACAAAAAATATGGGATAGCGCTTCAGCAGTTTGCGCTTGAGGATGAGGAGTGCAAGCGCCGCCTCCAGCACTGGGTGGGAGACCCAGAGGGGATAGAACACGTTATCGAGCAACATACTCATAACTGTTTTCTCTGCCCTGACGCCCTTCCAGCGCCGCTTTACATGGATCTAGTATTTCGCTTCTGTAAGTTATCACTGCCACTCGTAGGTTCAATGTACCCCGGTAACCAAAGGAGCTCTCAGAGGTAACTCAGTGATCTTACGGGGCAAAAGAAATTGAAAGCTAAAGGGGCGTGCTTCTGCGACTTAGCGCGTACCGCGGGAACTAGGGCTAGGTGGTTACCTAACCGCTGCCGATGTCCGGGCTCAAATTTGCGGGGCGGAATGGATATAGGCGCGCATCATTTTAACTTCGTCATCTTTGTCGGTAAGGTCGCGCAGCAAAATGTCCCGCAATGACACCATGCCCTTCAAACTGCTGCCGTCGCAGATAGGCAAGTGGCGGAAACCGTGATTGCGCATCAGCATCAGGCAGTTCTCCAACTCTTCAGCCGGGTTGACGGACAATGGATTTGCGGTCATCACCTCACCTACTTTGGTGGTCTCAGGACTACGCCCTGCGACAACTACCCGCTTCATGAGGTCGCGCTCGGAAAAGATACCGGCCAGCCTTCCCTCGTCTAATACGGGAACGGCGCCTATATTGTGGTCCACCATCTGCTGTGCTACTTCCATTACGCTCTGGTTGACGTCCGCACAGAAAATCTCCTGTTCCTTCACCAATTCAAGAATACTGCACACAAGCCACCTCGCCGGCGAACCCGGTCTCTTCAGAAGGGCTACAACCGGGCCGAGTATATGCCTAATCCAGAATTCAGAGAAGGCAAAAGCGGAGCGCAAGTTGCCCGAAGGCAGGCTTCGAGCCGGGCTGTAATTCAAACGGGGTCACGGCCGGTCCTGGATAAACAGGAAATAGGAGCGGGCCCACAGAGCGGTGGGGATGCTTCCCCGCGCGCGGCTGGTGAGGATGAGATTGTAGTCATCGGTCATTTGCAGACTGTCAACCACGGAACCCCCTGCTCTTGGCTGAATGGATGCCAGGTAGGTCAGGAAGCGGTACGTATCAGGAGCGCCATCGTAACCAGGCGCAACAAAAGACAGGTCTGCGCCACTCCCGGCGAAGTGCCACGCCAGCGACGCCGTCAACGCGACGGCGCGCTCGTAGGAATGCTCCGAGACGGTTCCCGGCGCCGGATTGTCGAATATGATGCGCAGCTTGCGCTCGTCCTCGCGAGTGAATTCACGCACCAGCAGCGACCCGGCTTTTGCGCTTGCCTTCCAATCCACGTGGCGGGCGGAATCATCCGGAGCATATTGGCGTATCCGGTACAGGTCGTGGCCGCGCCCGCTGATGAAGGACTCGAACTCCCCGGTTATCAGCGGGAGGATCTCAAAAAACTCATCCGTGGGCTCAACTGGCGGAAACACGACGATCCGTTGAGGAAGTTTTAGGCGCCGCGTCTTGGTCAGAAAGGAAAACGGAAAGCGGGTGGCCAGTCCGAACGTGTCCTGCAGGTAAAGTCCACGGCTCGCGAACACCAGTTGTACGTTGGCATTGACGGGGCTATGAGCGGGAATATACGGAAAATAAACTGGGCCCTCAAAGATGCGCGGCTGGTCAGGCGTTTCGTTCACCCGGCGGAGGACGCGATCGGGAAGCCTTATCCACTGCTGCTGCGGCGGCCGGTCCGCCGGAAATGCAAAAACGCCGGGTTCCCACCGCCACTGCTGGGTTGGTCTTTTCTTTGCCTTCGGAGGCACCACGCTCACCGAAAATGCCGGCAAGAACCGGCGGCCGTTCCGCACCACCATGCGGGCGAGCGCCGAACGTCCCGCGAAGATGTGTTCGGGCAGTCGGACATCCAATTCCAACCCGTTAAGTACCACTGCCGAAGCCACGCCGGAGATCAAAATCGCCGAGAGCATCGCGGAAACAATTACGAAGAGCAGATTGTTGCCGGTATTAAGCGCAGCCACCAGCAACACCAACGTCAGGGCGAGGTAGACAAGACCGGTACGTGTGACTTCGTACTCAAAAGCCCGGCGCACCCGTTCAAGCGCAACTCGCCTCGCAAGGTACGGAACCGTGGCCAGGCCAACTCCCCCAGCGAGCAACAACGAAACCGATGCCAGCACAGCCGTGGCCAGGACCTCGCCTGACTGGCGCGCCAGGGTGGAGAATATGGCCGCGGCGAATGCGAGGACCAGGCCGAAAATCGCTAATAGAAATCTTACCCAGACTTCAGGCAGCCCAAGCCATAATTTGGCGAGTGGTGACGAGTTCGAGCGCTGGCTCGAGAGAATACGCGGTGCAGTATTCGCCATCTAGTTCTTTGGGCGAGCGTAGCATCAGCGGCCACGAGGATCAACGTGTCTTTGGCCCGTCACTAGAACCAGCGTGCCAAATACTCTTTGGCGCGGGCGGTGCCCTCGTCGGCATATTTGCCGATTTTGGGAAAGCGAGTGCGCAATTTGGTCAACAGGCGATTCGCCCATGCATATTCCGTGGAGAGGATGACCAGACCGATAACGATGAACAGTATCCCCTGAAGAACCGGGAGAAACAGTCCCACGATTCCGATCAGAATGAAGGCCCAGCCCACGATTAAAAGCGCTACCTGCTTGAATCTGGTCTTCATAAGTAATGCGGAACTATCGGCCTGAGTTCTGCTGCGGGCTTCGCCGGCTGCGCAACCACAGGAAAATCATCGCCATAACCACCGCGGCTGCGATGACGAGATCTGCTCTCTTCAATATCTGGATGAGGGCGTCCCAGTGGCCCCCAAATACATAGCCCAAACTGGCGACTACCGTGACCCAGAGTGTGGCGCCTAGAAAATTGAAAAGTACAAACTTCCGCCAGGGCATTTCGAGGACGCCCGCCAAGGGACCGGCAAGGATGCGCATACCAAAAACAAATCGAGCGAAAAATACCGTGAATGTGCCATACCGCTGGAACAAGCGCTCTGCTTTCGCAAAATGCGCTTCAGAAACGTGGAAGAAGCGCCGGTGGCGCTCGAGCAAACGACGGCCACCGCGATGTCCGATGATGTAACCGAGATTGTCTCCCAAGGTTGCCGCGACGATTCCTACCAGGATTACGTAGGGCAGGCGCAAATTGTGCTCAGAAAAAGCAAGAAAGCCGGCCAAAAGAAGGACCGTCTCTCCAGGAACGGGGACGCCGGCGTTCTCCAGCAGCAACATCACTGCCACCGTGAGGTAGCCGTGTTGGTTGAAGTGCTGCCGGAGGATTGCTAAAAGGTGTTCTCCCATGCTTATTCCAGAACTGCATCTCGCAACAGCTTCTCATAGTTGCCGCGGCTTACTGTCTAATGTCTCGGTGCCGCTCTTGTTGACCACAAAATCAATCAAGGCGCGATTGAAATCGTGCGGCATTTCTTCATATGGTAAGTGACCCGCACCGTGCAGCATTATGAGATTACAATTTTCGAACTGCTCCCTGAGGCGGGACGCCGAACTGGGAAGAACGGCGCGGTCGGCCGAACCCCAGATCAGTAAGGTGGGGATGGATGCAATCTTTGGTAGAAGGAATTGCAATTCCTTCAGGTCTTTGCGCCAGGTACGCACCACCGACAGGGGATATTCGATTGCACCGGGAATTTCGAAGGGGGCGGAGTAGCCTTCCAACGTTCCCGGCGGGATGCGGCTAGTGTCCCCATACAATCGCTGGAGAACCCGTCCATAGGCGAATTGGCTGTGCGGAGCTACTGCGCGGACTAGCGACGCGCCAGTCGCGGTCCCCAGAACTCGCGTAATCCACCGCCCGTGTGACGACCAGGGATTCACTGGCGCGACCAGTGTTAGTCTCCCAACCTTTACACGATCTTGTTGGGCGCAGATGGCGGCAAGCATCATGGCAATCGCGCCTCCGTGGGAAGTACCGACTACACCACAGGCAGTAATTCGTAATGCCTCAAGGAACTGGAGCACCCGCAATGCGGTTGCGCGCAGGGAGCAATCGAGTCCCGGCGGGCGATCTGAAAAACCCGCACCCAGCAAGTCGGGAGCGTAGACAGTCCTGTGCTTCGCCAAGACAGGTAAATTAAAACGCCAGGAGAATGAGTACCCCAGAAGTCCGTGGATAAAGAGAAGCGCGGGACCAGTTCCGCCACACAGGTAGCGGATGTGCGAACCTTGAAGGTCCAGACCGAGTTCCTCTATGCCTTCCGGAAGGTTGAGCCCGGTATGCGAGTGGCCCGCGGGTGATGACATCAATTTCCGCGGGCAGCTGCGGCCTTTGCTGACTTGGCTTTGCCCAGGAGTTTGCGCAAGACGCGAATGCCGCGGTCTACATGCTTTTCCTGCAGCAGGAAAGAGGGCAGAAAACGCAACACCGTATCCTGGGTGCTATTGAAGACAACACTTTCCGCGAGCGCCTGTTCTACGATCGGCCTGGTAGGAACGTCCAATTCAATCGCCTGGATGAAGCCTCGACCGCGCACTTCCTTGATCATCTTGAACCGGTCTTTGAGTGCGGCGAGGTTTTGCTGAAGGTAATTTCCCACCCTGGTAACCTGGTCGAGCAGATGTTCTTCTTCGAGAACCGAGAAATACTCGAGCGCCACCCGGCAGGCGAGTGGACCACCGCCAAACGTGGTTCCGTGCTGCCCGGTAGGGATTGCGCCGGCAAGCTCTTCTCGCACAATAAATGCGCCTAGCGGTAGCCCGGCGGCAATGGGCTTGGCGACAAGGACGACGTCCGGCACCACTGGCGTCTGCTGAAAAGCAAATGTGCTACCGGTCCTTCCGAGGCCGCACTGAATCTCGTCGAAAATAAGTACGGCGCGGCTTCGGTCGGCCGCCGCCCGAGCGGCTTGCAGAAATTCCGGCGAGCACTCACGGATGCCACCTTCTCCTTGAATCGGCTCAAGGACAATGGCACAGGTGTCGGCATCGACCGCCCGATCCAGCGCAGCGGCGTCGTTCAACCGCACAAAGCTCACGCCGGGCAGCAGAGGCTCGAAAGGACCGCGATATTTCTCTTGACCGGTGAGTGAGAGCGCCCCAAAGGTGCGCCCGTGGAATGACCCATCCAGTGCAACGACCTTGCTTTTTTGGTCGCCGCCCCGACTGTGCCCCGCGGCACGCGCCAGTTTGAGTGCACCCTCCATCGCTTCCGTGCCGCTGTTTGCGAAGAATACCCGGTTCAGTCCGGAGAGTTGGCAAAGCTTTTCTGCGAGTCGGCCCTGAAATTCGTTGTAATAAAGATTAGAAACGTGAATCACACGCGCGGCCTGCTCGCGAATGACTTTTACAATTCTGGGATGAGCGTGGCCGAGTGCGTTGACCCCAAGGCCTCCGACAAAATCCAGGTAGCGCCGGCCATCCATGTCATAGACAAAGACACCTTTGCCACGTGCGATCGCCAGAGGATAACGGCTGTAAGTCGCCAGGAGATATCGGCGCTCAAGGTTGGCAATTTCTTCGAGAGTCGGCATAGGGTTGCAATTACCGGAGACTACGAAATTCGCAATCGCTAATCTTCTTCCACCCAACGACAATTAACTTCGCCGGCGCGCATCTCACGGAAGATCTTTTCTGCGATTCCATCCAACTCCGCCAAAGGGTGCTGCTCGCCCTCGTAGTAAACAGCGGGTGGGTTGGCAAAAGGCTCGGCCCAAACCTCGTAGGCGCCTCCTCCGGTTGAAATTTCGAGGTAGTCGCCCTCACGCAGTCGCTTCTTCAGTTCGTCAAGATTCAGGTCGGACGGCACGGGCGCCTCGCTTGATGGTTTACTGGTCGATTGTGATCCGCGGGACAATTCTAAACAGGGTTCGTTGAAACCGTCTACCCGCCAGCCACAATGGCGTAAATGGCGGGTGAAACGTCCTTCCAAGGACGCAAGTCTTTCAATTAGAGCATCATAGACATTTTTTGTGTTAAATCCAGAAACCCGAAGCAAGCTTCCAAATATTGTAGGCTCAGTCCCGAAATGGTTTTATAATCGGGTAACTGTTGTGATTGCACGGTTTAGCTAGTCTCCCATGGGAATGAAGCTGGCACCCGAGTTGCTTACCACAGATACGCCCGGCCCCAAAAGGCAGCGTCGGGTGGTTTCGGCGCCATCAGTCTGGCACACGAACGTTCGGCCCATGGATAAGCATCTCCAGGTTCGGTTTACGGCAGTTGTCCTTGCCCTCCTCACAGTAGCAGCGGCTACGCTGGCGGCGATCAATTTCCAGAAGGAAAGTGAATTTCAGGTCCCCTATGATGGTGTGTGGTGGGTGGAGCGCGACGGGCACCTAACCGCCCAACGAGTTGACTCCCAAGGTCCGGCACAACGGTCTGGGATCAAAGCGGGCGACGAGCTTCAGTCCATTGATGGCTACGAGGTCCGCACCGCGGCTGCACTAGAGCGGCAGCTTTATCGTCACGGAGTATGGACCCGGGCGCGTTACCAGTTAACGCGGGGGGCGATTTCGCTGGAGCCCGAATTGGTTCTAGCGCCGGCTGACCGCTCACTCAATACGGGGCTGCGCTTGATCGCCCTGTTTTTCCTGGGCATCGGGCTTTATGTGCTCTTGCGCCGTTGGACTGCGCCAAAATCCACGCATTTTTATGTGTTCTGCCTGGTTTCGTTCATCTTCTACTCGTTCCGCTACACCGGAAAGTTGAACGATTTTGACTGGATCATCTACTGGTCGAATGTTGTTGCCTGGCTGCTACAGCCGGCCCTGTTTCTGCATTTCGTGCTGACTTTCCCGGAGAGCAAACAGTTTATCCGGCGCCATCGCTGGGTGCAGGCCAGCATCTATTTTCCCGGTTCGCTGCTACTGGGGTTGCACATCGTGGCGCTGCGAAAGCTCCAGGCCAGCGAACTGCTGCGCTGGGACCTTGACCGCTTGCAAATGCTTTACCTGGCAGTGTTCTTCATCGCAGCAGCGGGCGTGCTGTGGCACAGCTATCGCAATGCCAGCACCATAATTCTGCGCCAGCAGATGAAGTGGGTGACGCGCGGCACCATCCTGGCCATCACTCCTTTCACATTGTTCTACGTCATTCCGTACCTGCAGGGCGCGCTGCCGACGATGGGGATGAAAGTGTCGGTGCTGTCGCTGGTGTTCCTGCCGCTGACCTTTGGCTACGCCATCTTCCGTTATCGCTTGATGGACGTAGACCTGATATTCAAGCGCGGTATGGCGTACACCCTGGCTGCGGCGGCGATTGCAAGTGTGTACTTTGCCATGGTCGCGGTGGTCGCTGAGCTAGTGCATCTGCGACTGCCGAGCACCGGAACGACAGGATTGATCGCCGCCATCGTCGTTACCGCGCTGTTGTTTGATCCGCTGAAGAACTGGATCCAAGACCGGATGGATAAAGTCTTCTACCACAAGCAATATGACTACCGCCGCACCCTGATAGCCTTTGGCCGCGAGCTCAGCTCCGAAGCTGATTTGGGCAAGATGCTGATCGCGGTGGTGGATCGGCTTTCGCGAACCTTGGCGGTGGATCGCATCGCCATCTTCCTGGCGAATGGAGAACAGCCCAGCCGCTTTGAATTGGCAAAATCGTTTGGTATCGCTCCCACGGGTAACCTGGACCTTAGCTTCCTGAGCACTCCGCGGCCGGAGAGCGGCGCTGGACACCTTTTCTTTGAGAACACGCACCAGGTACCGCGTGAAACTCCTGCGGCGCAGCAGACCATCGCTCGGCTCGATCTGAATTACTACATACCATGCACATCCCAACAGGGCACGGTGGCAATGCTGGGCTTGGGAAAGACCATGGACGGTGACTTCCTCTCCAGCGAGGACGTGGAGTTGCTGGAGACGCTGGCCGGGTATATCGGCATCGCGATCCAGAATGCCCACCTGGTAGCGTCACTGGAGCAAAAGGCCTCGCAATACGAACGGCTGAAGGAATTCAACGAGAACATCGTGGAATCCATCAGCGTGGGGGTGCTGGCGGTTGACCTCGCCGACCGCATTGAGTCCTGGAACTCGCAGATGGAGGTCATGTACGCGCTGCCACGCTGGCAGGCTTTGGGCCGGTCCTTGAGCGACGTATTCCCATCCGCCTTTGTGGAGGAGTACTACCGGGTGAGGCAAACTCCAGGAATCCACAATTTATACAAGTTCCGGCTGGGAACCCCTTCGGGCGAGAGCCGCGTGACGAATATCGCCATCGCGCCGCTGGTCACGAAAAAGTTCAACGTGATCGGACGGT
Source organism: Terriglobales bacterium (assembly GCA_035651655.1). NCBI lineage: Bacteria > Pseudomonadati > Acidobacteriota > Terriglobia > Terriglobales > Terriglobales bacterium. The sequence goes on from DASRFG010000002.1 coordinate 64,410, forward strand.
TGATCATTGTTGACGACATCACTGAGCGTATCGAACTGGAGTCGCAACTCTCGCAGGCGGAGAAGATGTCTTCCATTGGGCTGTTGGCCGCGGGAGTGGCGCATGAGGTGAACACGCCGCTGGCAGTAATTTCTTCTTATGCCCAGATGCTGGGAAAGCAACTGCAGGGTGATGAGCAAAAGACCGCGCTGATGGAGAAAATTACCCGGCAAACATTCCGCGCCTCGGAGATCGTTAACAATCTGCTGAATTTCTCGCGCACTCAAGGCGCTGAGTTGGGCCAGGTTGACTTGAATAAGGTGATCCATGACACCCTGGCGTTGCTGGAACATCAGCTCAAAGTTGCTCGCGTGACAGTGGAACCAGATTTATTGGACGGCCTGCCGCTCATCCACGGCAATGGGGGCAAGCTGCAGCAAGTATTTCTCAACCTCTTCCTGAACGCCAAGGACGCTATGCCGGGAGGCGGGAGGCTGCGGGTCGAGACCCGGAATGGCTCCGGCGTGAGTGTGACTATTTCTGATACTGGCATGGGCATTGCGCAGGAGCACATCCAGCGTATTTACGATCCGTTCTTCACCACCAAAAACTCCACGCGGGAAGGTCAACCTCGGGGCACCGGGTTAGGTCTTTCGGTGACCTACGGCATCATTCAGGAACATGCAGGAAAGATCCAGGTATTAAGCCGGCCGGGCGAGGGAACCACGTTCTATCTTGAGTTTCCGCTGATAAGGAAGGCCGTGAATGCGTAAGTTAGACAATTTAGAAGACTCAAAGCGAGAGATATGCCATGGCTGAAGCTGCTCTTATTGCGCGCCGCCCGCTAGGCGATGCCCGCGAGTTTAGCTCCGGATCCGTCCTGATCGTGGATGATGAGGCGGAAATCAGGGAGTCCCTACAAACTCTATTGGAGTTGGAAGGCTACGACGTGGACTCGGCCGGCAGTGCTGAAGAAGGACTTCTACGGCTGGGCGAGCGCACCTTCGATCTGGTTTTGCTGGATCTTGCCCTTCCCGATCGCAATGGTATGGAAGTGTTGCAGCAGATCCGCTCGCGCGACCCCGAGCTTTCGGTGGTGATGATCACTGCTTACGGCACCCTCGAGAATGCGGTCAAGGCGATGCAGGCAGGCGCCACCAATTTCATCCAAAAACCGTGGGACAACGAGAAGCTGCTCGCAGATGTGCGCGCCGCAGTGGCGCGTCGTCGTGCAGAAGAAGAGAACGTTCAGCTCAAGCGGGCCCTCAAGCAGCGTTACAATTTTGAGAACATCGTAGGCAAGAGCGAAGCCATGCTGCGCATCTTCGATCTGATTGCGCAAGTGGCGCCTAGCCGATCAACCGTGCTGTTGCAGGGAGAAAGCGGCACTGGGAAGGAGTTGATCGCCAAGGCCATTCACCTGAACTCTCCACGGAGCGACCGCGCTTTTGTGCCGGTGAATGCCGGTTCCATGCCCACCGACTTACTGGAATCAACCCTGTTTGGTCACGTCAAAGGCGCATTCACCAGCGCCATTGCGTCCAAGAAAGGATTGTTTGAAGTTGCCGACCGGGGCACGCTTTTCCTGGATGAAATTGGCACCATGGGCGTTGACACGCAATCCAAGATCTTGCGGGTGCTGCAGGACCGTAAATTCATGCACCTGGGTGGAGTGCAGGAGCTCCAGGTTGATGTGCGCATCATCGCCGCCACCAACGTTGAGCTTAAGCAACTGGTGCGCGAAGGCAGGTTTCGCGAGGATTTGTTCTACCGCCTGAACGTCATCAGCATTGAGCTGCCACCTTTAAGGCGGCGGCGCGAGGACATTCCGCTGCTGGTGGACTTCTTCCTGAAAAAGTACGCCCAGGAAAATGAGCGGCCGGTGCGGCAGATCAGCTCGGAGGCCTTGCGTCCCTTGCTGAACTACTCGTGGCCGGGAAACGTTCGCGAATTGGAGAATGTGATTGAACGCGCCGTGGTGCTCTCCTCCGGTCCGACCATCGGACTCGATTTGTTGCCAGACCACATTGTGGGACGGGGCGCTACATTGCCGGTGTTGGAGCACCGTTCTGACGCCTCTCTGTTTGACATCATTGAAGATTGCGAGCGGCGGGTGATCAGCGAGATGTTGGAAAAGTGCGCGTGGAACCAGACCGAAGCCGCGGAGCGCTTCCGGGTGCCACTTTCCACGCTTAACCAGAAGATCAAGCGGCTCAATATCGAAATCAAACGGAAAAGCCGAGAATGAGTCACGCAGACTTCTCGGCCTCGAGGACGGCTCAGCTTTCCCGCAATAGCCCAGACTCTAGCCATACGATGGTTCCCTACCGGTAGCTCTGTTATATTTCGTTGCGGGACGCAAGTTGCGCCCCAACACGCATGGAGCTTATCTCCCCGTCGGATTACGCCAAGCAGGCAGTACTCGCAGTCCAAAATTATTCCATCCTTGCGGGTCGCTCCGTCGCCAATATCTTTCGACATCCCCGGTATGTTGCGGACACGGTTCAGCAGATGGACCTGGTGGGTGTGGGGTCGCTACCTATTGTGATTCTGACCGGTCTTTTTACCGGCGCGGTATTGGCGGTGAATGCGTCGCGGACGTTGCAGCAGTTTGGATCGCTGGCACTAACGGGAGAGCTGGTATCTATCTCCATGGTGCGGGAGTTGGGTCCGGTGCTGACCGGGCTCATGGTTGCCGGACGAAACGCCACCGGGATGGCCAGCGAATTGGGCTCGATGCAGGTAAGCGAGCAGATCGACGCCATGCGCGCCCTGGGCACGGATCCGACCAAGAAGTTGGTCACGCCGCGGGTCTTTGCCACGGTGGTGATGTCATTCTTTCTGACGGTTATTTCTGACCTGGTAGGGCTGTGCGGCGGGTGGGCGGTGGCTTACGGTTTTTTGCATCTCGACTCCCGGCAGTATTGGAACAATGCGTACCAGTCACTGGTTTTCGGGGACGTGTTTCTCGGCTTAGTCAAACCGGTTCTGTTCGGGTTCATAATCGCGACGATTGGGTGTTATTACGGCCTTTCCTCTCGAGGAGGCACCCAGGGAGTAGGCCGGGCCACTACCCAGGCGATGGTCGCGGCCTCAGTGCTCATTTTGGTGGTGAATTACTTCGTAGCGCAGTTGTTATTCCCCTTGCTCTACTAGACGATGCCGACGCTTGCCCCAACCGAAGTGTTGTCAAAGGTCAGGCAGGTTTCCCAGGAGCCTGCGATTGTGTTTGAAAGTGTCAGCATCAGCTTTGAAGGCAAGCAGGTCCTGGATGGAATTTCGTTTTTGCTGGAACGCGGCGAGACGAAAGGAATTTTGGGAGTCGCCGGCTCCGGCAAGAGCACAATTCTGAAGCTCGCGTTAGGGCTGATAAGGCCGGACAGCGGGCGCATCCGGGTGCTGGGTCAAGACGTGACCAGCATGAGTGAAGAAGAATTGTTTGAAGTGCGCCGCAATATCGGAATGGTTTTTCAGGAAAGCGCGCTTTTCGACTCACTCACGGTGAGAGAGAATGTGGGCTTCCGGCTGATCGAGGAGGGCGTTCCTGAAGAGGAGATCACCCAACGCGTCCAGGAAGCGCTCCGTTTCGTTGAACTCGAACACACGATGGATATGTTTCCCGCGGAGCTGTCCGGTGGTATGCGGCGGCGAGTGGCCATAGCGCGGGCAATCATCACCCGGCCGGAAATCCTGCTCTACGACTCCCCTACTGGCGGTCTCGACCCGGTGACCTCGACCACGATCATCGAGCTAATTCTCAAACAGCGTGATGTTTACAAAACGAGCTCGCTTCTGGTGAGCCACCGGCTGCAGGATGCGTTTACCATGGCCACCCATTATTTCGATCGTCGCTGCAATCAGATGCTGCCCATCCCACCCGGTGAGATTGATGTCCGCACTACGTTTCTAATGCTGCGCGATGGCAAGGTGATCTTCGACGGAACGGCGCAAGAGCTTGCCGCTTCGCGCGATGAGTACATCCGCGAGTACATTTCGTAATCTCGGCAGGTAAAGCAAAGCTCCGTCCTGCTTTACTTGCCGGTAATCGCTAGTCGGCAGCGCTGGTTTTGCTTCCGGCAGCCGCCTGCATGGCCGACAAGCGCGCAAAACGTTTTTTCATAGTCTCGACGCGCTCCCGACCCTCGGGCGTGCGCTCGGCGACTTTCTCGATGTTCCCCAGGAACTCCGGCATTTGCATCTTTTCCCGGATTTCCTTGATGAACGGCTTCAGCTTGGCATAAACAAACCAGAGCTCAGCGGAGTTGTCGAACATCAGACCCTCGTGCAGAGTCCCGCGAAGAACCAGGGATGCGACCATGTTCCAATATCCGAGAACCTGCCGGAGCCAGGCATTCTCCTGCGTGCCAAAAGCCTGAACGACTTTCAAGACGTCTTCTGTACTTTGAGGCCAAAAATTGGTGATAAAGGTTCGCGCCTTGCGCATTTCCGCTTCGCGGCGCAAATCGTAAAGTTGCAAGATCAATTCCGCGTCGTGATGACTTGCATTTTGGTGATCTGACATGACAACTCCTGTTCTGACTGAAATTCAGGTCAATAAATACAAAGAAAAAATTGGGGGCCCCCTATTATCGCCCGCGATGGCGCGGGTTTCAAGGTGAGGATAAACAATTCGGGGTAAAGGAAAGGTTGGAGGAGCAGAAAACTAAGTTCCGGCAGTTGCTGCTTTGGCTTTCCCGGGCGAGAGCGCGGCGTTAGCTTCCTGAATGCCCATCTGGATATTGGCTTCCAAATCCAGATGTGGAACGGGTGATGCCGAGGCTGCATGGAAAAGCTTGAGCGCATCCTGTGGGCGATTGAGCCGCTTCAGATATATTCTGCCGGCCGCAAGCTGCGCCATGAGAGCTTGCCGTTCTTTCGGGTAGGTAGCAGCCAGCTTTTCGTATTCGCCCACGGCACGCTCGAAGTTCTGCTGCTCCTCTGCTATCCGACAAAGATCGAACCAAATAGCCGGCGGAATCTGGGAGCCTCCAGAGGCAAGGAACTCTTCGTAGACCTCCCATGCCGCTTGTGATTCGCGAGCTTTCAGATACAGAGCACTCAGCTTAATGCTGGCATCTTGAAAGGCCGGGAGGTCATTCTTCTTCTTGTGGATCTGTCGCAACAGGCTGCATGCATCCACGGAATCAGGTTTCAAAGCAAGGTGGTTGTTCAGGATTGTGGCGGCCTGGTCAAGCTGGCCCTTCTCTATCAAATCGGTAGCCTGAACAATCTCAGGATCAGTTTTCCACTCAACCTTCGCTTCAATGGCCTTGGTAGCTTTCTGCTCGAAACCGGATTCGCGAAGGCCAACCGCCGCCAACGCACCAAAGGTGAACCCGCCCACGTGGGCCCAGTGCGCAACCCCGCTCAAGCTTCCAAATAGGGAACCGTATAAGATCTCGACTCCCAACCACATAGGCAGGAGCCAGTAAGCCGCCGCCTTGAAGCGGTATAGGCGGAACATGAACAGCCATGCCATTTCAATTTTCATCTTGGGGAAGCGGACTAAAAACGCTCCCATGAGTGCCGCCACCGCTCCCGACGCTCCCAGGGTCGGAATCACACTGCCGGGGTTCGACCATGCATAAAACTGCAAAGCTGCAACGCCAGCTATGAGATAGAACGCCGAATACAGAGCGCGGCCCCAGACGTCCTCCAATACGAACCCCGCCAGCCATAGGAACCACATATTGCCGATCAAATGCATCCAGCCACCGTGAAGAAAATTTGCCGTCAAATACGAGAGAGCCTTCGGGTGGGCGGGTATGAAGGCGTACTGTTGAGAAATAGATGCTGCGGAAAGTTCGGAGTACTTGGCTGTAAGTGAATCCATTTCAGATTGCAGCGCCTGTGGGTCTTCTACAAGGCGCATCTTTGCATCCCAGCCGTCAATTACCTCATGGTTCGGGTTCTGGAGTCGCTTCCAGGTATCCGGCTTTTGCCGACGAAAACCTTCCACCAGTTGCTGTTCTTCGGGGCGAAGATTAAGTTCAGGGTGGGCCGCCGCGAGTATCAGAATGTGAACCTTGACGCGTCCGAGTTGCGGCTCTTTTTCCTCCATCTCCCAGTGGGTTCCCAGAAAGACGAGAACGTTGATCGCAATCAACGCGATAGTGATCACCGGCCATCGCCGCGCGGACATATTCTCGTGCCGGATTGGGATGAGCATTCTGAGTTCCCTAAGTGCTATTCACAACGCCTTGCTGCAAAATTTCGTAAGTTTAGGCTGCATCAGGAACAGTTAGCCAGATAACAGGAGGGAAACAACCACTCTTTGGTAACCCGAATTCGTGTTAGGCGGGAGCTTTCAGCTTGCGGCGGGAGCGACTTCGAGCGGGCGCTCGTATTCGCACTCTTTATTGGGACAGGCAATTACCGGCCCGGCTTTCAATGTTTTCTCTACCAGATATTCGCCGCCACATTCCGGGCACTTCTCCGCGAGGGGCTTGTTGGCAGAGGTAAACTTGCACTTGGGATAGTTAGAGCAACCGTAGAAGGTGTTGCCCTTGCGGCGGGCACGCTTCTCCACTACTTCCCCGTCCTTGCACTCCGGACATTTCACGCCGATGAAGTTTTGCTTCACGTACTTGCATTCGGGGTAGCCGCTGCAAGATGTGAACTCGCCGTACCGGCCATGGCGCAACACCATGTTGCGACCACATTGGGGGCAGGTTTCGTCCAGCGGAATGTCGGGCACTTTGCGCCCTTGGTCGAGCCGGCGCGTGGTCTTGCAATCGGGATAGCCAGTACACGCCATGAACTGCCCAAAACGTCCGCGTTTGAGGACCATGGGCCGCCCGCAGTTCTCGCAGTATTCTTCCTGTGCGGTACCTTGCACATCTGCTGTATCGAGGTCCGGCAGATCAATAGGATTTTCCTTGGTGAAGGTGCAGGTGTTGGGATCCTCTTTGTCGTAAGAGCTGCACGCAAAGAAAGACCCATGCTTGCCCCACTTGATCACCAGCGGTGAGCCGCAGCGCTCGCACTTCTCTTCCGTAGGCTTCTCCATACGCTTGATGTTTTCCATGTGCTTCTCGGCGTAATGGAGGTCCTTCTCGAATTTTTTGTAAAACTCATGCAGGGCGTCAGTCCACTTCTCCTGACCTTCCTCGATTTCGTCCAGCTCTTCTTCCAGCCGAGCGGTGTATTGAGGATCAAAAATATCTTTGAAATTCTCGACCAGCAAATCCGTCACCACCAGACCGATTTCAGTAGGCGCGAACTTGCCTCCGGCCTTCTGCACGTACTGGCGCTCCTGAATGGTGCTGAGAATGGTGGCGTAGGTTGATGGACGGCCAATGCCGCGTTCTTCGAGCTCTTTGACCAGCGAAGCTTCGTTGTAGCGCGGAGGCGGTTCGGTGAAGTGCTGCTCCGGCTTGAGCTCGCGCAAGGTGAGTGACTGGCCCGTTTCCAGCGGCGGCAGCTTGTGCTTGAGCGCCTCGTCTTCTTCGTCCTTGCCTTCTTTGGATTCCTCGTAAATCTTCAGGAAACCGTCAAACTTCAGTACTGATCCGGTGACGCGGAACCAGAAAGTATCAGCCGCAGTTTTGGCGTCTATATCCACCGTGGTCTGATCGAAAACCGCCGGGTTCATTTGCGACGCAACGAAGCGTTGCCAGATGAGCTTGTAAACCTTGAACTCGTCTTCCTGCAGGTATTGCTTGACCTGGTCGGGATGGCGCAAGGCCGAGGTGGGACGAATCGCCTCGTGGCCTTCCTGCGCGCCTTTCTTACTCTTGTAAGTATTAGGCTGCTCCGGCAAATACTCGGGGCCGTATTGTTGGCCAATCATTTCGCGCAACTCCGCCAATGCATCCGGCGACACGCGCGTTGAATCCGTGCGCATATAAGTAATGAGGCCGACCAGGCCTTCGTCGCCCAGTTCAATTCCTTCATAGAGGCGCTGCGCGATCATCATGGTCCGCTTGACGCTGAAGCGCAGGCGTCGCGAGGAATCCTGCTGCAGCTTGCTGGTGGTGAATGGCGGCGTGGCATTGCGGCGGCGCTCTTTCTTTTCAGCCGAGCGGACAGTCCATTTCGCCGCTTCCAGCCCGGCGCGGATCTTCTCCGCTTCCTCACCGTTGGGAATTTCGATCTTTTCTTCGCCTCGACCCAGGAAGCGAGCGTCGAACGCCGGAGGCTTGTTCGCAGCCAGATGCGCGTCCAGGGTCCAGTATTCCTTCTTTTCGAATGCCTTGATCTCTCGTTCGCGTTCTACGATCAGGCGCAATGCCACAGTCTGAACGCGTCCGGCTGAGAGTCCGCGGCGGACTTTGTCCCAGAGCAGCGGCGAAACCTGATAGCCGACCAGGCGATCGAGCACGCGACGGGTCTGCTGCGCGTCCACCAGGTTCCAATCAATCTCTCGCGGATGATCAAAGCCATCGCGCACGCCGCGTTGCGTAATTTCGTTGAAGGTGACGCGATGAATCGGAATACCACCTTTTTTCTTCTTCTTGCCCCCGCCGTTTGGCCCGAGCTCTTCGGCCAGGTGCGCAGCAATGGCTTCGCCTTCGCGATCGGGGTCAGGCGCCAGGTAGATGGCAGCAGCGTCCTTGGCCAGCTTTTTCAGCCTGGCGACAACCTTCTCCTTGCCAGGAATGACAACGTATTCGGTCTCAAAATCATTGTCGATATCAACCCCAAGCTGGCTCTTCGGCAGGTCTTTGACGTGGCCGAGCGAAGCCTCCACGTCGAACCCTTTGCCTAGATATTTCTTGATGGTTTTCGCCTTGGCAGGCGACTCGACAATTACCAGATTATTAGCCAATATCTCCTCAAAATTAGCGCCGCACCAGTCGGCGGCGTCGTTCTACCTCTTTTGAAACTAGCACGGAACACCAACTCTCGCCATGCTGCTTGTGGGGGATCAGCGGATTCGATGCTCCACTCGGCCTGCCGGATGCAACCGGCAGCAAGTCACAGGCACTCCCTCTCCAGCCGGGGAACCGTAACTTCTGCTCGAGGCCACTTCGAGGTGAATTGCGGGTACTATAGCACGCCCGCCCTCCCGACACCCCGTGAGATGTCGTGACGAAGGTAAGTAGCTCAAAAGGCTTTCACGAAGTTCTTTCCCGGCAGTTGCCGAACCTTCCCCGCCAACTCAAGCTCGAACAGCGCTGCGAAGATTTCAGACGATGACAATTCAGGCTCGAGCTTTTCCACAATTACATCGATCTGAGTGGCCTCGTCCTTTTTAAGCAGGCTGAGGATACGGCGCTCGTGCGGCGCCATAGCGTGATCTTCAAACAGATTTCCCGTCCCAGGCACATCCGCCGCGGTTTCCGGTGGAGAGAGTTGAACCCGAATCTGTGTCGGCAAATCTTCCCAAACGTCCTCCCATGTCGCCACTAACTTGGCGCCCTGCTTGATCAAGGTATTGGGCCCCCAGGAGTTGCGGTTTGTGACGTTGCCGGGGACCGCGAAGATTTCACGGTTTTGCTCCAGCGCGCAGCGGGCAGTGATGCGGGTGCCACTGTACTCTCCAGCTTCGATGACTAAGACGCCCACGGACATGCCGCTGATGATGCGATTGCGAATGGGAAAATTCTGGGGCGCGGCAAACGTGGAAATGGGAAATTCAGAGACTTGCGCACCGCCGGTGGCCAGGATCTGCTCCGAAAGCCGCTGGTTTTCCCGCGGGTAAATCACATCTATTCCGGTGCCAAACACGGCGATGGTCTTACCTCTTGCGGCGATGGCGCCGCGATGCGCTGCGCTGTCAATGCCGCGCGCCATGCCACTGGCTATTGCCAGACCGCGCGCCGCAAGATCAGCACAGAGTCGCTCTGCCATGCCAAGGCCGTAAGGGCTGGGATGACGCGTGCCCACAACGGCAATGGAAGGCTGCGCCAGGACGGCTACGTCGCCGCGGGCATACAGTACCAGCGGCGGATCGTAAATCTCACGCAGGCGTTGCGGATATTGAGGATCGTCCAGCGTCAGAATCCTGATATTGAGCGCCGAGGCGCGGGCAAGTTCCTCCCCCGCCAGTTCCATGGACTTGCCCGTCGCCAGTGACTGGGCGGAGACGGCGGGTATGGCTGCGGCCTCCAGCTCCGTCAGGGAAGCCCGGAAGATGTGATCTACGCTTCCAAACCGTTCAAGCATCCGCCGCGCCCGAGTGGGACCAAGACCGGGTGTCAGGAGGAGCGCGAGCCATTGCTGGACACAGGTCTGCAGGACTTCGCCCGGGATGGGAATGGCGCTGGCCATACGTTCGGAGAATGGGCGGACTTTATACGGGAGGCAAAAAGAGTGTCAAGGAAGGAGGACACACACGATTGTGACCACGAGACCGGGCCCACCAGCAAAGCGGGGGCCATCTCACGGTTTAAGAGCGCCGGATAAGAGGGCTTCGACCAGCGCCGCCCATTCGGCTTCAAGGGCGGGGCGGTGAAAGCTGCGCCCGGCACGCTGGTACCAGTACTCAGCATTGGACGCCGACCCCTCCTTGCGGTGCAAGTAGGCGTGGACAGCCATGCCGTCTACGGTTTCCAGTTCGTCAATCAGGTCGTGAGCGCGAGCCCAATCACCTTTTGCGTCCCACCAGAGCGCCGCTAGCGGGGCTGATAGCCCTGGGCTCGGCGCCTCTCCCGTAACTGAACCTCTGAATTCATCTGGATTCATGTGGGCCCACCTTCTCCTCCGGGTTGGCGATTGTCTGCCAGAATTATGGCAGCCGCAAGTGCCGCGTTTTTTTGATCTTTGGTCCAGGGCGGGCCCATAGAACGCCCCAGGGTTGAGATCCCACGCTGCACCTCGTTTGCCGCATTCCCGAATGCGGTGTTGATGCGCGCATCGAGGTCACGTTCTTTGATTGCTGTGACTGGAATTTTCAAATGTTCACAAGCTTGCCTTACGGCATTGCGAAAGAATTCGCCTTCCGCGGTATGAATCAGCGGGTGCGACGCGAGAATCTGTGAAACAGCCTGTAGAGGACGACCCGAGGCTAACAGAACAGCAGAACCTATCACTCGATACTGGTGGGCTTCCAATTCTCGCGCCAACTCTCCCACGGCCGCTAAGGCCAAGCGCTCTGAGACGGCGGCACAGTCAGCGAGGTATTTTTCTTTTTCTGCCAATCCAAGAAGTTCAGCACTCGCCGCGTAGTGATAGGGCTGCCTCGCACCGGGAACCTTCGAGTCGGTGATTTCGATTCGCCTCCGATCTATTAGCTCTATCGCGTTGGCATCTCCGGAAATTGCCACGAGCACTCCCCAACCCGAATGCATTCGAACCCCGAGGGCTGCGCGCTTCATGTTTAAAAGAATACTAACCCTCCGGATGACGTTCCGCGGTGTTGGCCTCTCACATCCGAGATTGTGCCCTGACTGTGCTGCTAGAATGAGCCTTCTGCGCATGCGCCGCTTCCGAATTGCCGCAATCTCATACCTGAACACGGCACCGCTGATGTGGGACTTTATCCACGGCAAGGCTGCGCGCGACTTCGATATTTCCTACACCGTGCCGGCGACTTGTGCCGCGGCATTGCGTGAAGGTTCAGCGGACATCGGCATAATCCCCGCTATTGCGTACACGAGTATTCCCGATCTGGTGATCATTCCTGAGGTCGCCATCGCTGCCAAAGGCCCGGTACGGTCAATTCTGCTGGTCAGCAAGGTCCGGCTGGAAGAAATAAGGACGGTGGCGACTGACCAATCTTCGTTGAGCTCGGTCGGATTAGCGAAAGTAATCTTCAACAAATGGCTGGGAGGCAACCGCGACTTCCGTTCCCTGCCGCCTGATTTGCCATCAATGTTGCAGGCTTGCGATGCCGCTTTAATTATCGGCGATCCGGCCCTGAAGGTGGATCGGTCTCGCTATCACGTGTTCGATCTTGCGGAGCAATGGCGGCAGTTTACCGGAAAACCATTTGTTTTCGCATTCTGGGCGGTGCGCCAAGATGCGCTCGCAGGCACAGAAACTTTGGAACTGGCCTCGATTTTTCAGCAGTCACGCGATCACGGCCTCGAGCCTGTACACCTTGATTCGATCGCCCGCGAGTGGGCGCCCAGAGTGGGAATCAGCGAAGATGAAGTCAGAGCATACCTGACCAGGAACATCCACTATGTGCTCGATACCGAATGTTTGGCCGGCATGCAGCTGTTCTTTCGCTATGCTGCCGAGTTAGGCGTCGTACATCGGGTGCCGCCGCTTCGCTTTCTGCAGCCGCTCACAGCGTCTTCCATTTCTCGTCTGGCATAGGCCCGAATGGCCGTCTGGCAAGGAGAAACGGCTGTTCTGAGTATCTTTCCGCGCGCTGAGCGCTTCTAAGCTGTGTCGGTCGCGTAAAGGCGCACATGCGAATTCTGCTCTCAGCGTTGCTGATCAACCCCATCTGGCAATGGGTTCACCGCCTGGGTGGCCCGGGTCTGATCCTGCTCGGATTGGCCGACAACTCCGTGGTTCCCCTACCGGGCAGTATGGACGTGTTCGTGGTGCTGCTTTCAGCCCGCAATCCTGAATGGTGGCCCTATTACGGAGTAATGGCGACATTGGGTGCGGTCTTTGGCGGTTACCTGACCTATCGCATCGCAGAAAAAGGCGGCAAGGAGACGCTGGAAAAGAAAGTCGGCGCACGCCGGGCCGCGAAGGTATACAAGAGGTTCGAGGAGCACGGATTCGTCACCGTCTTCATTGGGTCAATACTGCCTCCGCCATTTCCCATGGTCCCTGTGCTGATGACCGCCGGGGTGTTGCAATATCCTCCGAGAAAGTTCCTGTCTGCACTCGCCGCAGGCCGCGGCTTGCGTTACTTTGCTCTGGCTTTTCTGGGCCGCAGCTATGGCGGAGCGATTATCGGCTTTCTTTCGCGGTACTACATGCCTTTGTTGTATACGCTGCTGGCGCTGGCGGTGATCAGTGGAATCGGCGCGCTGCTCTACTTCAGGTGGTATCGCCCGAAGTATCGCGAGCAGAACCAGGTCGACGATCGCCTGCCGCGCCGCGAAACCAGACGCACGGCATGAGTTCCTCTTGGGCTGCCAACGGCCGCCACGATACAATTACAGGTTATGTCGCTGACCAACGCACAGGCCATAGAGCTGTTCCGTTCCGATGACCTGATCGGCATTGGCATGGAAGCGGACGCGGTGCGGCGAAAGCTGCACCCCGAAGGCGTGGTCACCTACATCATTGACCGCAACATCAATTACACCAACTTCTGCACCGAGTACTGCACTTTCTGCGCCTTCTACCGCCCCCTGAAAGGCCCTCAGGCCAAAGAGGGTTACATTCTGGATTTCGAAACCATCTACGAGAAGATCCGCGAGACGGTAGAACTCGGGGGGACGGGTGTGCTGATGCAGGGCGGACTGCATCCTGACTTAAAGATTGACTGGCATGAGCAAATGCTGCGCGGCATCAAGCAGCGTTTTCCCAAGGTTCACCTGCACTGTTATTCGGCGTCTGAGATTATCGCGATCGCGGAGTATAGCGGTCTCACTATCCGAGACACCATCGCACGGCTGCGCGATGCCGGCCTGGATTCGATTCCCGGCGGTGGCGCCGAAATCCTCGACGACGAAGTGCGCTACAAGATCGCCCGCTTGAAGTGCCTTACAGACGATTGGCTCAACGTGCATCGCACCGCCCACCAACTCGGCATGCGCACAACGGCCACCATGATGTTCGGGGTTGGTGAAAAGCCTGAGCACCGGGTCAACCACTTCAAGCGCTTATATGATTTGCAAGAAGAGACCGGCGGCTTCACGGCGTTCATTCCCTGGAGTTTCCAGCCGGCGAATACGGCATTGGGCGGGCGTCACTGGGATGAAGCAACCTCGGTTGAGTACCTGAAAGTCCTGGCGATTTCGCGAATCTTCCTTTCGAACTTCCTGAACGTGCAATCCAGCTGGGTCACTCAGGGTTTGAAGGTCTGCCAGATGGGGCTGCGATTTGGTGGCAATGACGTCGGTTCCGTGATGCTGGAAGAAAACGTCGTCCGCGCCGCCGGGGTGAATAACTGCACCACGGAAGAAGAGTTGCGGCGCATTATCCGCGATGCAGGCTTCCGACCTGCGCAGCGAGACACTCTCTATCGTGCCTATTTCCTGAACTGAGTTTTGGGCCTCAGGGGCTAAAGCCCGCTTCTCTCTTGCGCTTTATCGTGGGCCTGAAGGCCCACGCTTCCACGGTGTTCCAGGCTTTTCGAATTGTATGCGACAAGGCTAGGCCGCTACTTTGTTGGAAACTCTTCGGAAGTTCGTGTTCCGCGCCCCTTAGGCACACGTCCGACGTAGTTTCCCGCTCCTCCGAGTTATTCCGGAACCTTTTTGTCCGCGTCCTGCAGGATCGATCGCCCTAACGTGGAAGAGCACGGCTTTAGCCGTGCGGCTAGCAGCAAGGGATGAGGCCTTTAGCCCCTGTGCACTAAAAATCCGCAGGGGCTAAAGCCCCGCTTCTTTCGTGCGCTTTATCGTGGGCCTGAAGGCCCACGCTTCCACGGTGTTCCAGGCTTTTCGAATTGTTTGCGACAAGGCTAGGCCGCTTGCCACTCATTGGAGACTCTTCGGGAGTTCGTTAACCGGGAGTGCCTTCTTGTAGGTACACGTCCGAAGTCGCTCCCCGTAACTCCGAGTTATTCCGGAACGTTTTGCTTCACGTCCTTAAGGCTTGCCCTAACGTGGAAGAGCACGGCTTTAGCCGTGCGGCTAGCAGCAAGATCATGAGGGCTTTAGCCCCTGTGCACTCAAACTTTGGTCCCCGTACAGAACTCAGGTAAAATGAATAGTTTGCTCCGCTAGTTGCAAGAGAACATGTTAGCCAGCCCTTTTTTTCTTGATAAGTCCATTTCGGGAATGGCCCTGCTGCTACAGCCGCGCGGGCCGATGCAATACATCCGCTCCCATTTGCTTGATAAAACTTTCCTGGGGCTTTACCACGCCAACGCCTTTGACTTGGCTTTGCTTATACCTTATTTCATTGTCTTAGTGTGGCTCGCCTCGTACGGAATCCATCGCTACACGCTGGTATATCTCTATTACAAGAACAAGAAGAATCGCGCGAATGGTCCGGCTGGACGTTTTGCCGATCTACCGTCTATTACGGTGCAACTGCCGATTTTCAATGAGCAGTACGTGGTGGAGCGCTTGCTAGATGCCGTGTGCAAGCTGAACTATCCGCAGGACAAACTTGAGATCCAGCTGCTCGATGATTCGGTGGACGAAACCAGAGTGGTCGCTCATAACTTGGTGCAGCAATATGCCAAGCAGGGACACCCGATCACCTACCATCATCGAACCAATCGCGAAGGGTTTAAAGCGGGGGCTTTGCGCGAGGGGATGAAAACGGCGAAGGGCGAGTTCATCGCCATCTTTGACGCCGACTTTGTTCCGCGTCCGGACTTTCTGCTACAGATGGTCCACTACTTTACCGATCCAAAAATTGGTATGGTGCAAGGCCGCTGGGAGCACATTAACCGCAATTATTCGTTCCTCACCAACGTCGAGGCCATTCTTCTGGACGGGCATTTTGTCCTTGAACATGGCGCCCGGTCGCGCTCAGGCGTGTTTTTTAACTTCAATGGCACGGCGGGCATGTGGCGACGCGCCACCATTGAAGAAGCCGGCGGATGGCAGCACGACACGCTCACCGAAGATACCGATCTTTCTTACCGCGCGCAATTAAAGGGATGGAAGTTCGTTTACCTGGAGGACGTAGGCTGCCCGGCGGAGCTTCCGGTTGAGATGACCGCATTCAAGACCCAGCAGGCACGCTGGGCGAAGGGGCTGATCCAGACGGCGAAGAAAATCCTGCCGCAAGTGATGAAGAGCGATGCGCCGCTAAGGGTGAAGGTAGAGGCGTGGTATCACCTGACGGCCAATATCAGCTATCCACTGATGATTGCGCTTTCCGTGCTGCTGCTGCCGGCCATGATCATCCGCTTCTATCAGGGCTGGTTCCAGATGTTGATAATTGACCTCCCACTTTTCCTGGCGTCCACTTTTTCAATTTCCAGTTTTTATCTGGTCTCGCAAAAAGTGCTGTACCCGAAAACATGGTGGAAATGCATTATTTATTTGCCGTTTCTGATGGCGCTGGGGATCGGGCTCACGGTCACCAACTCAAGAGCGGTGTTGGAGGCACTGTTTGGCCACCAGTCGGCCTTCGCGCGGACTCCCAAGTATCGGGTGGAATCGAAGAAAGACCGAGTGCGGGCCAACAAATATCGGCGACGCCTGGGTTGGGTGCCCTGGGTGGAAATGCTGATCGGCGGCTATTTCGCCCTGACCGTCTACTACGCCATACAGAACGAGAATTTCATCACTGTACCTTTTCTGCTGCTGTTCGTCATCGGCTATTGGTATACGGGAGCGATGTCGTTGTTCCAGGGAATGCTCTCCGGGTTCTCGTTGAGCGCGGAGCCGCAGAGCAGCAAGCCGTATCCGGTTGGGGTATAGCCCAGCGTATAGTTTGATATTCTAGTCGGCTGAAAGTCTGGCTCGAAGCTGAACATTTCAAGTTTTCGTCAAGAGACCATACAAATGGTTAAATCTGCTGTTGGACGTATCGAGAGAAACTTCCCCGATCAGGTTCTCGCCACCGTACACCAGGGCGCGATCATCGTCGCCGCCAGTTTGTTTGTCGCACTCTGCGCCCGGATAACGCTACCGCTGCCCTTCACCCCTGTACCGCTGAGCCTGCAGAACTTTGGTGTGCTGCTGGTGGGATTACTTTTAGGAAGCCGGCGTGGGTTCGCAGCAGTGGCGCTCTATCTGGTGGAAGGTGCTTGTGGCCTGCCGGTCTTCACTCCGGGGTTGGGTGGCATTGCGCAGCTACTGGGACCAACCGGCGGCTACCTGATCGCCTATCCGGTAGTCGCGTTTTGTGCCGGGTGGATCTGGGAACGCGGCAGCAAGACTTTCGGCCGAGCGCTTGCCGCGACGCTCTCAGCGGAAGTCATTCTGTTCGCAGGTGGAATCTCCTGGCTGATGCTGCTCACTCACACTTCTTTCGTGCAGGCGAGCCGTTTCGCGCTCTACCCGT
This sequence comes from Terriglobales bacterium, assembly GCA_035651655.1. Lineage (NCBI taxonomy): Bacteria > Pseudomonadati > Acidobacteriota > Terriglobia > Terriglobales > Terriglobales bacterium. The sequence continues at coordinate 81,378 of DASRFG010000002.1, forward strand.
TCGTCTTTGGTGAAGTCATCAAGATTCTGTCGGCCTCCGGCATCGCCAATCGGGTACGTCGTTATCGGACCCAGTCGTGAACCCACTCCCCCGACCATCCGCAGCTCCAGCGCTCGACGACGCGGATGCAGTGCGCGAAATCAGCGTCGCGCACAGTCCGGACTCCGATGATGCCTTCATGTTCTACGGGCTGGCGACGAATAAGGTGCGCGTGCCGGGAGTTCGCTTTGCTCACACCTTGTGTGACATTGAGACGTTGAATCGTAAGGCGCACGACCGAGTTTACGATCTCACTGCGATTTCGTTTCACGCTTATCCCTACATTCAAGATGATTACGCTCTGCTCTCCAGCGGCGGCAGCGTGGGCGAGGGCTACGGGCCAATGATCGTGGCCAGCCGTCCGTTTTCGCCCGAGGGTGTCAAGAACGCGCGTATTGCAGTTCCCGGCACATTGACCACGGCTTATCTGGTATTGCAACTTTTTGCTCCCGGCGTAGAGACGGTGGTCGTGCCTTTTGACCAGATCATTCCGCAGGTCGCTGCCGGAAACTATGAAGCCGGACTGATCATTCATGAAGGTCAGCTGACATACGAGAAGGCCCGTTTGCACCGGGTGGTTGACCTGGGACAATGGTGGCACCAGACGACGGGGCTGCCCCTGCCGCTGGGAGGCAATGCTATCCGGCGTGAACTGGGACCGGAGCTGATCGCAAAGGTTGGCTCGGCGATGCGCCAGACTATTCAATACGCTCTTGACCACCGCGAAGAAGCGTTGGAATACGCCAAACAGTTTGCACGCGACCTGGATTCGCAAACCGCCGACAGGTTTGTGGGTATGTACGTTAACCAGCGCACGCTCGATTACGGTGACGATGGCCGCGAAGCCGTGAGAAGGCTTTTGGAAATGGGTAACCGTGCGGGAGTCATTCCTCATCCCGCTAAAGTGGAGTTTGTGGGTTGAGTGTAGGGCGGACTCTTTTGTCCGCCAGATGTTCACGCGCAGGAGCGCCCACGCCACATTTACTGGATCTTCTCTTCGAACGAAAACACAGGGTCAATATCCACCGGTACGTCACTCGCCGCTTTCAGCGAAGACCGCAATTCTGCCGGCATCGAGCCGTACTTCATGAACCAAGCCTCTGTACGCGCGCGATCTCCAGTGGCTTCCTGCTCCAGTAACTCCTTCGCTAGGTCTTGGATTGCCAGCGGCATCTGCACATAGTCGATGGAATAGCGCCCGGTGGCTGGATCACGACTGATGGCTTTGCGCTCGTTCAGATAGTTGAACTCCATCATCTCGGCGCGGCCGTGGGCTTCGCCAATTCCAAAGCGAACGGTACGAAAAATTCCCGCCACATAGGACGAGTAGTATTCCTGTAGCCGGGTCTTGGGCAGCGCGCCATGGTTCACCAGCCAGTTCAGAGCAAACATGCCCACGACGTCAGCTTTGGCCTCTTCGAGTCCGCTGAATGCAGGCCCAATGGCTTCGCGAATGCTCCCCTTGCCTTGCGCCATACGGGCAAATACTGGACCCAGCCCATGGCAAATCTCGTGCATCATCACGTCAGCAAGATAGCCTTCGCCAGATGCCTTGGCGGCCTGGTCGGCCTGCATCAGGCGTTTTGCAACCGGAAGAATTACGTACTGCACCCGGGCATCCATGAAGTTCTTGAAGAAAATCTTCTTGCTGCCTTTTGCCTCGTGAATTCGGGGATCGTTTGGCAGATTGTCGGCGACGGCCTGATAGCCATGCCGCAAGTCGCCGGCGCGAAAAGGCGCGTCCATCACCTCCATTGGACTGGCCAGACCTTGCTTTGAGGGTCGGCCCTCTGGCGCAAGTGGTAAAGCTTCCTGAATTTCGGGCACGTATTTCTGGAACAACGCCAGCTTCTGACTCTCAGATTCATTGCGGACCAAGACTGCAGCGCCGTAGGAGCCTTTCACGCCGAGCAGGCCATCCATGTAGGTTTCGTACGGAGCAAAGATGATGTCGAACTTTGGATTCTTCAAATCGAGCCAGGCAAGGTCGCTTTTGTAGTAGTCATCCGTCAGCAGTGCGTCCGCTCGTAAGCGAAGAAATTCGGCAAACTGCTTATCGTCGCTGAGGTCAGCGGCAGCACGAAGATCGCGTGCCGCTGCCTCAAGAAATGACCGATAGGCCACATGGTAGGGTACTGCCGTCAAATCACTTCCCTGCCAACGCACAATTGTGGTCGGGCTGTAGATCTCAGCTTTGGAGTCAGGGTGCTGCTTGACATATTCCTCGATCTGCTCCCGCGTAGCACCCTGCGGATAGAAGCCGCGGCCCGGGGGCATCGGCTGCGTCCCCACGAAAGGCTTGTTTTCTTCGAGTAAATCGAAACGTGAACCATTGATCAGCAACATGCGGCGAACCCTCGCATCCCGTGGGTCCGTACTTCCCTTTAGCTGTTGATACAGGGTGAGCGCCTCGGGATCGTTCTGCCGCCAATAGATGGCGTCCAGGTGGCGGCAGGCGTCCACTAGCTTGGCGAGCAACTTCCGCTCACGCAGGCTGAGTTTCGCGGCGTTGGACGGCATCTTTACGACACGCCATTTCGCCAGCTGCTGCGACAGATCGGAAGACACACCAAGGGTGGCGGAGATCGGTTTCTTCTCCCGAGGCGGCAGCTTAGGCCGGCTTTTCTTCTGGGAGAAAGTAAAGGTTGAAGAAAGCACGATTAGTAGAACGAATAACAGGCGATTTGAAACTCTCATTTTCTAGATTCTAACAAACGGTACTGCTCAGCCGCGCAGACCACTCTCCCGAAATTGGGGATAACCGCTATCATTGAGAGGCCATGGTGGAGAGATTCCGATCTAACGGTGCGCAGACCTTACTGGTGGACGCCGATGACACACTCTGGGAGAACAACATTTATTTCGAGCGCGCCATCGCCCAGTTTATTTCTTTCCTGAATCACCAGGACTTCTCACCACAGCAGGTGCGCGAGGTGTTGAACCAGGTTGAGCGGGAATCCATTCTCAGCCACGGGTACGGGTTGCATAGTTTCGCGCATTCCCTGGTCACCACTTTTGAGCGGCTTTCCGTCGAGCCGATCACGCCGTTATTACATGAGACCATCCATGGATTTGCCCACACCATTGCCGAACGCCCCGTGGAACTCCTGCCAGGAGTTCTGGAAACCTTGGGATATCTTGCCGAAAAACATCACCTGATTCTGCTCACCAAAGGCGCAATGGCTGAGCAGACAGGGAAGGTCGAGCGTTCAGGGCTGAAGGAGTATTTTGCCGCGGTGGAGATCGTGGCCGAGAAAAACGAGTCAACGTACCGCAGTATAGCTATCAAATACGCTCTGACTCCCGAGAGCACGTGGATGGTGGGGAACAGCCCACGCTCGGACATCAATCCTGCACTCTCGGCCGGCTTGAACGCGGTGTTCGTACCTCACGACAATACGTGGGTGCTGGAACACGAGGACCTCGCCCCGGCGCCGCCGACAGCACGGTTGCTGGTACTGGAGAAGTTCCCCCAGCTAAGGGAGCATTTCTAGATTCCCCACGCGCGTTTCAACGCACCAAACTAACCAACAACTCTGCTCTCCTGAGTGCAGGAAGCGCATGGTACGCTGTTTTTGCTCTGTGCTCGTCCGCACGCCCGCGTGGCGGTGACGAAAAACAATTTCCGGCAGCTGCTGCTGACGGTAGAAGCGCTCTCCGACTTGGGTCCGCAAATGACCTCGGAGCGCGGCTTTCCCCAGATCGCGCGCGATGTTCTGGCGGCGCTGGTGGACGCGGCCGGGGCCCGCGAGGGCGCACTCTTCACCTTCAACGATAAACCAGCCTTGATGGCCTCCGTGGCCGCTCAAGGTTTCGCGCTGCTGCCCGAACCGGCGCTGATTCCGCTGCTTCCTAAACATGTTCACGCCCTGACTGTCGCTCGCAAGCCGCGCATTCTCGATGCGCAAACCTCGCAGCAATATCTGAGCTCGAATGGCAACGTCGCGCCCGAACTGTTCAAGTGCATCGCCCCGCTGACCGTATCTGGGAGGTTGGTGGGCATGGTGGCGTTAGGCCGTCGCGAAGGCGATGCTCCATACAGCGAAGAGGAACTGGAAGCAGTTGGGCTGCTTGCCAACTACGTCTCACTGGCAGTACACAACCACGCTCTGCAGCAGACCCTGGCGCAGCGCGTCTCCGAAAACTTGCGGCTCCTGGCCTCCATGCACGGCTTCTACGATCACACTCTCGAAGCCTTTGCCGCTGCCATTGATGTAAAGCACATCAATATTCATGGGCACTCCCTCCGCGTGGGACGCTATTCGTCGGGCATTGGTGAGGCGCTCGGCATGGATCCGACCGAGGTCGCTGCTTTACGCTCGGCGGGTTATCTGCACGACATCGGCAAGGTCGCGGTGGACAAGCGCCTGTTCGCAAAGCCGGAGGCGCTCAGCTCGGACGAATTTCAGGAAATGGCCGACCATACCACCGTTGGGCATCAGATCGTCACTGGAGTGCAGTTCCCCTGGCCGCAGATCCCTGAAACCGTCCGCTGGCACCACGAGCGCGCCGACGGTTCCGGCTACCCGGATGGGCTGCAGATGAACGATGTCTCTGCCCCGGTACGAATTGTGGGGCTCGCCGACACTTTCGACGCAATGACTAGCGAACGGCCGTACCGGAATCCTCTATCAGTGGGGGAGACGCTGAGCGAGATTGTGCGTCTGACGCCCCAGAAATTCGACCCTAATGCGGTCCATGGACTCCTTATTCAGTTGCGGCGCGATGCTGTGGGCAGCAATCGTACGGTATTCCTGCAAGAACGCATCACTTGCAACCTCGCCCCCACTGACATAGATAACCTGGCTGCCACCCTGCAGCATAAAATCACCAGCGGACGTGTCTACCTGACCTAAGAGTTGCGACAGAGTCCTCACCCGACCCGAAACCTGAAACTCAAAAACCGCTCACGCTCCCACCACCGCCTGCGCAATGCGGTTTTTTCCATTGCGCTTGGCGGTGTACATCAGATCGTCAGCGCTTTGGATCATCTGCTCGAGCGATTCCGGTTCGGCGATAAACGTGGCCGCGCCGATACTGAAGGTCACCGGCCAGTTATTCTTCTCCATCAGGTCAAGCAGTACGCGCTGCAGTTTGTAGAGCACGAATTGGCCGGCTTCGGCGCCCGTTTCCGGCAGAAGAATGGCGAACTCGTCGCCGCCGACGCGGGCAACAAAGTCGGTGGCACGCAGATTGCGATTGATCATCTTTGCTACCCATACCAACAGTACGTCTCCAATCTGGTGCCCGAAGCGGTCGTTGATAACCTTGAAATTATCAATGTCCATGTAAGCCAGGGTGAGCGGATGCTTATAGCGGCGGACCCGGTTCTTCTCGCGATCGGCCACCTCGCGAAAGGCGCGCAAATTAGGAACCCCGGTGAGGAAATCTACGCGCGAAAGTTCCTGCTCCTGGCGATAGGCTGCCTTCAGCCGAGAGAGAATGACCGCCGTCACCAGAAAAAAGCCAAACAGGATGACGGCGTTCCAATAGCGGACAATGAGGTGCGGATTTCCGTAGGAAGTTGCGTGCACCAGCATGTCAGTGTGTAACCAGGCTGCCGCCGAAACTGCCGATCCCAGGATCCCGGCCCACGGCCCCACATACCAGCTCAACAGCGCCACCGGCAGCAAATACATGATGGAGAAGGAAATCTCAGCGTGGACGGCGCGCGACAAATAAACAGGTATGGCGATCAGAATTGCCGCCAGGGCGATGAGTTCAAGCTTGGAGCGGCGATTTAGAAATTCGTCCATTGTGAATCTTCGCTCAGGTGCTGGCCCGAACTGTAGCCGTCCCTGGCCACAGCACCGCCTCGGCCAGGAAATGCCAGCCTTCAATATAGTAGCTCCAGGCAAGAAAAGAGATGGTGACGAAGGGGTGTCGCAGAAGGGAAAAAGGGTCAAATTTCAACTAAGACGTCGTCGCCCTCAACTTTAATCGGATAGACAGATACCCGGGCAGCGGGATTATGCGCTGCCTGTCCGGTTTTGGGGTCCCATTGCCAGCCGTGCCAGGGGCAGACGATTTTGTCGCCCTCGATCGCGCCCTGGCCTAGCGGCCCACCCCGGTGCAAACAAACGTTATCCATTGCGGAGATGGTTCCGTTCACATTAGCGATGCAGACCACTTGCTGGCCCACGGGAAATTCCTTGGCCTGGCCCTCGGCGGGAAGATCGGACTTACTGGCGATCTTGACGAATTGAGACATTAAATTTTTGGACGAAGGCTATTTCGGCTGCAATGTTTGCGCGATCATCACCTGGCGCTTGAAGTTCTCTACCATGCTCTCGTCCAGGCGGACCTCGGTGGGCCGCTTGGCAAGCGACATCTGATCAATTTTGTCCTGCAGTTTCAGGAGCGCGTAGAAGAGGTTCTCTGGGCGCGGGGGGCAGCCGATCACGTACACATCCGTCGGCACAATGCGGTCCACGCCTTGTAGTACGGCGTAGGTATTGAACGGCCCGCCAACGGATGAGCACGCTCCCATGGAAATGACCCATTTGGGGTCGGGCATCTGGTCGTAAATTCGTTTCACCACCGGCGCCATTTTCAGGGTCACTGTGCCGGCGACGATCATCAGGTCGCTTTGACGGGGACTGGGACGAAATACCTCAGACCCGAAGCGCGCGATATCGAAGCGCGACGTTGAGGAAGCGATCATCTCAATGGCGCAACAGGCCAGACCGAAGGTCATAGGCCAGAGCGCCGATTTGCGGGCCCAATTGAAGACGTAATCTACGGTGGTTATAAGGAAGTTCTTCTCAAACTTGTTCTGTAACCAGCCCATGTGCCCCCTGGATGAAAAATTGCCAGTTGCTGAATCAGGCTTTCAGTCTAGGTCTGGTGAGAGCGAGTGTCAATTACGACCAGGCAGCCCGCTCCCAGCTGCGCCCGACTCACATCCTCCGCAATAACCTGTTGCCGAATCGAGCGTTTGTCCTTTCCTGCTTGCTGAAACGGTTGCCCATCGGCAAGAATGACAGCAGAATCTTCGGTTCCACGCGCAACATGGCTGTGAACATACCCACCTCGGAGTCCGCCGCGCAAACACGCGTGCAGATCGCTCCCCAGCGACAAACCGGAGCTCATTTCTCTTTCCCATGGGACTCGCTGCCATGGATGGTCGGGATTGCCTTCCTGTTGCGATTAGGGGCGATTGTTCTGCTGCACACGTACCGGTTCCGCTCGACTGAGGCGCACTTCGAATTCGGCTACGAAATGGGCCGAATCGCGCAGGCGATTGCATCGGGTCACGGTTTCAGCAATCCGTTTCAGGTCCCCACGGGTCCCACCGCTTGGGAGCCGCCGCTCTATGCTTATCTGACCGCGGGCATTTTCAAACTATTCGGGATTTATAGTCACGGCTCGGCGTTTGCGCTCTTGACCATTAACAGTATTTTCTCGGCGCTGACCTGCGTGCCCGTATACCTGATCGCCAAACGCACTTTTGGGGAGAAGGTGGCGCTCTGGTCCGGCTGGTTGTGGGCGGTGCTGCCGTTCGTGATGTATTGGTCCACGCGATGGGTCTGGGAGACCAGTCTTTCTGCACTGCTGTTGGCATTGATTTTTCTGGCCACCTTGCGGCTGCAGGACACACGGCGGTGGGGCTGGTGGCCCGCACTTGGCGCGCTTTGGGGTGTGGCAGCACTCAACAATCCGGCGTTGCTCTCTTTCCTGCCGGTGTCGTTAGCATGGTTATGGGTGCAGAGAAGAAGGGGTGGACTGGCGTCGCTGCTGCCAATGGCCACAACTCTGGCCTGCTTCGCCCTCGTCCTGACGCCTTGGGCGTTGCGCAACTACCACGTCTTTGGAAAATTTATTCTGGTGCGGGACAACGCAGGCGCGGAACTCCGCATGGGCAACGGTCCCCACGCCGATGGCACCTGGATGTGGTATCTGCACCCCACGCTCAATGTTTTAGAGATGTTGAATTTTCAGCGCTTGGGCGAGATCAATTATATCGCCGCCCGACGGAGCGAGGCGTTCGAGTTTATTGCTGCCCATCCGGGCACGTTTGTGCAGTTGAGCCTCAAGCGCTTCGTGTACTACTGGGCTGGCCTTCCCAGATCGTCGGCAATTCCGGTCTTGGCGCCGCTGAAGAACTCTCTGTTCCTGGCGTCCTCTGTGCTCGCCTGGTGGGGAGCTTTGCGGGCAATGCGACGCCGCGCGCCAGGCGCCACTCTATTCGTCTTGCTCCTGGCGGTTTATCCAGTAATCTATTACATAGTTTTCCCGCATCCTCGTTACCGGCATCCGATCGAGCCGGAGATGCTAATTTTGGGGGTGTATCTGATTACGCAAGCTGAAAGCAGGACGCGCCAAGCCAACTTCCCAGGATTGCAGCAGCGAATGGGCGAGCACGCGCCACCTATAACAACTCTCTCCATCGTCGTGCCGGTTTACAACGAGAAGGCAACCATCGCGCAGGTGGTGCGCACAGTACTTCAATCCAAACCTGGCTTGGAAAAGGAATTGGTGATTGTGGATGACTACTCCACCGACGGCACCCGGGAAATCCTCCGCGAACTTGAGCAGGAGGCGCGTGGCCGCATAAAATTGGCGTTTCACGAACAGAATCGTGGAAAGGGTGCGGCCTTACGCACTGGCTTTGCTGAAGCAACCGGCGACGTGGTGGTCGTACAAGATGCGGATCTGGAGTACGACCCCAGCGACTATCCCACCTTGTTGGAACCGATCCTGAGTGGGCGCGCCGATGTGGTATTCGGTAACCGCTTCCACGGGGGCGCGCATCGCGTGCTGTATTTCTGGCATTTTCAGGCCAATCGCTTTCTGACCTTTGTGTGCAACATGCTAAGCAACCTCAACTTGACCGACATGGAAGTGGGCTACAAGGCCTTTCGGCGCGAGGTGCTGCAGGCCATCACCCTACGTGCTGACCGATTCGGCTTTGAGCCCGAGGTCACGATCAAAGTGGCCAAGCTCGGCTGCCGCATTTACGAGGTACCTATTTCATATCACGGCCGAACTTATGAAGAGGGCAAGAAGATCGGATGGAAAGATGGTGTTGCAGCGCTTTACCACATGTTGAAGTACCGGCTCCTTGATTAAAACGTTCCGCCCGGAGTGCTCCCGTGCCCATTAAAGTCACAGTTTCTCTGATCTGGCTGGTGCTGGCCGTTTCCGGATTTGGACAAGGCCTGCAGCCGACCAACGACACCAGCCAATCCAAACATGAAGACACCAAGAAACTGATGCAGGCGGTGGGAACTGCGGAGCTACTTCAGGACATGCTCGACCAGTCCATTGAACAGCAGGTCAGTAGCGTGCGCCGGTTGCGGCCCGACGTGCCTGCACAATTCTGGACGGAGTTCGGGGGCGAGATGAAAAAGGAGATCAATCCCCAGGAACTAATGGACATGATCGTGCCCATCTACGACAAGCACTTCAGCCACCAGGAAATCCGGCAGCTCATCGCTTTTTACCAAAGCCCGTTAGGCAAGAAGATCAGCGCTACATTGCCAGAGATCCAACGGGAATCGCTCGAAGCCGGCCAAGAGTGGGGGCTGCATTTGGGCGACCGGATTACCGACGAGCTGAATCGGCGCTTGGCAGAGAAAGGCTACAAACTGATGGTCCCGCGATCTGCATTGCCGAGTCGCGATTAGCCGCCATCCGGCAACTCATCCGCAGGTGCGACCCTCGCTCTTACCAACATAATCACCAGCTTTGCGGTTCTTTTCGTGATATCGTTCTGGCGCAATCGGCCAAAGCTAAACGAAATAAGGAGAGGCTAGGTCTATCCTGCGCTGCGCCGGGCGGTTCAACACTGGTCTTCGCGCAGGCCGGCTCGCGGTCGCTCCGAGGAGGAATTATGTTCAACTCCTGTGGGCCGAATCCCATAGTTGTATTTGTTCGAGCCACATGCGTTGCGATCTTGTTCAGTTCTGTCTGCATCGCACAAGCTGAAAAACCTGCGAACTCCTGGCCCAAGTACGACCTGAAATCCGAAACCAAGATCAAGGGAACAATCGGAGAACTTAAGCCGATTTTGAACCTTGCCAAACCAGCCATGGAAGTAACGCTGAAAAGCGATAGCGGCACCGTCGAGGTTTACCTGTGTCCCAAAGAATATCTCAAGGACATGGGTATCGAACTGAAATCAGGTGATGAGCTGGAGATCAAAGGATCGAAGGTAAAGCAAGGCGAAACCGATGTCATCCTGGGACGCGAAGTAATCAAGGGAAACGACACGATCATCCTGCGCGACGATAAGGGTGCCCCCGTTTGGAGCTGGCGAAAGACCTAGCGCATAGCAGTCTCGCGCGGCATCTAAAGGCTGGGAGCACGCGATGAAAATCTCGCAGCTTGTACTCTTGATGGTGATTACCGCGACCGCTTTGGCCCAGGAAAACCAAGCCGCGGCACGGCCGCATACAAAAAGCCCACCGAGGTCGCTGGCTTCGTGCGATTGCGAACAAACATGGGACCAGCTGATTCAGGTACAACAGGCTGAACTGACCGATCTCAACAACGAGATAGGCGGCTTGCGCGCGTTGACGACCATGCTGCGTTCCGATGCCGGTACCGTCCCCGACACAAATGTGAGAGATGCGCTACAAGTCAATGCCGACATGTGGGAGACGCACATCAGCAATCTGCAAAAGCACGTGGTGCGGCTGCAAGGGCTCATCGAAGAGGAAAAGGCGAAGCAGCAGATACAACAACATGGGAAAACGAGCGCACCGCGCGACTATCGCTGATCCCCGGCGGGCTTAGTCCGAGCCGCCGCTTGGGGATTCCTGATGATGCGGCAACGGCGGCGGCATCTCAGAAACATTCCAAGACCAGCCCGCCAGCAGCGCCGCCCCCTCGTTAATCTCCTCGGGTACGACTTTGTCGAAAGTGTCGGTCTGGCTGTGGTGGGCTTCCCGATAGTGGGCGGGCTTCTGCAAACAGAAGTATGCCGGCACGCCCTTCTTCATGAACGGAACATGATCGGATGCGCCGAAAACGCGCGTGCTCAGAGGTTGAAGGTCGAGCACCTCCTGGAGCGGCGCGTAGACTTCGGTCATTAAGGATGCTGTCTCGTATTCATCTTCGAGGGCGATGCTGAACGCTTTGCCGGTGCCGGTATCGTGAATGAGCAGGCCGTCCATTTTTGGAATTTCGGCGGAATGATTCTTGAGAAAAGTATCGGCACCTATGCCGCCCTGCTCCTCGCCGGTAAACAGGATGAAGGTTATGGTTCGCTTAGGCGCGAATCCGAGCGCTTTCAGAGTACGGGCGGCCTCCAGCACCGCCATTGCACCGGTACCGTTGTCGAGTGCGCCTTGCCCCAAGTCCCAGGAATCGAGGTGGCCGCCAATCATGACCCGTTCTTGCGGGAACTGCGTACCTTTGATTTCAGCCACGGTGATTGAAACTGGTACCGGTCCCGAGCTGAACGTCCCGCCGAGAGTAACCTTGAGCATGACCGGGCTGGTCTGCTGCAAACGATAGATCTGGTCGTAGTCCTCATGAGTAATAAAGGCGACTGGCAGGTCGGAAGGCTGGTAACGATGGAAGCCACCGCCCATGTTGAACAGGTTATCGGTCTTGCCGCTATCCAGAATCACTGCGAGGGCGCCTTCTTCCGCCGCCATCTTCAGGAACTGCAAGCGATCGCGCCATGAAAGATGGGGTTTGGGAATTCCATGAGAAGGTGCGATCACGGCATCGTATGCATTCTCTGGCGCCTCGGCTTCGGAAGGCAGTTCTCTCGGCTTGCCGTCGAATACTATCGCTCCCTTCAGTTGTCCTTTGTACTTGTCGAACTCCTGCAATGATTCAACTTGCACAACTTTGACCGGGCCGCTGATCGGGCCATTTGTGGCTACACTCCACCCCGCGGAACGGATCTCTATCTTCCGGGCGACAGGACTGGTGATCTCGGCACTGTCGCTGCCACGGGTCCAGGAGTGCGGAATTTGTGCCGTTTCCAAATGCGCGTCAATACCGTAATCGCGGAAACGCTTCAGCGTCCACTCACTGGCGGCCTGCATCTGGGGTGACCCGGTCAGCCGCGGTCCGATTCGGGTGGTGAGATATTCGAGGTTCTTGATCAACTCGGAATGGGCCTTAACTTCAGCAGCAATTTTCTGGTCGGCTTCCTCCATGGCCTTAAGGTATGCGCGCTTCTCTTGTTCGCTGCGAATCGGAGCAGACGCTGGTGTTTGGGAAGAAGCAGCAATGCTGAAAAAGAGCAGGATCGGTACAAGAAAGTGAACTGAATAAGGTTTCATGCGCCTCTTGTCTGCGAAAAAGTTCCGAGCAAGCCGCACATTCTAACAGGCCGGGAAGCTGGACTTTGTACGCTTTGCTTAATAAATCTGATACGCCGGGCCGGGATTGCGAACGTCCGGCTTATTCGCCATGAGCAACAGCGCGCCGATGCGCTTAAAGTCGCGCAGCTCTTCCGCGTTCTTGAACCATTTTCCTGAGTATTCGTCGGGTGTCGGAGTCTCGTCGGGGATCCTTCGTGCTTCGACATTTTCAAAGGCGTGCGCTTTCAGCAAGCGAACGTACTCTTCCTCGGAACGGGCGTGCACCGGCACTTTCAGCTCATCCACCCAGCGCAGAGAATAAGGATTGTCTTTATACAGATTAATAAGGATGAACAGCCGGCCGCGCGGCGCCATCACACGGAACAGTTCGGCCAAGACGCGGTCCTGATTGGGGTAGTAGTAAAAGGACTCGACTGACAGCACTTTCTCGAAAAAGTTTTCTTCCCACGGAATTTGTTGCGCTGATCCCCAGACGAACATAGTGTTCTCAAAATCTCTTGAGGATTCTCGGGCGCGGCGGATCATCTCATCGGAAACATCAAGCCCGACCACCTGGCCGAAGCCTTGCGGCCCCTCACCTACCATGCGGGCCAGCAGTCGAGTTGCCCAACCGGCGCCACAGCCCAGATCCAGCACACGCTCACCAGCCCGCAGGTCCATTAAGCGGATGGTCTTCTCGGTGATGTCGAGATGATGGCGTTCCATCTCCTCGCCGCGGCCATCTTCGGCCCAGCGGTTGAATTCGTTCTGCAGTCGCTCGTCAGGAGAGAGTGGCTTTTCTGAAGGCATATTTGATCCCGTCGGCATCGCGCTCACTTCTATGCTACATTTGCCGTCCTCTATGGCTCAAATGCCCGAGCCGAGGCGGAAATCAGTCCCGGTGCTGCTCTACTGTCCCAAGTGCGCCCGCGAGGTCACCGACCCGCTTTCCTGCGGAGACTGCTCAGCGGTAATCTGCCGCCAATGCGGCACTCCGCTGGAATCCCCAGACGAACTGGGCATGGGATGAAGCGATGAGCCTGCCCTCGGTTAGCCCGCAACTGGACACTCCGGCAGTAACGTCGAAGTCGCAGCCGGGTTTAGTGCGCGGGCTGTCACTTCTTGATTCCGTGCTGCTGCTGGTGGGCGGCGTCATCGGTTCGTCCATTTTTCTGACGGCAAAAGACATTGCCGGACCTTTGCCGCATCCAGTTTTGTTCCTTATGGTTTGGGTGGTTGGCGGCGTGGTTTCTCTTTTCGCATGCTTTGCCTTTGCCGAGTTGGGCGCAATGTTCCCGGACTCCGGTGGTCACTATGTCTATTTGCGCGAAGCTTACGGCGACCTGCCCGCGTTCCTTTACGGTTGGATGCTCTTCTTTATCAGCAACGGTGGCACCATCGCCGCCCTGGGCGTGGCTTCAGCCGCGTACCTCGGCGAGGCCATCCCAGCGATTTCAAAAGAACACGTGGTGTGGGCTGCATTCGGCCTTCAACTCACCCGCGCGCATCTAGTAGCCCTTGCCGGAGTGGCGCTGGTCACCGTGACCAACATGATCGGCTTGCGGCGTGGCGCCATTCTGCAAAACATCGCGACCTGGATGAAATTCGCCGCCATGGTTGTGTTCGTGCTTTTCGGGCTCACCATTGGCAAAGGCTCGTGGTCGCACTTCAGCGCTGACCCGAATGCGGGCGCCAGAGGCTCTGGCCTGCTGATGGGATTGGGCCTGTGGCAAATGCTGCCCGCCTTCGGGGTCGCACTCATTGCCGTTTTCTGGGCGTATGACGGTTGGGTTTACATAACCTGGGTATCGGGCGAGATGAAGGACCCGCAAAAAAATCTGCCGCGGGCGATCGTATTCGGCGTACTGATCGTGGGTGCGATTTACGTCGCCATGAACCTGGTTTATTTGTATGCCCTGCCGATAAAAGAGATCGCGTCTACCGAGACAGTAGCTCGCGCCGCCGCTGCACGTCTGTTTTCGAGCGCGGCGGCAATCTGGCTTTCGATCTTGATTGCAATCTCGTGCTTTGGCGCCAACGCCAGCTGCATCCTCACCGGCGCGCGGGTTTACTTCGCGATGGCGCGCGACGGGGTCTTTTTTAAGAGGATGGCGGAGGTGCACCCCGTCTGGCGAACCCCCGCGTTCAGCCTCGCGGGACAAGGGCTCTGGGGTGCGCTGCTGGTTTTCAGCGGGCGTTACGACCAGCTATACACGTATGTAATGTTCATGATGGTGTTGTCGTACCTGGCAGGAGTGGGTGCGATGTTTCTATTGCGCTTTAAACGGCCGCTTGCTCCCCGCCCCTACCGCTGCACCGGTTATCCCTGGCTGCCGGGGATCTATATGCTGATCGGCGGAGCTTGGGCAGTGAACACGCTGCTGCAGCGGCCTAAAGAATCATTCGGCGGCCTGGCAATTTTGCTGGTGGGAGTGCCCTGCTACATCTATTGGAAGAGGGCACACAAAAAAAGTGTAATCGGGTAATTGGCGAGTTCGAACTGAAGATCTCGCTACCGCTCACATGTCAGCTTTACCGCAGATTACTGAATCGCCGGCGTCTTTCTTCTGGCTTCCATTCCATCCAACGCATTCCACAGCGCTCTGGCGGAATTCTCCGCAGCGGTGAGGGCTTCTTCAGCACAACTCGGATCGCCCGCCACAACTTGGCCCAGTGCATCCCGCCACACCCGAGAATGATGAACATCGGCAGCTTTGTGAACTACGAAGTAGCGGCAGGCTTGTTCACTGGCGCTGTATAAGTCGCGAAGAGCGCACTCTTTGAACTCGGCGACCCGTGGTACCTGAGATTCGTAGGCGTAGAACGCGGACAGGGCTGCCGCTGGTGAAGCAGTGCCTGCGATTGACCGAAAATGTGCGATCAACGCCGCGGTTTCGCCGCTCGGCCGGCTGTTTTTCACCGCTGAGCGCTGGTTTCCGAAGGCCCCTGCAAAATCCAGCCACAGTTCGGAATGTGCGGTGCCGTCGATCTCCTCGTCGGCCAGGTTGCGCAGCACTGCGCGGCGCAATTCCCCATCAGCCAGTCGAGAATGCAATGCGCTCAAATACGTTGGGAATGCAGCGACATGATGATAATAGTCGGCCGAGTAGGCGCGAAGGTCCTCCGCAGTCAGCTCGCCAGCCGACCAGGCCTGATAAAACGGGTGACTTAGAAGATCATACTTCGCGATGCGGCGCTCCAACTGCTCGAAGAAATTTTGCACTTGCATTTTTGTCCTCGCTTGATGATTGCCAAGTTTAGCAGTTTACTTCACCGGCGTGGCGGTCTTCCGCGGTGGATTGAAGAATGGCATCTTCACCACGGTGGCCGTGACGGTGTGGCGTACTGCCTCGACCGTGAGTTCGTACTTTAGCTTCGTCCCGGGCTGCGAAGATTCTGCCTGCACGCTGGCGAGGGCGATCATTTTTTTGAGTAGCGGCGACCAGGTGGTCGAGGTCGCTTTGCCAATCTGTCGCCTTCCGTTGTACACCGGGACCGCAACCCGCGAAGCCGTGCTGGGGGTCTGGGGCGCCATGCCGGCGTCGTCGAACAGGCGCTCGACTTCGTTCCAGTCAATTTCTAGCCCCACCAGTTGCCGCGGCGTGCCGTCTTTCTGTTCTTTTAAGAGGGCAGAGCGTCCGATGAAATTCTCTTTATCGAGGTGCACCAGCTTGCCGAGGCCGATTTCCGATGGCGAATACTTCTGCTCGGGAATCAAAGCTTTTTTGCTGCTGGTGTAATCCACTTCGATCAGGATTAGCCCGGCTTCGATGCGGGCCACGTCGAGGGCCAGCATGCCGGCGGCATGAATATCGAAGCGGCGGCCGCCTTCCATCAGCGCGTCCCAGACTTTCACCGCGTCGTTCCACGGTATCCAGATCTCGTAGCCGAGATCGCCGGTGTAGCCCGTGCGCGAAATGTCCACCGGCACTCCGCCGATCTTTCCTTTGGTGACCCGGAAGTATTTCAAGTTCTCCAGATTGTCAGCTTCGGCGACGGCCTTCAATAGGCGGCCAGAGGTTGGGCCTTGAAGCGCAAGTGCCGCGACTTTTTCTGAAATGTCTTCGATCTGCACATCCATGCCGAGCGCATTTTGGCGAAACCAACGCAGGCTGGGATCGGCGGCAGTCCAGCGATAAGTGTCCTCGCCCAGGCGGGTAATGGTGCCATCGTCAATGACCTTGCCTTCTTCGTCGCACCAGCAGCAATAGATCACCTGATTGACGGAAACTTTGTTGATGTCGCGAGCAATTACTCGGTTCACCAGGCGGGTGGCGTCTTTGCCGGTGACCATGTACTTGAACAGCGGAGTGATGTCGATGAGTGCGGCGGCATTGCGGATGGCGTTGTACTCGTGCTCGTGATGTGTCTCGTAAACGCTGACCGTGTAGTATCCCGACCACTCGCGATAGCTGAGGCTCTGGCAGAGGGGAAAAGTGCGCTCGTGGAATGCGGTTCCGACCGGCAAGGGAGCTCCTGGATTGTATGAGACTGCGAAGCCGGATTATAGCGCAGCGCTGTGGGAGGAATCCGTGACCGAGAGATGGATTGCGGATGCGCAGGTCGAGCGTACGTCGGCTACAGACAAAATTTCGGCCTGTCGCTTACAATGTGACTGCCTTCTTTCACGAACAACTTTTTCTAATGCCTTCCGGCTCAAACTCGAACTACGACGTAATTGTGATTGGCGGCGGCCACAACGGCCTGGTGAACGCCGCCTACCTGGCGCGCGCCGGAAAGAAAGTTCTGCTGCTGGAGCGCCGCCATGTGCTCGGTGGCGCCGCTGTGACCGAAGAGATCGTGCCCGGGTTTAAGTTTTCGGTTTGCTCTTACGTGGTCTCACTGTTACGGCCGGAGATCATTCGGGACCTCGATCTGCCCCGTCATGGGCTGGAAATTCTGCCGCTGGATGGAACCTTCACCCCAATGCCCAACGGCGATCATCTCTGGCGGGTGAACGATCATGCCAAGACGCGGCGCGAAATCGCGCGCCATTCCAAGGTGGACGCGGAAGCTTACGAAGAGTTCGGCAAGGCCATGTTGCAGATGTGCCGCTTCGTTAAGCCCATCCTGAACATGACCCCGCCCGACCCATCAACGCTGAATCCGCGCGAGCTGATGAAGTTTGTGTTCCTTGGACGCCGCTTCCAGGGCCTCTCCAGCGAGGACAAATACAATCAGGTCCAGTTGATGACCATGAGCGCGGTCGATTTCCTCGACCAGTGGTTCGAGACCGATGTGCTCAAAGCGACGATGTCGGCTTCCGGAATCATCGGCACGTTTCTGGGCGTGCGCTCGCCGGGGACTGCGTATGTTCTGCTGCACCATTACATGGGTGAGATTGACGGTGCGTTTCGGGCGTGGGGATTTGCCCGCGGCGGCACCGGCGCGATCTCCAATGCGATTGCCGATGCGGCGCGAGAGGCGGGCGTAGAGATCCGCACGAAATCGGCGATAGCGCAAATACTGGTGAAAGATGGCAAAGCCAGCGGGGTTGCGCTGCAGAATGGCGACGAATTTCATGCCGACATCGTTTCTTCCAGCGTCGATCCCAATCTGACTTTCCTGAAATTCATCGAATCGCAGCACCTGCCGGGCGAATTCCTGGACGAGGTACGGCGCTACAAGTTCCGTGGGTCGTCGGGCAAAGTCAATCTCGCGTTGGACGCGCTGCCCGAGTTCAAATGCATGCCGGGAGCCGGAGCGCATCTGCGGGGCGCGATTTCGATCTCGCCGTCGGTGGACTACATGGAGCGCGCCTATGACGATGCCAAGTACGGCGACTACTCGCGCCGGCCATACATTGACATGGTGATCCCAAGCCTTACTGATCCTTCAGTGGCGCCGCCGGGCAAGCACGTAATGTCGTGTTTTGTGCAGTACGCTCCCTACAAATTGAAGCCGGGCAGCACCTGGGATGCCGCCAAGCGTGAGGCCTTCGGCGATAACGTAATCAACACCATTGCGGAATACGCGCCGAATATTAAAAACATCATCGCGGGCCGACAGGTTTTGAGCCCGCTGGATATCGAACAAGAATTCGGATTGACCCAGGGCAACATCTTCCAGGGCGAGCTGTCACTCGAACAGTTGTTCTTTCTGCGACCGGTGCCCGGCTGGGCGCAGTACCGAACGCCGATCAAAAACCTTTATATGTGCGGCTCTGCAACTCATCCCGGAGGCGGCA
This sequence comes from Terriglobales bacterium, assembly GCA_035651655.1. NCBI lineage: Bacteria > Pseudomonadati > Acidobacteriota > Terriglobia > Terriglobales > Terriglobales bacterium. The sequence continues at coordinate 99,870 of DASRFG010000002.1, forward strand.
TCATGGGTGCGCCTGGGCGACTCGCGGCGCTTGAAATCCTCAAAGACTCCGGAAACGGGGCGCACTAGTCCATGGCGCGCGACGTCGTCATTCTGGGAGCGGGTCACAACGGACTGGTCACCGCGTTTTATCTTGCCAAAGCTGGTTTCAAGCCTCTGGTTCTAGAGCGTCGCGAGCAACCCGGTGGCGGCGCGGTAACGGAAGAATTCGCTCCCGGATTCCGCTGTTCAACCCTGGCTCACGCGGCCGGACCGCTGCGGCCGGAGATCGTGCGCGACATGCGATTGGAGCGGCACGGTCTAAAGATGGTGGAGCCTGAGCTGCGAGTATTTGCGCCGTCGCCGGACGGCCGCGCGCTATTTCTTTATGGAAATGCTGCGAAGTCGGCGGAATCGATTTCCCGGTTCTCGGCGAAAGATTCGGAACAATATCCAGAGTTTCAAAAATCCCTGAGCCGCATTGCGCAAGTATTTCAAAAAGTATTGGCGATGGCGCCGCCCTCCATCGATCACCCGAGCGCGGGCGATCTCTGGGAAATGCTTAAGGCCGGGAAGGGCATTCGTAATCTCGGCAAGAAAGATATGTACCGGCTGCTGCGTTGGGGGCCGATGGCGGTCGCCGATCTGGCAGCAGAATTTTTTGAGACCGAGCTGTTGCGCGCTACGGTTGCTGCGCGCGGAATCTTCGGCACGTTCCTCGGACCCTGGTCGGCGGGCAGCAGTACGGTGCTCCTGATGCGGGCAGCGTCCGATCCCTCGCCCGCTGGTTCAGCTTCCTTTGCGATGGGTGGAATGGGAGCGGTCACTCAGGCCATGGCAGTCGCCGCGCGCAAGGCCGGAGCCGAGATTCGCACCGGCGCCGAGGTAGCGCAGATCAAGGTGAAAGACGGCGCGGCTACGGGCGTGGTCTTGAAAGGCGGAGAAGAGATCGCTGCCAGCGCGGTGATCTCGAATGCCGACCCGAAGCGTACGTTACTCAACTTGGTGGATACTGCGCACCTCAGCCCCGATTTTGTCGTGAAGCTGCAGCACTATCGCTCCAATGGCACTGTGGCCAAGGTCAACCTGGCGCTTTCGGAGCTGCCGAGATTTACCGCGCTAGAAAAAGCGGGCACGAATGGCGCTGCGCTCTCTGGCCGCATCCATATTGGACCTGAGATTGATTATCTGGAGCGGGCGTTCGACGACTGCAAGTATGGTGCGTTCTCGCGCGAACCTTACCTGGAAGCGACGATTCCTTCTCTGACCGATCCGTCGCTCGCGCCGCGGGGCAAGCACGTGATGTCGGTCTACATGCAGTTTGCGCCGCGGCAGCTTCGGGACAAGGATTGGAATGGGCAGCGGGATGCGTTGGGGAATGCGGTGGTGAACACGCTGGGGCGCTACGCACCCAACATGAGCTCGATCGTTGAGGGTGGGCAGATCATCACGCCACAGGACTTGGAAGAAATTTATGGCATGACCGGCGGGCACATCTTTCACGGCGAATTGGCGCTCGACCAGATTTTTACCATGCGGCCGCTGCTGGACTGGGCGCGATATCGGACACCGATTCGAAATCTCTATCTGTGCGGCTCGGGCACGCATCCAGGAGATGGGCTGACAGGGGCGTCCGGTGCGATCGCGGCGCGAGAGATTTTGAAAGAGCTGAAGAAATAGACCTTTTCGACGCCGAGGACGCGGAGAATTGAATCTTCCATAAGTTCCCCTTATCTGAGTTATGCTTACGTTTCTTTTCCGGGCCATGATCGTGTGGTGGGTTTGAGGAGGAATTTTGAGAATTCTCGATCGTTTTCAATTCCTGGGGTTGCTCGCCATGCGCATCGTCCTTGGAACGATCATGATTGCACATGGTTTCCCCAAGGTTTTTGGCGGTGGGATGCACGGCACGATTCAGTTCATCAGCAGCCTGGGGCTGCCGTGGTGGTCGGCATACCTGTCTGCCTACGCTGAGTTCTTTGGTGGAGTGTTGGTCTTAGTGGGATTGTTTACGCGGGTAGCGGCATTGGCGCTGTTGATAGACATGATTGTCGCCATTCTCCTGGTGCATTTGCCGCACGGTCTCACCGGCGAAGGGGGATACCAATTTCCGTTGAGCCTGGCGGCCCTGAGTTTTGCGCTGCTTTTTCTGGGACCGGGGCCGATTGCGCTGGATCGGTTCGTGAGATTTGGTGGTGGTAGAGCGAAGAGCGCCAAGTAGCGCAGAGTTTGGTTGGGCAAGCGTCACAAGATTACCGATGCAACAGTCTCGGCCACAATACCTGCGGTTACTCAGGGGCTAAAGCCCACATTATTTTTGAAACCTATTCGCGGGCCTGAAGGCCCGCGCTTCCACGGTGGAACGCGATTTTGAAACCTATTCGCGGGCCTGAAGGCTTGCGCTTCCACGCTGAACGCGATTTTTGAAACTTATTCGCCGGCCTGAAGGCCCGCGCTTCCACGCTGGAACGCGATTTTGAAACTTATTCGCGGGCCTGAAGGGCCGCGCTTCCACGCTGGAACGCGATTTTGAAACTTATTCGCGGGCCTGAAGGCCCGCGCTTCCACGGTAGAACGCGATTCTTGAAACTTATTCGCGGGCCTGAAGGCCCACGCCTCCACGCTGGAACGCGATTTTGAAACTTATTCGCGGGCCTGGGTGGAGACGTAGCTTGCTACGTCGGCGGGCGCGGGCAAAAGAAAATGCGTTTAGAACGCGGCCAGATCGGCCATGGCTTTGTAGAGGTCTTCTACCTGCGGCAGGATCACGTCTTCCATCAAAGGCTGATAGGCGACGAAAGAATCCATGGCAGCTACGCGCCGCACTGGAGCATCAAGATTTTCGAACAGTTCGTCGGCAATGCGGGCCGCGATCTCGGCCCCGTATCCCCAGCTCAAAGTGTCCTCATAGGCCACCACAACCCGATTGGTCTTGCGAACTGAGTTGGCGATCGCTTCCCAGTCGTAGGGATTGAGGGTGCGCAGGTCAATCAATTCAACGCTGACGCCTTTTTCGCGCTGCAACTTTTGGGCAGCCTGTAGCGCTCGCGGTACCACCGCGCCATAGGTAATGACGGTGACATCGGTCCCGGCCTGCACCACTTTCGCCTTTCCGAATGGAACCATGTAATCCGGGCCGGGATACGGCGCGCGGCCAAAGGTCTCACGATACAGGCGTTTGTGTTCCAGAAACAAAACTGGATCGTCGCTGCGAATTGCGGTGCGCAGCAGCCCGTTGGCGTCAAGCGCATTCGAGGGAAACACTACCCGCAACCCGGGAATATGGGTGAAGACGCTCTCGCCGCACTGCGAGTGATAAATCGCGCCGCCGGTCAGATAGCCGCCGATCGCCACGCGCAAAACCAAGGGGCAGGAGAAGCCGTTATTGGAGCGCCAGCGGATCAGTGGCATCTCGTTGCGCAACTGCATCATCGCCGGCCAGATGTAATCGAAGAACTGGATTTCGGCCACCGGCTTCAGCCCGCGTATGGCCATTCCAATCGCCCGGCCGACAATGTTCGCCTCCGCCAGCGGTGAATTGAAGACGCGATCAGAGCCGTACTGTCCCTGCAATCCGGCGGTCAGCTTGAAAACGCCGCCTTTGCCCTTGATGAGCTTCTGTTGCAAGTACTGCTCGCGGCTGCAATCAGCCACATCTTCGCCAAAAATCACAATGCGCTCGTCGCGCTTCATCTCATCGCGCAAGGCGGCATTGATCAAGTCCGCCATCGTCTTCTGCGCCGAGGCCGCAGCGATAGTTGGCTGTGCGGCCGCTTTTAGATTGGCAAAGGCGGGCTGGGTTTCAAAAGCCTGTGATTTTGGATCGAGGTCAGGCGAATAGATAAACCGCGTCACCGAATCCGGCGAGGCCGGCGCCGCGGCGAGGGCGCGATCAGTGGCCTCCTGCAACTCTTCATTGACGCTTTTCTCGATACGATTGATACCTTCTTCGTCCAGTATTCCTTCGCGCAGCAGGAACAACTGGAACCGCGAGATCGGATCGAGTCGTGTCTCTTGCTGGCGCTCAGCCTCTGGCCGGTAAAGACGTTCGTCATCCGAGAGCGAATGCGAATACGGCCGCACCACGTGGGCGTGCACAAAAGCGGGGCCCTTGCCGGAGCGGATGTACTCCACAGCCTCGCGCATGGCGGCATAGGCGACGATCGGGTCGGTTCCGTCTACTTCGGCGAAGTGAAAGTTGGGAAAGTTGGCTACCAGGCGGGAAATATTGCCGCCCGGAGTCTGGGCTTCCACGGGGACGGAGATGGCATACTCGTTATCTTCCACCACCATCAACACCGGAAGCTTGCGGTTGGAAATCGTGTTGATGGATTCCCAGAACTCGCCTTCGCTGGTGGCGCCTTCGCCTAAGGAAACATAGACCAATTCGTCGTTATGGAATACAACATCTTTGAACTGCCGATAGTCGCCGGCACCCTTCTTTGCCGCTTCGGGGTGACAGTTGAAGTACTTTCCCGCCTCCGCAGCGCCCACCGCGTGCAGCACCTGCATTCCCGTGGGCGAGGACTGGGTAACAATGTGCAGTTCCTTATTGCTCCAGTGCGAAGGCATCTGACGGCCGCCCGATTGCGGATCGTCTGCGGCGCCCACCGCCTGCAGCAGCATGTCGAGCGGAGCCATCCCCAAAGCGAGGCAAAGCGCCCGATCACGGTAATAGGGAAAGAACCAATCGTAGGCAGGCTTCAGGGCCAGGCCGGCCGCAACACCCACGGCCTCGTGTCCGGCGCCTGAAATTTGGAAATAGATCTTCTGCTGGCGCTTAAGCAGGATTTCCCGGTCGTCGAGTCGGCGGGAGAGAAACATCAGCCGATAGATCTCGATCAGTTGCTTGCGGGTGAGTCCCTGGTAGGTCTTGTCCGCCTTCTTGCCCTGGTCCTCGAGGGCGGCCTTGGTCGGTTTAGGCTCTGCCTTAATGGTGGCCATCAGACTCCTTGGATGTTTCTGGCCGCTCTACAAGATGGCATTCTAAAACAGTCCCCTCAATCACGAATATACTGGATTTGACTCGCACAAACCTAGCCACACATGGACCACAAGAGCCGCAAAATCGACCCGGGAAGGATTCGACTGCTCATTTTTGACCTGGATGGCACCCTGATCGACTCACGCCTGGACCTGGTCCATTCGGTAAACGCGATGTTGAGGCATTTCCGGCGGCCCGAGCTACCTGCCGATGTAATTGCGACGTACGTGGGGGATGGGGCGCCGGTGCTGGTGCGGCGCGCGCTCGGCGACCCCGGCGATGAAAGCTTTGTCGCCCAGGCGCTGGAGTATTTCCTGGGCTACTATCGAGTGCACAAGCTCGACCACACCCATGTTTATCCCGGTATTCCGGAGGCGCTGAAGGGGCTGCGCAACGGGGGGAGCCGGGGCCAGGAACGGCGCATGGCTGTGCTCTCCAATAAGCCGGTTAATCCGTCGCGACAGATTGTGGAGGCGCTGGGATTGGCGCCGTTCTTCACCCACGTATATGGCGGAAACAGCTTTTCGACCAAGAAGCCTGACCCGCTAGGCGCAAAAACTTTAATGGATGAAGCTGGGGTACGCCCTGAAGAGACGATGGTCATTGGGGATTCGTCCGTTGACGTGCTTACTGGGCGGAATGCGGGAGCGTGGACTTGTGGGGTCACGTATGGCTTTGCGCCGCATACGCTTGAGGACGCTCCGCCGGATGTGCTCGTGCACTCGCCAGGGGAGTTGGGAAAAGTGCTTTCGATAGGCGAAAACCTTTAACCACAGAGGGCGCAGAGAGCACAGAGAAACGAGGTAATCACGACTATCCTCCGCGATCTGAGCGTTCGCTGCGGTTTAAAAGCTCTTGATTCTGTCGCAGCATTGACATCTCTTCCCTCGCACCGCACACTGCACCCAATCTATGGACAAGAGCTTCGGATTTACTCCCGCGGAATTGCGCAAGCTGCGCGCCCTCTCCACGCCAGCAAAAATCCAGCGATTCCTCGACGACATACCGTATCACCTGGCGGGAACGGCGTGGTCTCCCCGGCGGGTGCTGCGCGAGCGTACGGCGCATTGCCTGGAAGGATCGATCTTCGCCGCTGCTGCGTTGCGGGTGAATGGCTATCCGCCGCTGCTCATGGACATGGAAGCCGACAAAGACACCGACCACGTGATAGCTATTTACCGGCAGGGTGGAGCCTGGGGAGCGATCGCGAAATCTAATTACTCAGGCTGCCGAGGGCGCCAGCCGGTGTATCGGACGCTGCGCGAACTGGCCATTAGCTACTTTGAGGATTATTTCAACCTGCGGCGTGAGATGTCCTTGCGGACGTACTCTCGGCCGGTGGACCTGCGGCGCTTCGACCACCTGGACTGGATGACCAGCGAGAAGGCGGTGTGGTTCATCCCAGAGTATCTGTGCGAAATTCCTCACTACCGCCTGCTGAAGCCGGGAATGAAAGCTCGTCTGGCTCGCCTGGACCAGCGATCTTTTGATGCTGGACTGGTGGGGCACAAGCATTGAAACTTCTAGAAGCCTTCAATGCACAGGGCCCAGAGGGCCAAAATGGCCGCGCCCGGCCGGTTATAATAAAGGATTGCTCACCCGCTGATATTGGATTCTGTGCGGCCGGAGCGATTCCTGTCCGCACGCGGATAACAAGAAGCCATGAATTTTAAACTCGTCAGCGATTACAAACCTCGCGGTGACCAGGGGAGGGCCATCGAGCAACTACTCCGAGGTGTGTACGATCGCGAGCAGCACCAGGTGCTGCTGGGCGTCACCGGCTCCGGCAAGACCTACACCATGGCGAAGGTGATCGAGCAGGTGAACCGGCCAACGCTGGTGCTGGCCCACAACAAGACCCTGGCGGCGCAGCTCTATCACGAATTCAAGAGCTTCTTCCCGCACAACGCCGTGGAATATTTCGTTTCTTACTACGACTACTACCAGCCGGAAGCCTACGTTCCGGCAGCCGATCTCTACATCGAGAAAGAAGCTACGATTAACGATGAGTTGGACAAGCTGCGGCTGTCGGCGACCAAATCGCTGTTTGAGCGTCGCGATTGCCTGATCGTTGCCTCGGTGAGCTGCATTTACGGCTTGGGCTCGCCGGAAGCGTACTACGGCATGCTGCTCTTCCTGGAGAAGGGGCAAAAGATCAAGCGCGAGGACATCACGCGCAAGCTGGTTGAGATTCTCTACGAACGAACCGATGGCGAGTTCCGGCGCGGTACATTCCGGGTGCGTGGCGACGTAATTGAAGTTTTTCCCACTTATGACGACATGGCGTACCGGATCGAGCTCTGGGGAGATGAGATCGAATCACTCTCACAGATCGATCCTCTGTTTGGCACGATCAAGCAGAAATATGTGCGCCTGCCGATTTACCCAAAGACGCACTATGTGATGAGTCAGGAAACACGCGACTCCGCGGTAGAGTCGATCCTGAAGGAACTGGCGTGGTGGGAAGCGGAACTGGAGAAGCAAGGCCGCGTGGTTGAGGCCCAGCGCGTGCACCAGCGCACTCGTTTTGATCTGGAGATGATCAAAACCGTCGGGTACTGCCATGGTATCGAGAACTATTCGCGGCACTTTACGGGACGCCTGCCTGGAGAGCCGCCACCCACGCTGCTGGACTATGTGCCGCGTGATTATTTGATGTTCATTGACGAATCCCACCAGACGATTCCGCAGCTTCACGGCATGTATCACGGCGACCGCTCGCGCAAAGAGACGCTGGTGGAGTTTGGTTTCCGCATGCCGTCGGCGCTGGACAATCGGCCGCTGACGTTTGAGGAATTCGAGCACCGCGTGAACCAACTGATTTATGTCTCAGCAACACCCGGACCGTACGAGCTGACTAAAGCTGCGGGCGTGGTGGTTGAGCAGATCATCCGCCCAACCGGGCTGATCGATCCCGAGGTCGAGGTCAGGCCGGTGAAAGGTCAGATTGACGACCTGCTGCACGAGATTCGGCAGCGAGTGGAGCGCGGGGAACGCGTGCTGGTAACCACGCTGACAAAGCGGATGGCAGAGGACTTGGCGGAGTACTACAGCGAAGTAGGGGTGCGCTGCCGGTATATGCACTCTGAAATCGAGACGCTGGAGCGGGTAAAAATTCTTCGTGACCTGCGCAAGGGCGAGTTCGATGTGTTGATCGGGATCAACTTGCTGCGTGAAGGACTGGACCTGCCGGAAGTGTCATTGGTGGCTGTGCTGGACGCCGACAAGGAAGGCTTCCTGCGATCCAGCGGCTCACTCATCCAGACCGTCGGCCGCTGCGCACGGAACCTGAACGGCAGGGCGATCCTATACGCCGACGTAATGACCGATTCGATGCGCCGCGCAATGGATGAGACCGAGCGGCGGCGGGCCATCCAGCGCGCGTACAACATCGAACACAACATCACTCCGGAGTCGATTGTGCGGCCACTGGAGATGTCACTGGCCTCGATCGTCGAGGCGGACTACACCGATCTCACCAGCGAGGCGGATGGCATTCCCGAATTCAAATCCCAGGATGAACTGGACGCTTACATCGCCAAGCTGGAATCAGACATGCGCGAGGCCGCAAAGCGTTTTGAATTCGAGAAAGCGGCCAAGCTGCGCGACACCATCCGAGAACTCCGCACAAAGGAATTTTTGTTTGCGTGACTGAGGCCTGGGTCAGCTGTCCCGTCTGGACGCCGGCTTCTGATAAAAGCGATAGGATCCGTGCTTGCGCTCGTGGAATTCCATGCTGGTATTGGGCAGGGCTTCACCGGGAGCCAACAGTATGTACCCTCCCGGTTTGAGCGCATCATCAAAGCGCTTCAATGCAGAAGGACGAGCAGCACGCGCCAGGTAATGCAGCACGTCCACGAAAAAGATGCAGTCAAACGAACCGGGAGCGGCGGTCCGGCCCAGGTTGCCGGGAACGAAGCTCACCAGGTTGCGAACTTCCGGCTTGACCAGAAAGTGTTCTCCCACTTTCACAAAATACCGTTGCAGAAGTCGAAGCGGGATGCCATCCAAAGAGCGTCGTGAATACAGGCCCCGTTCCGCCTGGTGGAGGGCATGACGGCTCAGGTCAGAGGCGATCACCTGGATTTGCCATCCTGGCCCGACGTCGACGCACTCCGAGAGTGCGATCGCCATCGAATAGGCTTCCTCTCCGGTACCGCAGCCGGCACTCCACAGCCTCAGAGCGCGGGGCACCTCCCAGAATTTGCGCATGCGTAATTCCGGAATTACTACCTTTTCGAGGGTTTCAAACGCCAGCGCGTGACGGAAGAACCTGCTTTCAGTGACCAGCACTTGATCTTGCAGGGCATCGCACTCCATGGCAGACGAACGAAGGAGAGCCAGCAATTCAGCCAGTGATCCCAGCCCTCGTGATGCGGCATAGTCTGAAATACGCTGGGATAGAAACTCAGGATGTTGGTCGAGCAGGATGCCGGCCCGCTGTTCCAGCAACTGACGGATTTCCCCGAAATGGTTAAGGGCGGGAGCGGCGGCGCTGGAGGTCAATCCCTACACTCCTGATCGAGTAGCCGCTAAGGTGCGGCGACTCTAGAGGCTTTTACATTCGGCCGAGGCTGCTGTTGGCCTTGGGTGGCGCAACGCATTTCGCTTTCCAGGGAAGAAAAGCGTTGGATGATCTCGTGCATGCGCAGCGCCATGTTGCGGATGGTGTCTACCTGGTCGCGCAATTGTGCGGAGAGCGCGCCCGGTTCCAGGAGCAATAGTTCGGAATTGCCCAACACCGAGGTCAGAGCGTTGTTCAGGCTGTGGCGCATCTCCAGCATGTAGCGTCCCAAGGTAGCCTCGCGATGGCTCAGCGCAGCGGATTCCTCTGCCTTTTTCGCCCGGTTTATCGCTTCAGCGCGACGCAGGGCTTCACCGCCCAGAAGCACCAGGGCATCAGGCCAGCCTTCATGTTGCCGTAAGGCGAGCACTTTTGGAAAATTGTCGCGCGCAGCCTGCAGGCCGCTGGAATCCTGGCAAACGTAAATTACTGGCTTGTCCAGGCTCTCGGCTCTTTGTAGTGTTTCCTGCGGAAACTTTCCCTTAGCGGAGTTCACAATAGCAACGTCAAATGCGGTGGAGCTTCCGTGGTTCCAAATCTCACTGCTTACCAGCACAAAAGCCGGAACGCTGCGTTCGGTCTGCCATCGCGCCATTACCGCGCGGGCAAACTCGGCGTCGTCAGCGACGATTAATACGGTTGGTTGCTGCAACATGATGTCGTCGCCCATTTTGGGCTTTCTATCCTGTTCTCCACATCCCGCGCAAGCAAAGAACTGCTGACCTCTAGTATTGTTCGAGGCTCATGCCCGTCATTGCTTGATAATCCAGTTGGGCAAATCGTGGGCGAAGCGCGCCGCGACTGCCACATTGCCACTCTGGCATTGCACCGCCACAACCCAGGCCTCGGTATCAAGTGAGCGATCCGAATTCTGCAAATGGATCTTGTCTGCAAACTCCAGCGGAAGGCTGGACACAAACAGCACCTCTCGGGGGGTACCGAATTCGATGACCGTATCCTGCTGCCCACCGCCTTTTCTAGTGACCTGGACAGGAATGCGCACCGGTGTCGCATCCGGAAAAAACCTCGCCAGCCGACTAGCAAAAGACCCGTCCCGACACTCCGCCTGCTTGTGCGCCACTTTGGCCTTTCTCCGCTCAGAGTTTCCTTGTAGTGCCAACGACACAAGGACGCCGTCAGTAGCAATGCACGAGCCCGGCCAAACTGGAGGACAGCCCTCATGCTTCCAAGCTGTTGAATCTTAATAAGCTAAAGGTAAGGCGGCGAGAGCGCAGAGCGTCTCCGGTATCAAGGTGAGACGCTGTCTCAGGCGCCTGGCGAATCAATGCTCAGAAATGGACTGCGCGGCCCCGCTACTGTCCCCGTTGCCTACCGCTGCGGCTGCCGTTTTCATGCCGATGCCGTAGCGCTTCAGCTTACGGTAGAGCGTGGCCCGGCTAATACCCAACAATTGGCCGGCCATCGTCTTGTCGCCGTTGACCTGCTCAAACACACGTTGGATGGTGATGCGCTCAATATCTTCGAGATCGGTAGAAGAGACGACTGCCGGCGGGACTTCCGGAAAGCCGTCTTCCGGCACCGACAGGGAGCGGATAGCAGGGGGAAGATCGTGAAAATCAATACTCTGTTGGTCACCGAGCGCCACAGCTCTCTCTACGCAGTTCTCCAGCTCGCGGACGTTGCCCGGCCAGTCGTATTGCAGCAGAGCTTTCATGGCCGCAGGAGTCACTTTTATGGGCTGGGTGGGCGCATAGCGGCTTAGGAACCACTGGACAAGCTCAGGAATATCGGCACGCCGGTCGCGCAAACACGGCAAGTGCACGGTAACCACATTCAGCCGGAAATAGAGGTCCTTTCGGAAGGTACCGGCCCGGTAAGAGGCCTCAAGATCCCGATTGGTGGCGGCAATTATACGTACATCCACCTTGATCTTCTGATTGCTGCCGACGGGACGCACCTCTTTCTCCTGCAGCACACGTAACAACTTGGCCTGCATTTCTTGTGGAAGTTCGCCGATCTCGTCGAGAAAAATCGTGCCTCCATCGGCTGATTGAAATAGGCCCGCCTTGGAGCGCAACGCCCCGGTAAAGGCGCCTTTCTCGTAGCCGAAGAGTTCGCTCTCGATTAACGTTGGCACCAGTGAGCCGCAGTCAACCGCCACAAAGGGCTGCTTGGCCAGAGAACCTCGAAAGTGAATCGCGCGTGCAACCAGTTCTTTTCCGGTGCCGCTTTCGCCAGTAATTAATACCGGGGTGCGGGTGTCTTTAAGTCTGTCGATCAGCACCAGCACGTCCTGGATTACTTTGGAGGCGCCGACGATTCCTCCCATGGCCGTGCTTACACGCTCGCGCAACGAGCGGTTCTCCAGAACCAGCCGCACTTTTTGCGCCATGCGCTGTAGGATGAGCTTCATCTCTTCCAGCCGAAAGGGCTTGGTGATGTAGTCGTAGGCGCCAAGCTTCATTGCCTGCACGGCGTTGTCAATGGACCCATAGCCAGTGATGATCGCGACCTCAGTGCGCGGAGACTGCTTCTTCACGGTCTCCAGGAATTCGAGACCCGACATTTGTGCCATGCGCAGGTCCACCAGGATCAGATCAGGAAAATCCGTCTCCAGGCGGGACAGGGCTGTCTCGGCATTTTCGGCTTCGAAGCAAGCGAATCCCAGCGATTCCCCGATCTTCACGCAGAGCTTGCGAATGCTTTGCTCGTCATCAACGATCAGCAGGCGAATCCGAACGTCTTCAGTCATGGGCTTTTCCAATCGTTTTTTCGACAACTGCAATCAGCTGTTGAACTCGGAATGGCTTTTCGATACAAGGGGCTCCGGTCTTTTTCAGCGTGGCTGCGGTCTCTTCATTGGCTATGTCGCCGGTGATAAATACAACGCGTGCAGCAAGTTCAGGGCGGTGGCCGGAAATCCAGGCGTGCACATCGGCGCCGTCCACACCGCCCGGAGTCCGCATATCTGAAACCACTCCCAGAAAAGGTGTGCTTGCTAACAGGCGTATGGCCTCGACCCCGGAGCCGCTGGTGACCACTGGATATCCGCTGCGCTCCAGCGCCGCTTGCACGTAGGCCATGACCGAGGGCTCGTCCTCAATGACGAGTACCGGTAGCTTCCTAGGTTTTGCTGAAACATTGCTCATGTTGTAATCACTCCAGGCGCCGCTGCAATCTCTGTCCCGGGGGTTATTGGCAGCCGCACAGTGAAGGTCGCTCCTTCCCGCCCACTGTTGTTGTGGGACAATATTTCGCCCCCGTGTTCACGCACGATCCCGTAGCAGATACTCAGCCCAAGTCCAGTGCCCTTGCCTACTTCCTTGGTGGTGAAAAATGGATCGAAGATGCGCTCGGGATAAATAATTCCGTTTCCGTTATCGCGAAAGGTAATCTGGACGTGCTTGTTCTCCAATGAAGTTTCTACTTCGATGCGCGCCGGACGCCCCGTTTCACGCACTGCATCATAGGCATTATTCAAAATATTCAGAAATACCTGCTGCAACTGGTGCGAATCGCCAATTACTTCCGGCAGAGACCCGTGGAGACGCTCGATCACCTCTACGCCATGACTGGAAAAATCGTAGGAGCGGAGCTGTAACGTACGTCGCAGAATTGAATTGATTTGAAGCGACTTGCGCTGAGGCGGCATTTGCCGTGCAAAACTCAATAGGTTTTGGACAATCTGCTTGGTGCGTTGCGCCTCTTGCAGGATGACGCGCAAATCCTTCTTCACCCCGTCCGGCACCTCAGGATTTTCCATTAACAGGTCGGCGAAGCCTAGAATGGCGGTGAGCGGATTGTTGACCTCGTGCGCAACTCCGGACACCAATTGCCCAACTGCTGCCATCTTTTCGGTATGCATCAACTTGGCCTGAAGCATGGCGGCATCCGTAATGTCGGTCATCACGACCACGACGCTGGTGACCTGACCTTGTTCGTCGCGCATGGGACTCAGGTTGATGGAGAATTGCCCCACCCGGCCGTCGTAGAGCATGATGGGCAACTCCAGGTTATCTACCTGCTGTCCTGCCAAGGTGGCTTCCAGAGCGGTGGTCAGGGCACCGCGACGGGATGGCGCTACCAGTTCGGTGAGAGGTTCGCCCAGGACTTGTTGCGGGTTGTAAGTACCGCCTTCATACCAGCGGCGGTTGGCATATGTGATTTGGCCGGCGGTATCGGTAACCAGGATGATGCTTTGGGTGTTGTTGATGATCTTGGCGTTGAAATCGCGCTCGCGCTGCAGGTCGGCTTGCGAGTTCTTCAATTCGGTAATGTCTAAGATCAGGCCACGAAACTGCACGACCTTGCCCTGGCTGTCCCGCACGGCGAATGCATTTTGCAAGGTATGGATGGGGGTACCGTCCTTGCGCCGCAGAGTTTCTTCGAAATTGCGCAATTCACCGGTTTGCTCCAATCGGAAGCGAAAGGGATCGCGTTCCTGGGCCTTGAAATACAGTTCCGTAGGAATATCAATTTGCAACAGCTCATCACGGCTGTTGTAGCCAAGCATGCGAACCAGAGCGTCATTCACTTCGATAAACCGGCCGCTAGGAATGGAGAAGTACAGGCCTTCCTGAATATTGTCGAAGAGTTCGCGATACCGGCGCTCCGCCTCCCGCCGGTCCGTTATATCTTTTAGGACATGGATCGTCTGCAGGGCTTCGTTGTTGGCGCCGTGAATTCGAGAGGTTGAGACCAGGTAGGTACGGTCCAACACAGGATGGATGTATTCGTCCGTGGCCTCCATTCCCATGCGACAGAAGGGGCATGCCAGCGCTGACGATTCCGTGGTCATCGCCAGCAGGGCTCGCATATTGATACCGATCAGCTCTGAAGGCGGGGCTCCTATGAACTCCGCCAGCGAGCTGTTGACCCGCAGCACTTTGAATTGCTCGTCATGCACCACGATGTAATCTGTGATGGCGTCGAATATCTCCATCCAGTGGCGATTCGCCTGATCCATCCGCGTGAATAGGCGTGCGTTTTCCAGCGCCACGGAAGCATGTCCGGTCAGGGCTTGAAGCAGGTGTTGGTCGGCTTGGGAGAGCGGTTTTAGGCGGTCCGCGAGGCACAGCACACCAATGAGTTCGCCGTCACTTCCGTGCAGGCGCGCCACCGTAAGGTCACTCCAGCCCAGAGTGGTGGCCATTCCGTGACCAAGCAGCTCGGCAGCCTGTCCGGAGAAGATGGCCTGAGGCCGGCCAACAATTAGGTCAGTGAGCGCCAGACCGAGGCGCCTAACCACGCCTTTTTCCGGGGTGGCGCCGGCTCCGTGGGTGGCCATCACTTCCAATTGCCCACGCTGCGACAATGCCAAGGCTGCCGAAGGCGCTCCCAGCATGGCAGCGGCCCGGGCGGTGAAGTTCCGCACGAACTCAGGCAGCCGGAGTAAGGAGTTGAGCTCCAGCGCCATGCTCATGAGGTCTTCTGCCCGGTGGCGATGCTGCTCGGAAAGGTGGAGATTACGTGCCGCCTCCAGGGCCACGGCTACCTGAGCAGCCAGGGATCGGGCCCGGCGTATGTCCTCCGGCGAGATGCCCTGCTTATCAATCCGGTCGAGCACTCCGAACATGCCCAGCGCTTGTCCATCTGAGCCGAGCAAGGGCACGCTTAGAATTTGACGCACATTGAATTGGGCGGCGCTCTGCTGATCGGCTTCAGGAACCTTGCCGATGTCATCGGTCCAAAACACTTCTTTATTGGCCAGTACACTGCTGGCTACCGAGATAGGAAACGTGGCCTGCATGGGGCGGGCTACGCCATTCTCGGCCGCCCAGCGCACGGCGCAGACGTCACCTTCTACCAGGGCAATATAGGAACGTCCAAAGCCTAGAAACTCGGCCGCGCGCACGACGAACTTCTGTAGAAATTGATCAAGATTGTTGATGCTGCCAAGCTCGGACGAAATCTCCAGCAACTGATGTAATTCCTGGGCGTGAGCCGTGGAGGTGGCAAACAATTCGGCATTGGCGATGGTCAGGTTTCCGAATCCGGCAACGGCACTCAGCAGCGCGCTTTCTTCATCATTAAAGCTCTCGCCGGAGGGGCAGACCAACACAGCGCCGCTGGTCTGGGAAGTGCGTAGGGGGGCCGCGACCCATTGCCCAGCAGAAATCAAACCCATGAACCCCGCCGCTTTAGGGTCCAGCTTTATTGATACCGGTTGGTCCTCGTCCAAAGCGCGGGAGGCCAGCTGGGAGGCAAAGGCGAAGTCGTCACGCGCGTCATGAGCGCGAAGTTTCTCCACCCAGTCGAGATTTTCGGCCGCCGCCGCTCGCAGCCGGAAGCGACCCCCTTCCCGCAATAACACACATACCAGGCGGGCATGCAGCAAAGCGCGCAACCGCTCGGCCAAGGTTTGAATGACGGCAGAAACATCGGGAACGGCCTGCAGCACTTGTGCACACTGCATCAGGATTTCCGCACGGCGATGCTGCTCCCGCGAGAACTTCGTCAGGCGGCTCGCTTCCAGAAGACTGCCCAGATGACCAGCCAGAATCGTCGCTTTTGCGGCAAAATCTTCATCGAAGAAGTCGGCCCGGGAGGTATGGATGAAGACAGTAGTGCCGATCGCCTCGCCGGCGACCAGTAGCGGCGCAGCCATAATGGATTGGGCTTGGTACTGGCCCGCCAGCGGGTAGCGCGACGGATCGGGCTGGTTCACGTACAAGGTGCGTCGGCGGCGCACCGATTCAGCTGCCACCGCACTCTCGTCGGCTTTCAGAGCGGTCCCGGGAAAACCCTCGGCCATATGCCCTTCGGCCGCAACGCCCACTAACTCATCCTTCGCAAGAACCCTCCAGAAATAACTCCCGTCGACTCCAAAGAATTCCCTGGTAGAGCGAAGGAACATTTGAATGAGCGATTTAGAGTCAATTCCTTGAGTTGCGGCGGCGGCGAATTCGAGCAGAAGTTTTTGAAAAGAGTTGTTCAACCGAGGGGGAGAACCTTGAGGCGCAGTGGTATGCCCAGCTTGCATGCTCGGTCGTCAGCACCTGCAGAAACAGTCAAGCCCTGTAATTACTTATAGTTAACTCTGAAACTACTCTGGAATCTCAATTTGAGTCAAGGAAATTGCCATTCGGGGTGTCGAACTGAGTAAGGCCAGTCCGGCAATCTCACAGTGAAACAGCGCCGGACCGGTGTTAGCGCCGGGTGAGACGGGATGGTCCTCTCTGAGCGCCATTGCCCGAGGCTTGGTACCGGTTAAGCACAGCCTTTTCAATGTGATAGCGGATGTTACTGTGGTACTTCTGCTTCTTCTCTGATGGCAAAAGCCGTGCACCTGTGGGTACGAATTCCCTTAGGAGGAGTTGTGTCTGAAATCAAGGCACGGCGATGGCTGGGAATCTGTGCGCTCGCAGCCGCTGTAGTGACCACGTTCTGGCCAATGCAGGCCCTATCTCAGGGCGAGGCGCCCGCGCGGAAGGTTAAGACCCGGGTGGCCCCTGAGTACCCACAATTGGCCAAGAAGCTGAGTATCGGCGGAACCGTGAAAGTTCAGGTGATCGTCGGTCCTGAAGGCCGGGTGAGAAGCACGAAACTCGTGGGAGGACATCCGTTGCTAGTTCAATCAGCGATGGATGCGGTTCGGAAGTGGAAATTTGAGCCTGGAAGTAGCGAGATCTCAGGAGTGGTGGAAGTGAAATTCCAGCCGCAGAGCGATACCGAGAAGGGTGGCAAGTAGCAGCGCGGACAAAGGCCGACAGATCATCGTGAGGGCCAGCCGTAAGCAGGAGGAAACAAAATGACCATTGGCAGGAAACTCTACCTAAATTTCGGAGCCGTGCTTGCGATGGTGGTGGTCCTGTTCCTGGTGAACATGGTCGCTGTCCAGCGGGAGCACACCGCCAAGTCGGCAGCCGCCCAATCACTGGCGATGGCGGAAGCCACCGATGCAGTGCGCTTCCAGATGATGCAGAACCGGCTCTTTCTGGGAAACTACCTGCTTAGCGGGGATACACATGAGTTTGAAAGGATGAATGAAGGCGTGGTTCGTCTGCAGGATTTGATCCGTGATGCCAAGCTGAAGGCAAACTCGGAGCAGCAACGCGCCGCTCTCGAGCGCCTGCAGCAGCTCGAGCAAGCCTGGTTGGCTGAGTTCGCCACGCCGCTGGTGGGCAAACGGAAGGAAGTGGACGCCGGCAACATTACGGTGGCCGAGTTACAGATTTTCTACCTGCAGAAGGACGCCGCTTCCTGGATTCGCGCATCAACCGAAGCCCTGGATATAGCCGATCGCGAAAATCGAAAGGTGGTTGATGAGCGGCGGCGTTCGGATGAGACGGCCGCATACGCAACCTCGGCGGTGGCAAGCATTGGAACCATCATGGCCCTCCTTTTGGGCCTGGCAATCGCATATACCACGTCGAAGTCTATTACCGATCCGCTCACCAATCTGATCTCCGTAGCAAGACAGATCGCAAACGCGGGAGAGCTTGACCACAAGATTGAGATCCAGCGCGAAGATGAAATCGGCGCCCTGGCACAGGCCTTCAACAACATGGTCACCTATCTACGGGAAATGGCCGGAGTGTCTGAAGCCATTGCTGGTGGCGACCTCACGGTGCAGGTGAAACCCCGCTCCCCTCACGATACGTTGGGGAATGCCTTCTCGCGGATGGTGGAAGGCCTGAGAACGCTGGTGCGCTCGGTACGCGATGGCGCTTCGCAAGTGGCCAGCGGCTCGAATCAGGTCGCCGGCGCATCGGATGAATCGGCAAAGATCAGCCTGCAGGCTTCTTCCGCCATTGATGAAGTGACCAGCACCATGCACGAGATGAGCATTAACGTGCAGAACATGGTGAAGAACACGCAGGTACAGGCTTCCAGTGTGAGCGAAACTTCGGCTTCCATTGATGAAATGGTGGCCTCGATCCAGCGGGTTGCGGACACCGCCCGCGTGTTGCTCGACATTTCCAATCGCTCGCGGGAGGAAGTGCATAACGGCATCGGGACCATGGAGAAGGCCACCGACGGGCTGAACCGCATCAACCTGGCGATTCGCTCTTCAGGCGACATCATTGACGTACTCGGCCAGCGCGCCGACGACATCGGGAAAATCATTGAGGTGATTGACGACCTGGCGGAACAGACCAATCTCCTCGCGCTCAACGCTGCCATCGAAGCAGCGCGCGCTGGAGAACACGGACTGGGCTTTGCCGTGGTCGCCGACGAAGTCCGCAAGCTGGCAGAAAAGTCCGCCCAATCCACCAAAGAAATTTCCGAATTGATTCAGAGCATTCAGCGCGAGGCCAGAAAAGCTGTGGACAATATGGACCGCAGCACCACCATCGTGAATGAGGGACTGACCTTGGGCAACGAACTGAACACGGCGTTGAAGAAGATTTCCAACGTTGTCACTGAGGTTTACAAATTTTCCCAGGAGATTGGCGCCGCAACCAACGAGCAATCGCACGGATCTTCGCAGATTGCCAAGGCGACAACCCGCCTCAACGAAATCACCCACGAGATCAGCTCCTCCGTGGAAGAGCAGGCGTCGGGCGCACAGGCGGTTGTCAAAGCGATGGAGCGCATGCGCGAACTGGTGCAGCAGACGACTTCAGGCTCGACCGAACTCGCCGCATCGGCTGAGCAGATGTCGAAGATGGCGCGAGCGCTCATGGATGCCATGGACCGGTTCGTGCTCGAGAGCGCACAACAGCGTAGCCGCCAGCCTGATACACGGGCGCGCGCGGCCGTAGCGGCGAAATCCTGACCTGGTGACCCATGGAAAAGGAGCTGCACATTATCGGGTTCCAGGTCGGGCGTGAGACCTATGGTGTGCCTATCACCTCGGTCCACGAAATTGTGCGTGTTCCCGAGATCACGGCAGTGCCGGACTCCCCCGACTACATCGAAGGAGTAATAAATCTGCGCGGCAAGATCGTCTCGGTGGTTGACCTGCGCAAGCGTTTTGGAGAGCCGAGCGCCCAGCCCGGCCGCAAACATCGCATTCTAGTTACGGAAGCCAAAGGCAAGTTGGTGGGCTTGATCGTGGATTCCGCTTCCGAGGTAATCAAATTACCGGCCTCGGAAGTAGATGCAGCGCCGGCGCTGCTGCAGGAAGGCGGGCTCAACTGTGTCACCGGCGTTGGCAAGGTGAAAGGCAGGCTCATCATCCTGCTGGCGCTCGATAAACTACTGCAACTTGCGCCAAGACCGACGGCGTCGAATGACGCCACTTCCGTGACTAAGAGCGAAAAGAGCCCAGCGGCAAAGGCTCAGGCCGGGAGCGGGAAATGACCCAGCAGGTCACCGACCCTTTAAACCCAGTAGTCAATGCAGTACCACCCACAGAAGCCGAGCTGAAAATTCTGCAGATGCTGGTCTATCAGGAATGCGGCATGCACTTCGACGACCGGCGCAGCCACTTTTTGCAAGACCGTGTCCAGCGCCGTATGCGCGCCTGCCAAACGCCATCCTTTTACAGTTATTACAGGTTGCTCACCAGCAGCGACGGCAAGCGTGAATTGGCGGCATTGCTCGAGAACCTCACCATTAATGAGACCAGCTTTTTTCGCAACAAAGCGCAGTTTGAACTCTTTCACAAGGTGGTAATGGAGGAGCTACTGCAGCGTAAACAGCTGCAGCATGATTACAGCGTGCGCGTCTGGAGTGCGGGTTGTTCTACCGGACAAGAGGCGTACACCATCGCTATGCTGATGTGCGACGCGATTGGTTATTACGCTCTTCGGAATCCGCTGATACCCAGCACTGGTTCAGCTAAAAGTCTAGTGCCGCCGCCATGGAAGTTTGAAGTGTTGGCTTCAGACATCAGCTATTCCGCGCTGCGAGCAGGCCAGGAGGGAATCTACAACGAAAACCAGATGGAAGCGGTGGATTTTGCTTACCGTTTGCGTTACTTCGACAAGGTCGGTGATCGCTACGCCGTAAAAAAAGCAGTGAAGGAATTGGTTCGTTTCGACTTCCACAATCTCAAGACCGAGTTCTTGCCCCAGCATAACGATGTCATCTTCTGCCGTAATGTGATGATTTATTTCGACCAGGCGGAGCAGCAGCGGGCAGTAGAAAAATTCTATCGCTGTCTGGATCCCGGCGGTTATCTGTTCATCGGGCACGCGGAGACACTGTTTGGGATCACGGAGAAGTTCCGCATGATCCATCAGGCCAATGGCACCGCGCACCAGCGCATTGAGGTGGCCCGGTGAGCTTCTTCTCCGAGGACCGCGCCGCCGAATTGCGACAGTTGTTCTTTGAGAGTGCCCAGGAACTGCTCCAGACCCTCAACGAAGACGCGCTTAAGCTGGAGAAGAACTCTCAAGACCCTGAGTTGGCACGAGCCATCCGCCGTACCATCCATACCATCAAAGGTGACTCGGCGGCCTGTGGATTCCGCGAACTCAGTGAATTGGCGCATGAGTTGGAAGATGCGCTGGCGCCGGAGGTGACCAGCGCCGTACCCAGTCAGGTTGCGGAGCTTGTGCTGAGCGCTGCCGACGTGTTCGAGGCCATGCTCGCGGCTTACAAAGGCAAGCTGCAGCTGCCGGCGGCTGAACCGCTGCAACAGATGATTCGTGGTCTCCGGCCGTCAAAGTCACAAGCCCCTAGAGCTGCAAGCATTCCTCCTCCCGTAACTTCCTGGACGGAAGGTGAACGGCAGGCTATCGCACACTTTCTACGTGCCGGAAAGAACGTCTTTCGGGTGAGCGCCTTCATTGACCCACAATGCCCAATGCGAAGTGCCGCGCGTCAGCTTCTGCAAAATGTGCTGCAGCAGTGCGGAGAACTTCTGGCGCTCCATCCCGATGCGCTGGTTACAGATGCCACCTTGGTGGAAGCCGCGCTGGTCAGTGATAACTCTGCCGAGTGGATTGCTGCACGCTGCCGCATTCCCGCGGTGACGAGCGAAATTAAGGTTGAGACGTGGCCTGCGGTGCGTCAAATCATTGCCAAACATCAGGAGACTAATTCCACAGCGCGCACGACTGCCGCAGAGGCGGCGCCGGCAGCCCCTGGAGGAGTCCATACCCTTGAAAACAGTCTCCGCGTGGACGCGGACCGGATTGATCACGTACTTAACTTGATCGGCGAGCTGATCATCGGGAAATCCATGCTGCAGCAGACGGTGAACGATTTCAGCCGACGTTTTCCGGATGACGTTCTTCGCAACAAGTTTGCCGATGTCATGGCTTACCAGACCAGGGTGCTCAATGACCTGCAGCGTTCCGCGATGCAGGTACGTATGGTGCCGGTGGAGCAGCTCTTCCGGCGCTTCCCACGTATCGTGCGCGACCTAGGGAAACAGTGTGGTAAAGAGATCGGGCTAATGCTGAGCGGCCAGGATACGGAGCTAGACAAAAGTATTCTGGACGCAATAGCGGAACCTCTGGCCCACCTGGTGCGCAATGCCGCTGACCATGGGTTGGAGACCGCGGAAGCACGCCAAAAGGCTGGCAAAGCGGCTAAAGGAACCATTCGTCTGAATGCCTACCATCAGGGCAATCAGGTGGTGATCGAAGTCAGCGATGACGGGCGTGGCATTGACACCAAGAAAGTCCTGCGCAAAGCCATCGAGCGCGGCATTTTGACGACTGAGGAGGCAGCGAAGCTCAGCGATCAGGAAGTGGCTATGTTGATCTTCCGGCCAGGATTCAGCACTGCCGAGGAGGTCACCGAGATATCCGGACGCGGCATTGGAATGGATATCGTGCAGAACGTGATCCATCGCCTTAAAGGCACCGTCAGCATTGAATCGCAGGCGGGCGCCGGCACGAGATTTCTGCTCAAGGTCCCCTTAACGCTCGCCATCATCAAAGCTCTCCTCTTTCGTGTAGGTGGACGACTCTATGCGATTCCGCTGAATTCGGTGGTGGAGATCACACGCGCTGTAGAAGCAGACATCCATCGCGTGGACAATCACGAGGTTCTTCAGCTCCGCAAGATCGTCCTTACCATGGTCCGTCTGGGTAGGCGCACCACTTCGGACACGACCAAAATGTTCGTGATGGTGGTGACGCTGGGAGAACGGAAATACGGCCTGATCGTGGATGAGCTTGTGGGTGAGGAAGAACTCGTAATCAAGCCACTTGATCAGCAGGTGGTTTCGACCGAATTGGTGAGCGGAGCCTCGATTCTGGGAGATGGCACCGTGGTGCTCATCCTGAACCTGGCGGCAGTTGTGGAACGTTACATCCGTATACGTCCCCCAAGTCCCGGCGCTGCGTTGCCGGGTGTTCTAACGGAGCGCGCCCCAGTGCCCACGAGCGCGACGGGGGACCCGTCATGAGCCAACCAGTGAGAGTTCTGGTGGTGGACGATTCTGCCTTGATGCGCAAGCTGATTCCGCAGATTTTGCAGACCGACACCTCCATTCAGGTGGTCGGAACTGCGATGGATGGCGCTTTCGCCCTGAAAAAGATTGAGGAGCTAAAACCTCACGTCCTTACACTCGACCTGGAAATGCCGGGTATGGGTGGCATGCAGGCGCTGGGTGAGATCACCCGCAAGCACAAGTTGCCGGTCATTGTTGTGAGTTCCCATACCACTCAAGGAGCCTCGGCCACATTCAAGGCGCTGGCGCTGGGGGCTTTCGATTTTGTCGCCAAGCCGAGGGACGCGTCGGCGCATATGCAGGAAGTGGCGCGTGAATTGATCAACAAGATCAAAGTGGCAGCCGCCAGCGGCGCACCCAAGCTACCGGTCATGCCGCCGGTTGGGCCGCCAAAGGGAGAGAAGCTGCGCTCCCGCAAAAGGGATTCACCGGCAAAGGTGATCGCAGTTGGAATTTCAACGGGGGGGCCAAACGCTATCCAGTATCTGCTCTCGCAATTGCCAGCGGATTTTCCAGGGGTCATCCTGCTGGTGCAGCACATGCCCGAAGGCTTTACAGAAATGTTCGCCCGGCGACTGGATGAGTGCTCGGCGCTTGAGGTGAAAGAGGCCCAGTCAGGCGATCTGCTTGGCGCAGGCCGGGTCCTGGTATGTCCCGGTAACCGCCACATGAGAGCACGGCGGACCCCCTTGGGAGACGTGGTGGTGCTATCGGATGATCCGCGGGTGAACGGGCATCGCCCGTCAGTGGACGTGCTGTTCCGCTCGGTGGCGGAGGAATTCGGGGCCAAGGCTGTGGCCGTGCTCATGACAGGCATGGGAGACGACGGCGCCGACGCCATGAAAGCGGTTAAGGACGCCGGGGGAATGACCATTGCCCAGAGTCCCGATTCTTGCACCGTGTATGGCATGCCCCGCGCCGCTATCGAACGCGGACACGCTATCCGAGTGGTTCCCCTGGACGCTCTGGCCAACACTTTGCAGGCGCAGTGCATGTCAGGAGATGGAAGCAAAGCAGCGCACGCCAGTGCCGACTTTTAGTGAGCGGCATGGCAAGAACTTGTCTGGTAAGTGAGGGAGATTAGTCATGGAGCAATTCGCGGCAGTGCACCGCAAGAACGGCGAAGCGATCCGTTACTTGGTGGTGGATGATTCAGTCTTTGCCCGCAAGAACCTGTCTCGCATGATCGAGTCATTCGGTGGCAAGATCGCGGGCGAAGCCGGCGATGGCTGTGCCGCCATCGCTGAATACGAGCGGCTCACCCCAGACATCGTGCTTATGGACATCACCATGCCGTTGATGGAGGGCATCGAAGCCGCCGAGCGGATCGTACGGCAGCACCCGGAGGCGAGAATCGTGATGGTGTCGTCTGTCGGTTACCAGGAAAATATCGTGGCTGCCCTGCAGCGCGGCGCCCGTCACTTTGTGCAAAAGCCGGTCAAGCCCGAAGTCCTCTACGAGGTAATTAAGTACGTAATGGGAGAAGAATGTGTGGTTGCCAGTGCCGCGACGGGAGGAGCCTAGGCCATGAGGATGGAGCTCATACAGCCGTTCATCAACGCCGCCGATGCGGTGCTCGCCTCCACTCTCGAGTGCCGCAGCACTCGCCTGGGCAATTTCAGCATGGACCAGGAGGCCTACCGCAGTAAGGGGATTGCCGCCATAGTTACCGTCACTGGCGACATTGAAGGACGGATTATTTTCGATGCCGAGGTTGAGACTGCCCGGCGTATGGCTGGTCAGACGATGGGCGGAGAGAAACCGGATTCTGACGAGACGGTCCGAGAGGCTATCTGCGAGCTAGCGAACCAAGTGATCGGGAATGCTATTAGCTCTCTCAATGACCAGGGTTTTCATTTCAAGATTCACCCTCCGGAAGTTCACCAGGGAGAAGGCCTGAAGAGTACTGAAGATACCGAGGCGTTGGTCATGTGTTTCGAGACCAGCAGCGGCAATGTTTTTATGAACATTGCCATGCGGTATAACCGCCGCCGTCCAAAGGCACGGGCCATAGCGGCGGGCGATTAGCAGCGGCCCGCGCATACCCGCTTGTCACCAAGGGTCAGAACATCTGGCATTACGGTCCGGCCACAATGAAGACCGGATTCTGCGGAGGGGATTGCGCCTTCGGTGCAGGCGGTGGAAATGCGCTCCGCGGAGACGGCATAGCGGCGACTTTTAAGTTGCTGGACGTTTTTAGAATCGTAGTTGTACCGGCGTCGCAGCTGGAGACGTAAACTTTGGTACTGTCGGCCGCGGCCGCGACGAACGCCCGGAAGCGCACTCCGGTAAGGATGCTGGTATCAGAGCCGCAATTTGTGGCAACCGGCTGCGTGAGGTCAATCGTCTTGGACACGGTGTTGCTGAAGGCATTGATTACGGTCAGGGCAAGAACCACGTTGTTTCCTGAAATTCCCTGGAAGCTCACGGCATAGGCCCGGCTTCCATTTCCAAGTGCGGTGACTGCTGTGAGACCCGCTGTGGGGATGGCGATCGGCGGCAAGTTCGTGGGTATGGTTTTAGAGACGTCGAGCACGCTGATCGTATTGTCGCCGGTATTGGAAACGAAGAGCCGGTTCGTCTTCGAGTTCAAGAACATGTAATTGGGCGAAGCGCCAACTGGAACGGTCGCGATCACCGTGTCAGTCGTCGTATCAACGACGGAAATGTCGTTTGAACCCTGGTTCAATATATAAACCGCCAACCCGTCCGGGCTGAGCTGTCCCCAGACCGGCGACGTACCCACAGCGAATGTTGTGAGGACCGTGCCACTCGCAACGTCAATGGCAGAGAGATCATTGCTGGCCTGGTTGATGGAATAGATCTTCTTGCCATCTGCTGTCCCTACCAAAGCCACGGGCGTGGTTCCCACTGCAATCTCCGAGAGCAGGGTATGCACGCCGGATGAAATCATGCCAATCGAGTTCGTCGCAGCCTCAGCTACAAACATCTTGGAGCTATTTGTGCTAGCCACATATACGGGGGCGTGATGTACGCCGGGAGACAGCTTGATCGTGGTTGGCGGAATGCTGCCAACCGAAGGAAAGTAACTGGTGACCGTGTCGTCGTCGCGATTGGCGACAAAGACCTGCGACTGCCCGGGGGGCGAAAATCCCGCATGAACCGGGCCCACACTGGCACGTATGGCGCCTACATTGCTGTCTCCGGAGACATCCACCTGGGAAACACTGCCCGCGGCGGCGGGAGCATTGGCGCTCACTACAAACATGGAATGAGTGAGACTAGGGTCCCCTGAGGGCGCGGTTATGGGAGCGGCTACGGGGCGGAAAGTATCGCCGCAGCTTGTGGCAATCACGGCTGACGCGAGAACTGCCGCCAGCCCAAACTTCTCTAAGAATCCTGTATGCACTGCTGAGAGAACCCGCCTTGATTCAGAGTCACTGGGAATCAGTTCATTCTAGCGGGAAGCACGATTTCGCGCCAATTCCCTCGAGGAGCACCTGCAAGCCCTCACACACAAGCAGGTCATTCAGAATGCGAAGTTGAGTCTGATTATCATCAGTGCACAGGATGTTCAAGCATGGCGAGTCCAGCCGGGATAAACCTGACAATGTTCGACAATCAGAACATAATAACCATTCTTGTTCTAAAATCCGGAATGATTTCCACAGATGAAACAGGTCTCGTACGACTCGCGCGGCCGCCGGACCTCTGCTACCGATGGCAATAGCAAGGTGACCCAATACACGTATGATGACGCCGACCGCCTCACTCAAGTAACGGATGCCAGCCAGCATTCCACCGGCTATGCATACGATACCGAAGGTAACCTTAGCAGCATTACGGATGCCTTGGGCAGGCAGACGAGTTTCAACTACGATACTTTCAGGCGGGTTACCAAAACGACGTTCCCATCTACTCTCATCGAAACCTACACGTACGACGCCGTGGGCAACCTGCTGAGCAAAACTGACCGCAAGGGAAACACTATCAGCTATGCTTATGACGCCCTTAACCGGCTCACTACCAAAACTTATCCCGGCAGCGCGACTGTCAACTACACGTATGACCTCGATGGTCGGCTAACCCAGGTCTCAGATTCGACTGGCACGTATCAGTTCTCCTATGACCACATGGGACGGCTGACTGGAACCACAACCAGCTATTCGTTTCTGACCGCTCGAACATTTACCAACAGCTACTCGTACGACGCCGCGTCGAACCGGGTGTCATTTACCGATCCCGAGAACGGCCAGAACACCTATAGCTACGACACTGTAAACCGTCTGACCAATCTAACCAATTTCCAATCGCAGAGCTTCGGCTTCAGCTACGACAATCTGAGCAGACGTACCCAGCTCACCCGCCCCAACGGGGTCAACACTAATTACGCTTACGATTCTTTGTCACGGTTGCTGTCGGTGTTGCATCAGGTGGGTTCGACCACACTCGATGGCGCCAGCTACACCTACGACAACGCCGGCAACCGTACCTCAAAAACCGACGTCGCGACCAGTGTGACCTCAAATTACGGATACGACAACATTTATCAGCTACTGAGCGTGATGCAGGGCGGACAGACCGCCGAGAGTTACACATACGACGCGACTGGAAACCGGTTAAGCACAATGAGCGCATCTCCGTACGCCTACAACAGCTCTAACCAGCTGAGTTCGACTCCGAGTGCTAGCTATACCTATGACAACAATGGCAACACACTGACCAAAGTGGCTTCCTCGGCCACCACCAGCTATGTCTGGGACTTCGAGAACCGGCTGACATCAGTCACCTTGCCGGGAACGGGCGGCACGGTGAGCTTCAAATATGACCCAATGGGAAGGCGCATCCAGAAGAGCAGTTCGAATGGAACCACAAATTACCTCTATGACGGGAGAAATCTTCTGGAGGAGCTGGACGCCTCGGGGAACGTGCTGGCCAGGTACAACCAAGGCCCCAGCATTGATGAGCCGATATCGGAGCTGCGCGGCTCAACCACAAGCTACTATCAGGTAGATTTTCTTGGCAGTGTCACTTCCCTGAGCAACTCGGCTGGGGCGCTGGCGAACACCTACACCTACGACTCGTTTGGCAAGCTGATCGGTTCCACGGGTACACTCACCAACCCATTCCAGTTCACTGGGCGCGAGTTCGATCCTGAGACCGGAATCTACAACTACCGCTTCCGGTACTACGACCAGAACGTCGGCAGGTTCCTCAGCGAGGATCCGATAATGTTTGGTGGTGGGGTCAACTTCTGTCGCTATGCCGATGGGAACCCAGTGTCAGAAGCTGATCCGTTAGGTCTCGACACTAAGGTCTGTTACTACTCGGACGCGGCGGCGGGCTTTGGTCACGTGGGTTTCGGCCTCCCTCAGGAAGGAGAGCAAGGCACACAGGGCTTTTATCCCACTGGCAATCCAATCGACAGCCCTGGCAAGGTCAAGCCCGACGAGCAGAAAAAGCCACAGTGCAAAACGATTCCGGCACCGAAGGATAAAGACCAGTGCATGTTTCAATGTCGGCTTCGGCGGGTCAACAATCCCGGAAACTACAAAGTCACGAGTCGCCAGTGCACGAGCTTTGTACGCGAGTGCTTGCGGGAGTATGGCGAACCTGCCGGTGATTACAACGGCCCACGACCTTGGCCGTTCTTCGATGGATTGCCAAAGTAGGAGGTATGAGCGAATGAGCAGAATCCTGAAATCACTTCTCGTGTTTGCTGGAGCCGGTCTTCTCGGGCCGCTAGTCTGGAACGTTGTGCGGCATCCATCCCGCATGGAAGGGTTCATTAGTGATCTTGTGTTCTTGCTCTGGCCTGCTCAACCGATGGGGGTTATCGAGACTAACGTCGGAGCACCGGCTGCCCTTGCTGTCGCGATTGGTGCGAACCTCATCCTCTTCGCGATCATGGGTGTAATCGTGGGATTGGTGGCCAAGACCCGTGTCCGACTTGCCGTTGCCTATGGCGTGGTCTGCTTGCTTCTCTTCGTTTGGGCGTTCTGGGGAGCGGGCTTCAGTTTTGCACACTTGGGAGTCCTTGCCCTGGCAGTTGGCTTGCTTGTGTATGCGATTCCGTTCTGGGTGGTCATGCCCAGCTCAGCCATGCTGAGGTCAGCTTAAGGGTGTCCCCGAAGCCGTCCTAGCCGCCGGAAGTGAACTGCTAAAGACCAGTTCAAAACCTGCGCTGCCTGCGGCGTCGGGTGTGGGGTGGTGACACGTCACCCCTGGGAGGGTTGCTGCGCAGTACCGCGCGGCGAGCGCGCGGTAACTCCCTGTTCCAGCGACAGGCGAGTTACGGATGTGGCGGCCAAAATGGATCACCCAAATCAGTAGAACTTGAGAAATGGGTGCACTGCTTATCGGTGACGCATCCGAGACGATTGCTCGGTACAAGCGTTTGGGCATTTCCGTCGTATTCCAGGTAAACGGTGCCCCGGTGATTGTTGTGCCACGGCGTGACAAGCTGGACGAAAACGCCAACGGCGGCCGAGGCCAAAAGGCCATTGGGCCATATCACCTGGGGTCGGGCGCCGCAGTGGCCCGCTATTCGCAAGGACTGAACATCGATCAGCCGCTAGCGCAGCTTCGCTCTGGTGCGACAAGTTACTACGAGCAGGACGGAATTGGCTCAGTCTCTGCGCTCAGCAACTCCGCCGGAGTAATGGCTGGCACTTACACGTATGACTCGTTCGGCAAGTTGACTGCTTCAAGTGGCACGCTCGCAAATCCTTTCCAATACACTGGGCGTGAGTTCGATCAGGAAACGGGTTTGTATTACTACCGCGCCCGTTATTATGACGAGAGCGCCGGGCGTTTCCTCAGTGAAGACCCAATGAGGTTTGGAGCTGGCCCGAACTTCTATCCGTACGCAAACAACTCTCCAACCAATGCAATCGATCCGACCGGGACAAGTGCAGTGCCCGTACCGATTCCGGGACTGGAACCTGTTCCTGTGCCATGGGCGTGGTGTTATGAAAGCCCGGTTACATGGTTGGCTTGCTTAGACGCTGGACTGGTCATTTACGACGCCTATCAACTCTATGGTCTGGGTCAAGCGTACGGGTGGTGGAACGACTTTTTGAGCTCCGGCAACATGCAGCAAGTCCACAATCCTAACCGCGCGAAGTGTCAGAGGGATTGCCAGCCATGCGTCCCTCCAGTTGGGAGCTTGCGCTACCGCTTGGATCAAGTACCGCCTAGCAGGCCGCATAAACCCTGGCCGGGAACTCACTGGGACATCGAGCAGATGCAACAACGACCTGCTCCTGACTGCGGGTGTCTCTGGAAAGAAATCGCGAACGGACAGGGCGATATTCCTCCGGGAGTTCCGCCAGTGACGCCATAGAAAACGCGGAGGTCCTTCTCACTGGAATGTGTAGACTCATAAACTCTAATGATGGAAACTCTATCTCTGGGATTCGATCTTCGATTGCGTGCGGAGGACTATGCCAAGGAGGTGTGGTCCAGAGAACACCGAAACTCGTACTTGCTCCGTAAGGATCTTGACTGGCCTCTGTCTGTGGACCGCACAGTGTGGCCCTCGTTCCTCCAGTCTCACTACTTCGATGCAAAGGCACGCCGCATCTCTAACCCGCGATTCGTGAACCAGGACACCTCGGCCCTGGAAAACGACTTCGGAATGATTCGCGATGTGAAATCTTTGGTGCGATTGCCAGGAGCAAAGCTTGGCGTGGGAATCGCTGCGCAGGTGATCTACCGCAAACGCAAGGGGATGGAACCCTTGCTCGGTGTCGAGGCCGATGCGATCCCCCCCGGAGCAGTCGCGCTTGGATTCGATGTGGCAACGGCAACTCCGATCAGCGGGTTATCCAACTGTGGGTACAGCCCGGCGGAATTACCTCGGCTCCGTTCCGCATGGGGCGGCAGACTAAATAAGCACGGCCTTCTGGAGAGTCTTGATGATGCAATGCAGTTCCGAGAAATGACAAACCGCCGCGTTCCGGAACACGCCCCCTTCCATGTTTACAAGCTCTTCCGGATCACTTTGTAGAATGGAAATCGGTAGGGAATCGGGTACTCGGGATCGTCCGCTGGGCTGCCTTCCCCACCGATTACCTCTATGACGGGATGAGTCTCCTGGAAGAGGTCGATCAGAATGGAAATGTGCTCGCCAGGTCTTACGCTAACAATGATCCCCTCAACCTAACGACATGGTCGAAAGCAGGCGCAGTCGTCAACTGTGCTTACTACCTCGTTGCTTTCGGAGCAGGCGTTTGGGGCATCTGGAAGGACAAGGGTCTAGTGCCCTCTGAACACATCACGGCGGGACTCGTGCTTTATCTGTTGCCGGTCTTCGTCATCGCCCTCGTGGATGTGTGGCTGTATCGGAAGGATCTGCCTGGTTTGACGCCAGCGACCCAGTGACGCGAACCGTGGTCGCAACTGCCAATGAGCCGAACTTTAGATCGCGAGCGGCGTCGACACTGATGCCAAGAAGGGAAACCAGTTTGAACATTCTTAGATCAGGAATAGCCACGGGTTTGATGTTCATGGTAGTAACAATGGCGGTCTCAGCTTTGGACCAATCCTTTCCGAAGCCGATTGGTTCTGTGTTGCCCACGTATCCGGAGCGAGCCCGCGCAGCTCGTGTTGCAGGTATCGTAAAGCTATGGTTTATCCTAAACGGCAGGGGGAAGGTGACTGAAGCGGGGGTTGTTTCTGGGAATCCGCTTTTGCGCGACGCAGCGGTAAGCACTGTCAAGAGTTGGAGATTTGACCCAAAGGTCCTCCCGGCGAACGTTCGTTTCGAAACAGACTTCGTTTATGTACTAAATGTTCAGGCGAACGAAGGTGAACCAAAGCTCACAGTTTCCATGAGAGACTGTCGGCGCGTAGAAATCGTATCTGAACGCTACGTCAAGCCCATTGAATAAGCGGAAGATTCCAAGTAACTCTACGGCTGGCGTTTGCCGCCCGTAAGAGCAATCTCCGACAGCGCTCGAATCAGGTAGCGCTCTAGCCCAGACAACTTCTTGGGATTTGCTATCTGGATGGGAGACGTGAAAGTGAACTGTCAGGAGGCATTGCACAAAACCCAAGCCAAATGGACTTAAGGGAATTAATCCTGCGGGACCGTCTGGCGTGTATTAGTGAGGTGTTGGGTATG
The DNA here is from genome assembly GCA_035651655.1 of Terriglobales bacterium. Taxonomy (NCBI): domain Bacteria; kingdom Pseudomonadati; phylum Acidobacteriota; class Terriglobia; order Terriglobales; species Terriglobales bacterium. The sequence goes on from DASRFG010000002.1 coordinate 131,742, forward strand.
AGAGTACGGGCACTGGCTTTGATTTTTTTTATTGTGATTGCGCTTCTGGGAGGTGGCGGCTACGTTGAGGTAATCACAATAGGCGCAGCGGGTCCGCTTCAAGGATGGCGCGCGTTAGCTTGGGCGTTTGTTGGAATTATTGGCCTGATCGGGCCCTCGTAACCACGGTTGCACTGATTCGCGCAAAACCTACTATTTCGCCCTAACAGTAAATCGGGTCCCAACCCTGCACGCCCGGTAATGCGTTCCTTCACGACTGCCGACTCGTATGATGCCGCTTCCAACCGGATATCATTAACCGACCCCGAAAACGGACAGACCACCTACAGCTACGATACCTTGAACCGGCTGACCAATCTCACCAATTTCCAATCCCAAAGCTTCGGCTTCAGCTACGACAATCTGAGCCGCCGCACTCAACTCACTCGCCCAAATGGAGTGAACACGAACTACACCTACGATTCACTCTCGCGGCTGCTCTCGGTCCTGCACCAGGCGGGCTCGAGCACCCTCGATGGAAGCAGCTATACGTACGACAACGCGGGCAACCGCACCTCAAAGACCAATGCCATCGGTGGCGTGACTTCGAATTATGGCTACGACAACATTTACCAATTGCTGACGGTGATGCAAGGCGGGCAGACGACGGAGAGCTACACCTACGACACGGTCGGCAACCGGCTGAGCTCGCTAAATCTTTCGCCATACTCCTACAACAGCTCCAACCAGCTGACCTCGACCCCAAATGCCACCTACACCTACGACAATAACGGCAACACATTGAGCAAGGTGGCGTCTTCGGCAACGACTAGCTACGCGTGGGACTTCGAGAACCGGCTGACGTCGGTCACACTGCCGGGCACGGGCGGCACAGTGACTTTCAAATATGATCCCTTAGGTCGCCGCATCCAGAAGAGCAGTGCGGGCGGGACCACGAATTACCTCTATGATGGTCCCAAACTCTTGGAGGAGGTCGACAATAGCGGAACCGTGCTTGCGCGGTATAACCAGGGGTCTTGGATAGACGAAGTTCTGTCCGAGCTACGTTCGTCAACCGCTAACTATTATGAGCAGGATGGCCTCGGTTCCGTAACTTCTCTCAGCGATGCGTCAGGCACGTTGTCGAACACGTACACCTATGACTCGTTCGGCAAGATGACCGCTTCCACCAGCACCATTGCCAATCCATTCCAGTACACCGGACGCGAGTTCGATGCAGAGACGGGACTTCGATTTTACCGGCTCCGGTATTTTGATCCGAGCATTGGCCGGTTCATTTCCGAAGACCCGATTGGGTTCGATGCAGGAATCGACTTTTACAGGTACGTGCAGAATAACCCGGGGCTACTGATCGATCCGTTTGGGTTGTCCTCGATGATTTTCAACCGTGCGAACGGATCGCTGACCCTGCTCGACAAAGATGGTAACGTCGTCACCATTTGCACTGCGGCGAACAACACGACTCGAAGCAGCAACGGTCCCTGGCCGAATGGGAATTATCCCTTCCAGAGTCACACCAATCACCCACCTGATCCTAACGGGCCATATGGGTCTTACGGAGTCGACGTGTTCGATGTGCCCGGGCGGACCGGTATGGGCGTTCACTCAGGGAGGGAGAACAGCGGCGGTCCCAATCACCCGACGTTGGGTTGCGTCCGAACGACGGACGATTGCATGAAAACAATCACGGATTGGCAGTCGCACGATCCAATGACCGAAATCACTATTCAATAAATAATTAAGGCTCTCAGGTCGGAGCCTGTGGGAGAGAATTCGAATGCGCCTAATCTCGCTTGTTCTCATTCTGTTCTTCATGACCAGTGCTTTCGCAGACCATGCAGCGATCAAAAAATGCACCCAAGCAGAGGCAACACAGGCCGAAAAGGAAGCGGATTCGCTCAAGGACTGGGATCAGGTTTATCGCGCATACAAGCGATTCTCGCACTGCGATGATGGCGCGATTGCGGAGGGATACAGCGACTCAGTCACGAAGTTACTCGCGGACGATTGGAAGAGTTTTAACCGGCTGCTGGTGCTCACGAATCGAAACAGAGGTTTTAGGAGCTTCGTGTTGAAGCATGTCGACGAAAGCGCGCCTGGAGATAGTCTGGCAAAGATTGCGAATAATGCCCGCTCCGAGTGCCCCGCAGGAGGCCGGAATCTCTGCCTCTCAATTGCGAAGGCCACGGGGAAGTGATGGCCGTGCAGAGTGTCTGTTGTTTGCGTTTCTTGGCCCGCTGGTGCGTGAGTTTTCTGATCGGAAGAGGCCCCAGCTCAAACGTGAACCTTGCACGTATTCAGGCATGAGAACACTTTCAGGCGGGTTACCAAAACAACGTTCCCATCTACTCTCATCCTGGAGAACACGCGAATCAAGGGTGAGTTAAGATACGCGCCGCTTTGAGGACTTCCGCGGCCGGGCCACTTCCACCTCTGAGGCCCGCTGCGCTTCGGCAACCCGAGCCGCCGGTTTCTTCTTGCCTTCCATCTGGGCCAGGCTTTCCTTGAGGGCAGACATCAGGTCAACCACAGGCGCCAGCTTGCGTGGTTTTTCTACCTCCGCGACCTCGCCACCCTCCAGCTTGGCCTGTATCAGCTTCTTCAGATTTTCTTGGAAGGTATCGTGATATTTCTTGGGGTCAAACTCATCAGCAAGCGCTTCGATCAACTGGTGCGCTACCTTGAGTTCCGCTTCTTTCAGTTCCACATCCGGACGGCCAAAGTTCTCCACCTGGCGGACCTCGTCGTAGTAATACATGGTGTAAAGCAGCATCCCGCCCTTGTGAGGCCGAAGCAGCACCGTGTATTCGCGGTTGTGCATGGTGAGCTTGGCAACGGCGACGTATTTGGTCTCTTCCAGCGCTTTACTGAGCAGCGCGTATGGACGTCGCCCGGCCTCTTCGGGAACTAGATAATAAGAGGTCTCAAAGTAAATGGGATCCACTTCTTCATCTTTTACGAATTCGAGGATTTCCATCGCCTTCGCGGTTTTGGGCTCGATCTTCTTGATCTCTTCGGGTTCGATCACCACATATTCGCCCTTGCGATATTCATATCCCTTCACGATCTCGTTGCGTTCCACCACTTTGTTTTCGGCGGGACAAATGAGCTGTTGCTTCACCCGCACTTTGTCATCGCGATGAAGCATGTTAAAGGAGACGCTGGAGCTGCGCGCTCCAGAAAAGAGTCGTACCGGCATGGATATGAGACCAAACGTCAGGTATCCCGACCACACGGAAGCAGCCATTTTTCTTGTTCCTCTTTTTCGCCCAGAGCTTGGGTGCGGGTCTGCAGTTTACACCGCCCTATTTACAGTGCAAAGTTACTGCTGTCTAACCCCGCCTGACTCTCTGATACGATGCGCAGCGTCGTGTTAATGCCGCAATTGCAAGTGCGGTGATTAGCCCGCGAGCTTCATACGCTCCTTCTATGTCGCTGATTTCACTAGACTTGTTGGTTGTCACCGTAAGTTGGGCCGGGATTTCGAAGCCGGAGTTCTTGCACCGAATCTGGCCGGCGGCGGTTCTTGTTCTGGCGTTTACTATCTTGGCTCGCCTGCTGCGCGCGGTGGATGTTTCAGGCGCGCTCGGGGGCGCCCTTCTAAGTTTTGTTCTTTACATTACTGTCGGGCCCGGCGCATTCGCAGGGGTTGTGACCGTTTTCGTTTTGGCGTGGGTAGCCACCCGTATCGGATATTCTCGAAAGCAGCTTCTGGGTACAGCAGAAAAGCGCAGCGGCCGTACCGCGTCCCAGATCTTCGCCAATCTGTTTGTCGCAGCGCTCTGTGGTTTAGCTTCCAGCTTCAATAATTGGCGTAGTGTTCTCCTCCTCGCAACCGTCGCTGCGCTAGCCGAGGCCGCTGCCGACACGGTTTCGAGTGAGCTTGGCCAGGCCAGTACGGAACACGCTTATTTGATTACCACTTGGGACCCGGTGCCGGTGGGCACCGATGGGGGCGTCAGTTTAGCTGGGACGCTGGCGGGAACTTTTGCAGCTTCACTGGTAGCCTTGGTCTGCGCAGTCACGGGTGTAATCAACTACCGCGGGATTCTATTCGCTACCTTTGCGGCCGTGCTTGGGATGTTTGCGGACAGCTACCTGGGCGCCTGGCTGGAACGTCGGAACCGTATCGGCAATGACACAGTAAATTTTCTTAGCACGCTCACAGCCGCTTTGCTTGCGATTCTTTTCGTGCGCTTTGTGAAGTAACCGTTAATTTCAAATCGGCACGAAATTGATTTTGGGCATGATGGTACCTGTTCGTCTGGCCATGTCCAATTGTTCCTTGTCGGTTATCCCCTGCGGCACGCAAAATGAATCAAACTTAAATTAGTCCACGGCATCTTATAAGAAGCAGGTTTGTGAATCTATGCAGTTGCCCGCTATGAAGTGGAAGACGTTTGTTGTGGCATACGCGTTCGCGATTGCCTTGTTGCTGTTCGCGCAGCGCCGTCCCCAGCCGACTCAGCCCGGAGGGTTTACCGGGGTTGTGGATCTTACTCGGCGTACTGGTGCTAATGCCCAACTGGCGCAACATGGGGCCACTCATATTGACGCTCCAGCCGGCTACGCGAAGGATCTTTGGGCGGTTGATCAAATTCCTCCCGAGCGACTGCTCGGGCCACTGGTGGTAATTGACGTCAGCAGGCGAGTTCGCAGTAATTCCGATTATCAAATCGGGGTTAATGATATTGCGGATTGGGAGCAGACCCATGGTCAGATTCCGCAGGGCGCAATCGTTCTGGCCCGGACCGCTTCGGATGCCAGTGTTTGTTCCTTCAATAAAGCTGAAGCAACACTCTGCCCCGGATATTCGAGTGAAGCGGCACGCTTCCTTGCTGAAGGCCGAAATATTTTTGGGCTTGGGATTGACAGTCAAAATATTGGCGTCGCGCAGGAGGTGGACTCCGTCGGGCAGTTCACTCTAAGACGGAGCGTCTACCAAATCGAAAATGTCGCCAATTTGCACAAAGTGCCTCCGACCGGAGCGTGGGTCGAGGTAATTCCAACCAAGCTTAAGGGTGGTCGTGGCGCACCAGCGCGGGTCGTAGCGCTTCTGAAGTAGTTCCTCTACCGAATATCCGCCGTTACCACAAACAAGAGCAGCGGGCTATGTCAGGTGTAATTTCCAAAGCATAAAGCTGATAGCCTCGCGCGTAACCGACGTGGCTCGCTGCCAGGCGGACCGCAAACCTGAATCAGGGCGAGGCGCGGCATAAACCGTCACTCCTTCGCTCTCCAGCATCTTCTTTACTCGAAAAACATGATAGGCATCACTCACCGCCAGGCAGCTTTGCATTCCATTGGTCCGCATGATAACTCCCACCCGGTGGGCGGACTCGGCAGTATCCGAGCTTTGGGTTTCAGCGATCAGATTGTGCTCAGGAACGCCGCGCGCGATCAAGTAATCGCGTCCCACTCCTCCTTCGCTATAGGTGGGGTCATAACCTGAGCCGCCGGTGGTAATCACCACCGGGGCTACGCCTTGCTGATAAAGCTGGTAGGCGTGTTCCAGACGGGCGCGAAATACAGGAGATGGTCGACCGGAATATTCCGCCGCGCCGAATACGACGATGGCAGACGCAGGCCGGACTTCGTCATGCCCTGCCTGTTCAATGATCCGCCAGCAGGTGGCGGAGAACCAACCCAGCAGCGTTGCCGCAACCACCGCCAGTATTCCCAGAGCAACGTGTCGGCGTTGGCCACGGCTAGGCGAAGAATCCATCATCCTTCGGCAAAAAACTCAGAGATCTCCTGGCCGGCGATGGCGCCCTCGCGCATCACTGTCCAACGGGCTTCCTGGTCAGTGAGATCAACGATCGTGGAAGGAATATCGCGCGGCGATGTGCCCCCATCGACAATTACGGAAATGCGTCCCTGGAGCTGATCGCGGACCTCTTCCGCAGTGGTGCATTCGCTGGCCCCGCTGAGATTCGCGGATGTAGCGGTGATCGGAATGCCCGCCGACTTGATGACCGCCAGCGGAATCTTTGCCGAAGGAACGCGCAGGGCGACATTGCCGGTATTGGCGGTCACTTTCAGGGGAAGCTTCGAGGCCGCGCGCACAATGATGGTAAGAGGACCGGGCCAGAAGCGGCGGGCAAGCGCGTAAAATTCCGGCGGGAGCGGTCGCGCTAACTCTTCCGCCTGCTCAACACTCTCGATGAGCAGTGATAGTGGTTTGTGCCGCGAGCGTGTCTTAATGTCATAGACCCGGTCTACGGCGCGCAGGTTGAAGGGATCGGCGGCCAAGCCGTAGAAGGTGTCGGTGGGCATGCCCAGCACCAGGCCGGAACGGATTTGCTGCGCCGCATAGCTCACCAACGAGGGCTCGGGCTTCTCACTGCTAATTTTGATAATTTCTGCGTGCACTCTGGCTGTTTCCCGATGTTAGGTTAAAACCGCGAACGCTAGCATAACATCCCGCGCTCCGCAAGCCACTCACGGCCAAAAGCGTATCATGCTGATTTCGAGCCTGGATTCAATCTCCCAGGCCGAGCGCCTTTATGATCAGTTCCGATCGCGAGCGGCTGCGGCGAATTACCGGGCGCCACAACCCACTCCTCAAGGAATTGCGCCGTGCCTTTGACCGCGGAGAACTCACTGCGGAAGGCTACTGCGCCATCGAGGGTGTGCGGGTGGTGGAAGAGGCGGTCCGCAGCGGGCTGCGCTTTCAGGCGGTGTTCTTCAGCGAGTCTGCGGCCAACCGAGCCGAGCGTCTGCTGCCCCAGATGGGCGCACAGGTAGAAACACTCCTGGTTCCCGATAAGCTATTCGCCGGAGTGGTTGCCAGCGAGACTCCGCAAGGCGTGGCCGCGCTGGTCCGGATGAAGACCTTTGAGATGGACGATGTGCTTGGGTCGAGCCCTGGCAAGCCGCCAAGAACACCTCCGCTGGTTTTGGTGGTCGCCGGGCTTCAGGATCCCGGAAATCTGGGCACAATTCTGCGGTCCGCTGAGGCGTTTAGCGCGACTGGAGCGCTGTTAAGCGAGAACACGGTCAGCCCCTATAACTCGAAGGCAATTCGGGCATCAGCGGGATCTATCTTTCGTTTGCCTGTGGCGCGGGTAGCGTCCCCAGCGACAGTCGCGGCCCTTCGCGAACGAGGCATTCGCCTGCTGGCTACGTCGTCACACAGCGGTACGCCGCTAGACCAAGCGCAGTTCGCCGGGCCAATTGCCATTTTTGTCGGCGGTGAGGGAGCTGGACTGCCGCGGGAGATCGTCTCCGCAGTGGACGAAGTGATCGCAGTGCCTCACTCGCCTAAGGTTGAATCGCTGAATGCGGCGGTCGCTACATCTATTGTGCTTTACGAGGCTGCCCGACAGCGCCGAAAAGAGGGTGCGTGAGCTTGTTTCAATCAATCCCCGGAGGAGAGCGCTCCACCGACCGCACGCGCCCGCTCGCCGACCGTATGCGGCCACGAACCCTCGATGAATTCGTCGGTCAGGAGCACCTGGTCGGGCCGGGGAAGCCACTGCGCACGCAAATCGAGCGCGACGACACCGGCTCCATTATTTTTTGGGGGCCACCCGGCGTAGGTAAAACGACGCTCGCCAAAGTCATCGCGGGCATGACCCAGGCGGAGTTCATCCAGTTCTCGGCGGTGCTCTCCGGCATAAAAGAAATCAAACAGGTGATGGCGGATGCGGAAAAGGCGCGACAGTTTGGGACCCGCACTATAGTTTTCATAGACGAAATCCATCGCTTCAACAAGGCCCAGCAGGATGCATTCCTTCCCTACGTGGAATCCGGCAGCATTCGGCTGATCGGCGCTACCACCGAGAACCCCTCATTTGAAATCATCTCGGCGCTGCTTTCTCGCACTCGTGTGTATGTGCTGAATCCTCTAACCGAAGTGCAGATCGTCGAACTGCTCAGGCGCGCGCTGGCCGACAAAGAACGGGGGCTCGGCCAAATGGCACTGCGGGCCTCGGATGAAGGCTTGGCCAAAATCGCAGCCTACTCAAGTGGTGACGCCCGCAGCGCCTACAACGTGCTCGAGGTGGCTGCCGGTCTCGCCATGGAGGCAGCGGGCAATAAACCAGGAGCAGAGATCAGTGACCAATTCGTGCAGGATGCGCTGCAAAAGCGCGTTTTGCTGTACGACAAAGCCGGCGAGGAACACTACAACTTGATTTCGGCGCTTCACAAATCTGTCCGCAATAGTGATCCCGACGCTTCGCTCTACTGGCTGGGGCGGATGCTGGAAGCGGGCGAAGATCCTCTCTACATCGCACGCCGCGTGGTGCGCATGGCAGTCGAAGACATTGGCCTCGCCGATCCGCAGGCCCTCTCTGTCACCATTGCGGCACGCGACGCGGTGGATTTTCTCGGAATGCCGGAAGGAAAGCTGGCGCTTGCCCAAGCTGTGGTTTATCTGGCGGCAGCTCCCAAATCAAACGCCTTGTATGAAGCCTATGGGGCCGTGCAGCAGGATGTGGAGCGCACTGTCGCCGAGCCCGTTCCCCTGCACCTTCGCAATGCCCCAACCGGTCTGATGAAGGGGCTGGGGTATGGCAAAGGGTACCAGTATGCCCACGACCTGGAGTCCAAAGTCGCGGACATGCAATGCCTTCCTGACAACCTGCGCAGCCGTGTTTACTATCGCCCAACCGACGAAGGAACAGAACGACGGATACGCGAGCGCCTGGAAGACATTAAACGCCGGCGAACATCTTCCAAGTCAACGCCCGAGCCGAAAAAATCGGAATCGGGCAGCTAGGCCAGCACATCCAAACCGACAGTTCTGCCCTATAGTCCACAGGGAGTAGAGTCATGGCCGCCAGCCCCGCAACTAATATCCGTTCCCTGCCGCGACGGCAATTCCAGCGCAATCATATTCAAAATCTTTTCACGTTGCAGAAAGCCGCACAGAAAATCAACTCGATTCTCGATCTTGATTTGCTAATCGCACGGATCGTTGACGATATTGCAGGTTGGTTCGGCTGCCTAGAAGCCAACATTTATCTACGTGGCGAGGGCGCCGATGAGATGGTACTGGCAGCGGTCCACGGTTGCACCCTCCACACGAAGGGACATCGGCTCAAGGTCGGAGTAGAGGGCATGGTTGGACATGCCGCGGGAACCGGACGGATGCATTATGCCCCCGACGTCGAGAAGGACCCGTATTACGTTGGGTGTGAACAAAACACCCGGTCAGAGGTCGCAATCCCGCTGAAGGTAGAGGACCGAGTGATTGGCGTGTTCACGGCCTCTCACCCGGAAATTGACGGTTTTCCGCCAGAACAGTTGCGTTTATTACAGGCGTTCGCCATACACATCTCGGGTGCGATCCAGAATGCGCAGCTTTTCCGGCAGGAGCGGCTGGCGAATGAGCGCATGAACCGTGAGGCGGAAGAGGCGCGCTACATACAAGAAGCCCTTTTCCCAAGAAGCTCGCCTTATGTTCCCGGATTTGTCATCACCGGCCGCTGCATTCCCGCAGGCGCGGTCGGTGGTGACTGGTACGACTACATTCCCTTAAGTAACGGCCGCTGGATGCTGGTGCTGGCAGACGTAGCGGGAAAGGGCATGGCCGCCGCACTGCTTATGGCAGCGGCGCGAGGCATGATTCGTTCACTGGCCGAGACCTCCCCTGGACCCGGCGAGGTGCTGACCCGCCTGAACCGGCTTCTGCTGGAGGATTTTCCAAGTGGCCGTTTTGTGACCATGCTTTGCGCAGTTTTCGATCCGGCAACTCGTAGTTTGACACTCGCGAACGCAGGCCATCACTGGCCCTTGCTGGGCGATGCAAGCGGTGTTCGCACCGTCCAGGGCGACGGCGGGTTGCCCATCGGCTTTGCACAGGAGACTTTTGCCGAAACCAGAGTGTCATTGCCCGCCGGTTCACGTGTGGTTTTTTACAGCGACGGAATCACCGAGTCGGAAAATGAAAGCGGCGAAGAGTACGGCAGCCAGCGTCTGGGACAGCTGCTCTCCATGCCGGATTTGTCGGTAGAAACCATCCTGGAAGATGCGTGCGCCTTCACCGCTCCGTCTGGCGCGAGAGATGACCGTACTGTAATTCTGATCAAAGCAGATTAACTGCGCATTACCTGAACCGCGCCCGATGTTCCTTCAGGATGCAGTGATCCATAACCACGAAGATGCCGGCCTGGCGTGCTTTAGCGGCGGCCGACTCATGGACCACCGTCTCTTGCATCCAGATGGCCGGCACCTTGAGCTGAATCGCCTGGTCCACAATTTCCGGTACAAATTCTGGACGGCGAAAGATATCCACGATGTCAATCTTCTCGGTGACGTCGAGCAAGGTGGGGTATGACTTTTCACCCAGCACAACCTTGACCTCGGGATTCACCGGAATAATGCGATAGCCGTGGCTTTGAAGGTAGGCGGCAACCCCATGGCTGGCGCGCAACGGACTGGATGAAAGCCCCACCACGGCGATGGTTTTGGCTTTCTTTAGAACCTCTGATATCTGATCGGTCTGGATGCCGGGCATAGTATCTCCGGCCAACATTCTACAAAAAGCCGCCAGAGACGTCAGATCGCCGCTAAAGAGTGGTTGCCAAAGAGAGTGAGTTGCGGAGAGAAGGCTTAATCGCGTTTGCGACTGTCGTTCTTCTGCACGAACATTCGGAGACCCATCTTGCGGACCGTGTCTGAAACTTCCTTGTTGCCAGAGATGTTTTTAAGATCGCTAATCATCAAGTGCTTCATCAGATCGAGCGAAACATCAATAGGGCATTTGGGGTTAAATACCAGGTTGCGGATAATCGAGTAGTTTTTCAGGAACTTCTTCTTGCTTGCCATCGCCCGCAGAACCACGTCCTGCACGTTCTTCATTTTGGCGAACATCTCGGCTTCGCTGTCGGTAACTTTGGGCGATTCCAGCACCGCCAGGGCGACTACCTTGGCACCGTCGCGGATAAGAAGAAATCGTTCGTCCTTGTTCCCCTTCATAGCAAGCTGCACGCGACCGCCCACGTTCAGGCGCGAGATCTTTAAGAGGGTGCTGACTTTCTCTTTCTCTCCGGGAGCGAGCGCCTGTTTGGCTGCAGCCGCTGCCCCAGCGCCTGTGGCCGCAGTCGCCGTCTGTGTACTTGGAACGGTTTCGTCCAAACGCAGCTCGTCTGCACCGCCAATCAGATTGAACGGGCGGTCTTCTTCCGCCGCAATCTCGTCGGCGTGCTCAGCCATGTAGGCCGCTACCTCCTCGTCACCCAGGAGTTCACCTTCCGCGGCGGCGGGCAGTTTCGTTTCGAGACCAGAAAGTAATTCTTTGGCCTTATTGATCTGAGAATCTTCCAGTTGCGAGTTAGAAACCAACGCTTCCAAAACAAGCTGCGATTTCCGAACCCGAGCACTGGCCAGCATAGTTTCAGCAGCTTCGATAGTCGCTTCCCTCGCGTGGTTCGCCAGGTGAGATTCCGGCACGGCAGGGTTCTCCAGCAAGGCCGGAAACAAAGAACGCCGCAGGTTCTGCACCAGGTACTTCAGCACCTCAGCGGGCGTGCTCGGATCCGATGCAACTGCCAAGGATGCATCTTCGTCCCACCCCGCCAGCGTCAACCGTGCCTGCTCAGCAAAAATCGGGTTCTTAGTCAGAAACACCAGGATCTCGATCATCTCCGCCGGTGGAACCGATAGCGCTCCCTTGGCGGCTGAGCGGAGTAGTTGCGGAGGCACCGCCGACTGGCGGATCAGGTCAATCATTCGCGACATAGGTTTGCGAAGACAACTACTGACACTAGGTTAGTACGGTTGGTCGATTTTCCGGTGATTACTAATGTAATAGGGAGGAAGGAGATTATTTCTGTTCGCCGCGCCGCATCCGCAAGTAGGCGCCGATGAACGGTTGCAAATCACCGTCGAGCACGCGGTCCACATCGCCGACTTCGGTCTTTGTGCGATGGTCCTTCACCATCCGATACGGGGCCAGCACGTAGGAGCGTATCTGCGATCCAAAATCTATGTCCAGCTTGGAATCCTCTATTTTCTTCGTAACCGCGCGTTTCTTCTCCAACTCATACTCGTAAAGTTTGGAGCGTAAAATACTCATCGCGCGTTCACGGTTTTTGTGCTGAGAACGTTCGTTCTGGCAACTGACTACGATTCCTGTAGGAATATGCGTAATACGCACCGCTGAGTCGGTGGTATTCACGTGTTGCCCGCCCCGCCCACCCGAGCGATAGGTATCCACCCGCAGATCTTCCGGCTTAATCACCACTTCAATGCTCTCGTCAATCTCCGGCGAGACGTACACGCTGGCGAAGGAAGTATGCCGCCGCTTGGCTTGGTCGAAGGGTGAAATGCGCACCAGCCGGTGCACACCGATTTCGCTGGTCAATAGTCCGTAAGCGTATTGCCCATTGACGCTGAAGGTCGCCGATTTGAGGCCCGCTTCTTCGCCCGGCTGATAGTCGTTCAAAACCGTGGCAAAGCCCTGGCGCTCGGCCCATCGCAGGTACATGCGCAGCAGCATGTCCGCCCAGTCCTGCGACTCTGTGCCTCCCGCACCGGGATGAATCGTGACAATCGCATTGAGCGAATCGTTATCGCCGGAGAGCAGGGTTTCGGTTTCTAAGCGATCCACCAGCTCGCGCAATCCTCCGATTTCTTTTTGCAGGTCGCCACCGACCTGTTCACCTTCGTGCGCCAACTCGAAGTATGCAGCGATATCCTGGCTGCGACGCTCCAGCTCGGATTCCGTGGACAGCACGTTTTCCAGGCGCTTGCGCTCGCGCATCACTTTTTGCGATTCCTGAGGGTTGGACCAGAGATTGGGGTCGGAGACTTTCTTTTCAATCTCGGTCAGCTGCTGGCGAAGCTTGCCCGCGTCAAAGATACTCCCGCAGATCGCGCACCCGGTCTTTGAGGGCTGTATATTCCTGTTCCAGTTCTTCGACCATGCTATCGCACCATCCCGGCGGGAGATCGGAAGCGCCAGAGAAGCGCTCCCATAGAAATTATCGCACACGCATAGGCGAACCAGTCGCCATGGCGGGTGTAGAACGTGGTCCCGGTGAGCAGCCTGTAAGGCGCTTCCAGCGTAGTACGCAGGTTTCGCGGGGCACGGGCGACCACCTGTCCATAAGGATCAATTGCGGCAGTGATGCCCGTATTTGTAGAACGCAGCAGCCAGCGATGGCTCTCCACCGCCCGCATGCGGGCCTGATTGAAATGCTGCCCAATTGCGCCGGTGTCGCCATACCAGCCGTCGTTAGAAATGTTTACAAATACCTGGGCCCCATTGCGGGCGAACTCACGGACCTCGTCGGGGAAGACGGACTCATAACAGATGAATAGGCCCAGCTTCGTAGTGCCGGCCTGAAGCGGCTCACGCCCGGCGCCCCGCTCGAATTCGCCGACCCCACGGGTGAGCTTACCGGCGAAGCTCAGCAGCGACTTGAAAGGCACAAACTCGCCGAAAGGAACCAGATGAATTTTGTCGTAGCGCGCACTCCATTTTCCGTCCGGGGACATCAGGGCGGCGGAGTTGTAAACCTCATTGCTCTCGGAAGTGTCGCCTGCAGTACGGCCTCCAATGCTGCCCGCGATCACGTAAGCATGGTCGCCGCGCGCGACCGCTGCAACCGCCGCCTGAAACTGCAGCTCGTCCATATAGAACGGGGCTGGCGATTCCGGCCAGATCACCAGTTCGGGCTTTCTTGAAGAACGCTCGGCTGCTGAAACGCTGATCCGCACCAGGTCGTGGAGCGTTCCCTGAAAATATTCCGGAGTCCATTGCGAGGGCTGCAGTATGGGAATGTTCGCCTGCACTAATAAGGCAGTGTGGTCGGCGGGAGGAGCGGGCAACCTGATCAATGCCATTAGCTGCAGCAACAACGCCACGGCAATGGCTTCGATGAGAATCAGCTTGCGCTTGGAGCGTGCCACCACCCAGGCCGCCGCAAACACCGTGTTGACCAGAGCAATTTCAAATGACAGTCCGTAGACCCCGGTGAAGGTGGCGATCCGGTTCATCGCAACGTTGTTGACTTGTGCGGTGCCCAATACGTCCCACGGGAAACCGCTGATCTGCGCCCGAGCCAGCTCCAAACCGACCCACAGGAAAGGCGCCACGAACAGCGCGCGTCGAGTGCCGGATCTCTTGTCGCCAGCCGCCAACAGTGCGATCAGCAGTCCGAAAGCCCCGAAGTAGATGGCTAGATAAAGACAAAAAAGTACCAGGATGCCTAGCGCCACCGGAGCACTTAAACCGCCGTACAAATGCATGGTGTCGTACACCCAATAGCAGGTGCCGGCCCACCAGATCACGCCAGCTACATATCCCAGGGCAAACCCTTGCACAGGAGAGGCCGGCTGCAGTTGCGCTTGCATTTCGTCCGGCAGGTGAATCGCATCAGATTGCTGCGTTCTCAACAACGCTACGAGCAAGGGCGCTAGCGCAATCCAGCAAAGCCAGTAGAGATTAGGATTGGGGAAAACCAGGACCTGAAGCACACCAGAGGCGATCGCCAGCATCCAGGCGCTTCTGTGAATTCGCCGCACAAATAAGGATAGCAAATTGATGTTCGAACTTAGACATGAACCCTCGCTCTTATTCCGTCTCGGTTTGGTCTTTCTTGGCCAGCCGCGCAAGAACGGCCAGCTCTTTTAAATACTGCCGAATAGGGCGCGCTGGCGTTCCCCAGAACACGACTCCGGCGCCACGAATCACCTTCCTGGAGGGGATGCCGGACTGCGCTCCCAGAATCGCGCCCTTTTCTATGCGAACGTGGTCTGCAATACCAACCTGTCCGCCGATTATGGCGCCATCTTCGACGACGGCACTGCCGGAAAGTCCCGTCTGGGCGGCAATCACAACGTTTTCTCCTACACGGACGTTGTGGCCGACGTGCACCAGATTGTCCAGCTTGGCGCCACGGGCGATGACGGTTACATCCAGTGCGCCGCGATCGATGGTGGTGTTCGCGCCAATTTCGACGTCGTCCCCGATTTCGAGCCCGCCAATCTGCGGGAACTTCACGTACTCACCGCTTTTGGAGTCGCGCACAAATCCGAAACCGTCGCTACCCAGCACCGCTCCTGCATGCACGGTCACGCGATTGCCCAAGCGCACTCCGGGATAGACGGTTACGTTGGCAGCGATGTTGCAGTGCGTGCCAATCACCGTCCGGCGTCCGATTACGCTGCCTGCCCCGATAGAGCTGGCTTCGCCGATCGTGACGTCCTCGCCTACAACGGCATGCGCTGCAATGGAGACATCCTTGGAGAGGCGGGCTGAGTTTGCTACTACCGCGGTGGCGTGAACTGCGGATTTTTTCGCTTCCGGCTCGCAGAGCAGCGCTCCCGCGCGTGCAAATGCCAGACGCGGTTCGGGAACGATGAGCAGCGGTTTGCTTGATTTAACTTTGGTAGCAGATTCACCCGCGATCACAGCACTCGCGCCGGAGGACAGCGCCGCGTCAAGAAATTTTGCCTCCTCCACAAAGACCAGATCACCGGGTTTCGCAGACTTGATGCTTGCAACCCCCCAAACCTGTGTCTTGCCATCGCCGATTAGCTGTGCGTGAATGAATTCGGCAACGCTCTTCAGCGAACGCTTCATGGCAATGGTTCTATACGGGAGAGCGGCAGAACGCAACTTGCTCCAGAATCAATAAATACTGGCTTCGCCCTCCGGTCGTGTCTTCCAGCGCCTATGCACCCAAAGCCACTGGTCAGGATAACGGCGCACGTAGTCCTCGATCACCTTCGTAAAGAGCGCGGTATTGGCCGTCACATCGGCAGCATCATCTCCGGTACGCGCCAGCGTGAGCGCGGGATCGAATCGGATTCGGTACTTTCCTGCCTCCCTATCCCAGATCGTAAACGCCGGCACCACTGCAGCGTCGGTTCGCAACGCCACACGCGCCACCCCGCTGGCAGTGCAAGCTGGGTGTCCAAAAAAATCTACGAACACACCTTGGGGCGGGGTCATGTTTGTGTCCATTAGAATACCGACTGTCTTCGCACCTTTCATTGCTGAAAGCAATCCGCGGGCAAAGTCCTCTTTGCCGAACGTGCTGTTTCCATGCAGGGTGCGGTAACGGCGCACCAGGTCGTCAAGATATGGATTGTCGAGCGGGCGCACCACAATCTGCAGCGGATGGCCATGCAGCGAATGCACAAAAGAACCGATTTCCCAGCCCCCTAAGTGCGCCGTAAGGAACAATACCCCCTTGCCACGCTGATTAGCTTGCTCGAAGTTCTCGTAGCCGTCATAGACGGCCACTTCGTCCACATTTTCTAGTGTGTAGCGGGGAAAGTGGCACGCCTCGGCGAGGAGCCGTCCTAACGATGTGAATACGCCTCGGACGATCCTGCGGCGCTGGTTGGAGGTTTTCTCCGGGAACGCGAGCGCCAGATTACGCATGCCTACCGCACGCAGTCGTGCATGCAGCAGATAGACCGTCCATGCCACCGCGATCGCGGCAGCGCGGCTGAGTGAACGCGGTAAGGCGCCGAGCACCCGGACCAGCAGCCATACCGGTGCGTACTCCAGACGATGGCGCATCGAGAAAGAAACGTGACGGTAGCATTCCGCTCAGGTTTTTTCAAACTGCCGACGGCGCTCTAGGCTGTAACCTGCGACAACCCGGGGCGCTCTTTTGCCGTAGCTCCTGATTGGAGACAGCTCACAATTCTTTGCTGCATAATGGATCTTCCACAGAGGAGAGAGCATGCATCGCGTTTCGCATACAAGTTTCACTACGGTCGCCTTGGTGATTGCCGGCACCATTGCGCTGATTGCTTGTTCCGCCAATCGGCCCAGTGACATTGAAACTCTGGTGGCACAAGAGGCCAAGAAGATGGCCATCTCCGGCAAAGACCTGCCGAACCCGATTCCCGATACGCCGGAGAACGTCAAAGAGGGTGCAGAGCACTTCCAGCATCATTGCCAGATCTGCCACGGCCTCGACGGACACAACACGGGTGTCCCGTTCGCCGACAAAATGTCTCCGGAGGTTGCTGACCTCGGCGCAAACAACGTTCAGAACTACAGCAATGGTCAACTCAAGATGATCATCGAGAAAGGTATTCGCTTCAGTGGTATGCCCGGGTGGAAAGGCATTTTGACCGACGACGAAATGTGGCGCATGGTTCGCTATATCCGCCACCTGCCGCCGAAGGGCAGCCTGGGTGCTCCCGCCCTCTTTAGGGAAGCAGAATCAGAACATCATCACATGGAGAAAACCGGGCAGCCCCAACACACTCACACCCACAGCCATCACGAGTGACGGTTATCTAGCAGCGGCTTCTTTAGCCAGCTTGGAGAGCGCATCCAGGAACGGAAAAGCGGTACCTGGCGCTTGAATCTGTCCGGTTAAAGACGTGCGAAACGGCACCATCCGACCATAGAACTCGCGGGTGCTCTGCTTGTCTTGCGTGACAGCAGCGCCGTTTAATGTCAGCCCGGCAAAGACGCCACGCGCTCGCGAATAGGTGAGTATCTGGGCGCGCATCTTCCAGTCGGTCTCGCCTTCAGCATGCCGGCCCACGGGGCCCGCCGCCGCCGAGGCATCCGCGCCAATTTGAAACTTGCTCGACAGCAGGTTTCTCATCCCTTGCTCGTTCATGACGAGCATGACCAGGTCCACGGCCTGGCCGCCGATCTGCAGTCCGAAGCTTCCGCCCTTGACTGTGAAGAATGCCGGAGCACTCCAACCTTTGGGGGTGCGACAACTGGCCACTCCGCGTCCGTAACGGCCGCCGAATACGAATCCACCTTTAAGCAGTGAAGGAACTACGGCAACACATTCCGCCGATCCCAGCACTTCTTCGGGAATGCCCCTGTCCGGCGCAGACATGATGTCCTTCAGAACGTCCGCGGCGGCTTGCACTCGCTGCCCCGGTTTGGTCTCCGCCAAGGCCTCGCTCTCAGCCGCGGAAGGCTGTGCAGGGGCGCTGCTGGTGCTCTGAGCCGGTGTTGCCGGGGGTTGGGTAGCCGTGGCCGGACTCGCTGGCGCCGTCGGCGTGGTCTGGGTCGCCGGAGCCGCCTGATTCGGCGCAGCGTCAGTCGGAGTCTTGTCAGCCGGCGGGATATCAGTTTCAGTTGCCGGCTCGTCCACCGGAGCGTTTTGCACTTCGGCTGGAGGCTTGGCCTGGTCCGCTGAGGTGCTGGTCTGGCTCTGGGCAAAACTCATGGCCACAAGGCCAGCAAACATTGCAAATACAACAAAGGATTTCGTCATCGCTCTTCAACCTCGGAGGAAGTCACAGCAATCATGAGTAGTTTTCTTTGAACGCCATCCTAAACCCAAGGACGAAGCTGGAGTGCTGTGAATTGCGTGATGGGTTGGCAGATGAGGTGCGGGCTCGGGGGTACTTTTCTGCCAAAAAAAAAGGGGGCCGGAACTGACCCTTATTCCCAGTTCCAACCCCTCTCCCAGGTTCTGTGGTAGGTGAGCGCAGTATGCCGTCAGGGAGCATGGCCGACAAGGTTACCGAAGGCCGATGCCGAAAGTAACTTCCCCTACTTTGCTGTAACTAGCGAGTGCGTAATGGCGTGGACGGAAAGGGCTATACGGTTCTGTACCCCAACCTTACGCATCAGTTTGGCGACGTGGGCCTTCACCGTGCGCTCCTCAATCCCCAGGGCAGCCCCAATTTCCTTGTTGGAGCGTCCGGCCACCAACATTTCCAGAACTTCCTTTTCCCGGTCCGTAAAAGTGACCCTGCCGGCGGGAAAGATTCGTCCCGGCGAGGTTGAAACCCGCTCGATGAACGTGGAGAGCACGTGCCGTGGCGCCCACACTGAGCCTTGGTTGACCACCCGGATGGCTTGAATAAATTCGGTCGGGGTAGCTGCCTCGTCAACATAGCCCTTGGCGCCCGCAGCGATGGCCTTCAGGATAGTTTCTTCGTCAGCACCGGAACCGGTTACGATGATCCGTAGGTCAGGACGAGCGGCCTTCAGGCTGGCCATCATATCGAACAGGTTCTGGCCGCCACGGCTGCCAAGTAGTACCAAATCAACGTTTTCCCGAGCGGCCAGTTCCGGGACGGTAGAAGAGAGCAGTTCAAGATCGGCCTCAGAATCAAACAACGCCCTAAAGCCGACAAAACGAAGTGGGTCGCTCTCTACCACAGCAATCCGAATACTCGGTTTTTTCGACAAAGCTGGTTTTACGGCCGCTTTCATAATTTATCCTCTTTGGGGGGTGGCTTAGGATAGCCATAACCGGGCGTATGGTAAAGAGTAGAAAACCCTTTAGTGCAAACGGAGGTAACTGGGATGAGGCAGGTGGTTAGAGTACAAATGCTGGTCTTTCTAGTAGGACTCTCTCTGACGGCTAGTGCCGCGACAGCAATGAGGCCCCGGGCAGACCAAAACCAAAATCCGACCGGTGCCCAGAGTGAGCAGCAACCCACCTCTCAGCAACCACCGGAGGCCAGTGCTCCTCAACAGACCCCACCGGTGGCCGAAGCTCCAAGCGCGCGTGCGCCAATCAACCAGCCGCCGTACGAACCGAAGTTTGCAGGAGATCCGTCGCGCTCGGAATCTGAATCTCAGGCACTCGGCTATATGCGCACCGTGCTGCGCGCTCAAAAGGTCTACAAGCAGAAACACGATCATTACGCTGCGTCATTAATGGACTTGGCTACTCACGGTGGAATGGTTACCAAGCGCATGGCCCGCACGACCGACCGCGGCGATTACGTTGTCGGTTTTAAGCACACCGACCAATCTCACAAAACTGCGACCCCTACTCGACGTGCAAAGGCTGCAAAGAAGCCGTCGAGTCCTACTGCCGAAAATGATGGCTACATCCTGGCGCTCACCCCTAAGAACCTGGACGCCACTCATCGTTCGTTTTATGCAGAGGAAGACGGCAAGATCCACGCTGACGAAACCAAGCCCGCCGGGCCGGATTCGCCGGTGTTGCGATAACCGTAGTTCAGAGATCCTTGGGGACTGAACGCGATCACGTGATTCCGTAGAGCGGATTTTCTATGTTGCGGCTCCGGGTTTTATTTCGATTGCCTTTCCGCCACGATAGGTCACCTCGAGCGGCTTGCCGCCGTTGGGATAGTTCACGGTTTTGATCGCGGGATCTTCCTGCCGCTGCGGCACTCCCATTCCGAGCGCGAAGCTTGCCTGAATTTCATCCATGCCGGGCTTCACTTCGTGCTTTTCGATCGAGTCCCAAACCTCCTTGGGCCATACCTTGTAGAGCTGGCGGGGATCGTCAATGAAAAACATCTCGTCGGAATAAATCTGATAATCGCTCCCCTTCATCGCGCCAATGGGAACTGAATAGCTCTTAGCCTCCTTCTCGAAAATTGCGATGACTTGCTTCTGCTTGCGCGATCCAGGAGCAACATCCGTGGTCACATCTTTGATCTGGAGTTTTTCGATGGGGCCCAGCAGACCCGCCTCGTGACTGAAATCGGTGAGGTGGCGCGCCGGATCGTATGCGTAATAAAAGTACCTGTAGCCCTCCTTCACCCACACGGGTTGTCGGGTGAGCTGGCGAGCCGATTTCAAGTCATAGGGATAGAGTTTTTTCGGCACCACGTAATACGTAGGGTTGAGCGGCGGCGCTTGCTGGGCCGCGGGTGCTGCCGATTGATGGCGCGAACGATAGATGTAAATCAGGCGTGCTGCAGCCACTACCAGGCCGATGGCCAAAATCACCTGCAACGTTTTGCGGGTATCTGCTTTCATCCGCGTCTCCAACTTGCCACTGGGCACCTCAGGTTGCTCGAACTTCGTAAGGTTTATTTCCTAACGCATTAAGATTTTTCCCGAATTCCAGCCTTTGCCTTTCGCTCCCTATACTGGGATCACTTTTTACCAAAAAAGGACCAATGGTCCGCTGGCTCTCGGGCACGAATATCCTGGGGGAAACGGTGCAAGGGAGGGAGCGGACAATTGGGAATGCTCCCCGCCAGCTTCGGCTGCCGCGGGGAGTGTGTATTTTTTGGCTGAGTCGTACGGTTACTCGGCAACCATCTCGCGCCAGCTTCTGCTGCCCCGCCGCGCCGCTTCCTCAGCAAAGCGCTCGCCCATGGTTGTGAGTGCAGAGAAGATGCGCACTCCGCGGTCAATGTAGGCCGGCGCGTCTTCCCAGAAGTTTTCGAATTTCTCCGGATACTCCGAGGCAAGCGCTGCTAGGCCAGCCGCCGCAATAACTGTTCCCGGAACCTTACGACCTGAAATCAGGAGCAACGCACCTGCTCCCAGTGAACCAAACACCACCGCCCGCTTCCAGCCTTCCATCTTCTCCTCCATCTTCCCGATGCCTCGCCGTAACCGATTTTCGTTTCGTCGAGAGGATAACACTGCCCAATGACGCCGCCCGCTAACGCTCATAACTGATTAGAGCGATATCCAGGCAGCACTGTTGCTTAGGCTGCTAATGGATGCAACGACCTAAAATTCCTTGTTCGGGTACACTGTTCCGTCCAATTCAGGAGAGAGAGTTGAGATTAAATCTGCCCTGCATCTGCCTGGTTGCCTGCATCCTGTGCTGCCAATGTGCTTTCGCCGAAACCAAGCCCCGGGCACGCGACTTGGGCGTGCCATTCGAGGGCACAGCGGGGCCGCTGAATGCCATCACGGACGTACAAGGGGTTGAGGTAGGGCATACGACCCTTATTTCAGGCGAAGGCCCCCTAAAAGTTGGCGTCGGTCCGGTACGCACAGGAGTAACGGCTGTGCTGCCGCGCGGCACGACCAACAGCGATCCCGTATTCGCCGCCTGGTTCACCGAGAACGGCAATGGCGAGATGACGGGCACGACCTGGGTGGAAGAATCGGGATTCCTCGAGGGCCCGGTCATGATCACCAATACCCACAGCGTGGGGGTGGTCCGAGATGCCGTGATTCAGTGGCGGGTGAAGCATGGGCAGCCTAAGGAAAGCGAGTACTGGTGGTCGCTTCCGGTAGTGGCGGAAACCTGGGACGGCTACCTGAATGACACCAACGGTTTCCACGTGCGTCCAGAAGACGCATTTCATGCTTTGGAGACCGCGCGCGGCGGTCCCGTTCCCGAAGGCAATGTTGGTGGCGGTACCGGCATGATCTGCTACGAATTTAAAGGCGGCATAGGAACGGCCTCGCGAAAGCTCACGGAAAAGCAGGGCGGCTACACCGTGGGCGTGCTGGTGCAGTGCAACCATGGCCGGCGCGGGCAGTTGCGGATCGCAGGCGTCCCCGTGGGCAGCGAGATTACGGACTATCCCGTCTGGTCACAAATGGGGATGGCGAGGCCGAGGGACGTTGGCTCGATCATTGTTGTGGTCGCGACTGACGCGCCGCTCCTGCCGCACCAACTTAAGCGCATCGCCAGGCGCGTCACCCTCGGCCTGGGCCGCAATGGCGCCACCGCGGGAAACGGGTCAGGCGACATTTTTATTGCTTTCTCCACCGCGAATCCGGGCGCATTCAGCTACAAGCACGTAACCCATCCGGCGATGATGGCCAACGATCAGTTGGATCCGCTATTTGATGCGACCGTTCAGGCTGTTGAAGAAGCTGAGGTAAACGCCCTGGTTGCGGCTGAAACCATGGTTGGAGCGGACAACCATAAGGCGACGGCAATTCCGCACGATCGTCTGCGCGAAATTTTAAAGAAGTATAACCGTCTGGGCAGATAAGATTGCTTGCCCCGGTTTCGGTTCACACGGCTAAAGCCGTGTGCTTCCACGGTCAGCCACCCGAGGGTTAGGAAAGGGAAGACCTCAGGGAAGACGTCAGGAAAAGTCGTCAGGGAAGACGTCAAGAAAGCCGTCAGGCAAGGCAGGGAAGACGTCAGGAAAGACCTCAGGAAAGACGTCAGGAAAGCCGTCAGGCAGCCGTGCTTCCACCCTGGTTCAAAACGTTTCTCCACATTTCCCAATTGAAACCTCAGATTGGCAGAAGAGAACGACCCATTTTGGAACGACCCAATTGCGTGATCACGGCCGGTCACTGCTCGCCCCGGGGTCCCTGCCTCACAATCAGAGATAGCTCCAGAGAAGTGACGCATTCGGCTGCAATGCATCACCTACGACAGGGTTGAATAACCGTGGAAGCGCACGGCTTTAGCCGTGCGAAAAGGGGCAGAAGAGTCATGGGCTTTAGCCCCTGTGAATTCGACGGCAAACGAACATTCTTCGTAACTGCTGTCACATGGCAACGCATGCCATTGTTGCAAAGCGATCGAATGGCAGAGTTACTTTGCGAAACCATGTTCCGATATCGTGAACATGGACGCTACCTTCTGCACGAATTCGTTCTGATGCCTGACCATGTCCATCTCCTGCTCACCCCCGCTCAGAGCATAGCTCTGGAACGTGCGATGCAATTCATCAAAGGCGGTTTCTCACATGAAGCGGGGGAATTGCTGAACTCAAGAAAACCTATCTGGGAGAAGAGCTTCACAAATCATAGGATCCGTGACCCCAACGATTGCGAGTCGCATCGCAGATATATTCACCTCAATCCGGTTCGGAAGTTGCTGTGTTCGACCGCGGAAAAGTATGCGTTCTCCTCAGCGAATCCGAGGTTCCGATTGGATCCCGTTCCACAGGGGCTGAAGCCCCTATCTTTGGCAACTGGATCGCACGGCTGAAGCCGTGCGCTTCCACGGTAGTCCGCCAGTCGATATGAGGAAACAACGGGAACATATTAGGAACCGGTGCGCTTCCACGTAGTCCGCCAGTCGATATGAGGAAACAACGGGAACATATTAGGAACTGGTGCGCTTCCACGGTAGTCCGCCAGTCAATATGAGGAAACAACGGGAACATATTAGGAACTGGTGCGCTTCAACGATAATCTGCCAGTCGATGTGAGGAAACAACGAGAACATATTAGGAACCGATGCGCTTCCACGGTAGTCCCCCAGTCGATATGAGGAAACAACGGGAACATATTAGGAGCCCGTGCCCTTCCACCTTGTCCTCCAGTCGATATGAGGAAACAACGGGAACATATTAGGAACCGGTGCGCTTCAACGATAATCTGCCAGTCGATGTGAGGAAATAACGGGAACATATTACGACCGCGGAAAAGTATGCGTTCTCCTCAGCGAATCCGAGGTTCCGATTGGATCCCGTTCCACAGGGGCTGAAGCCCCTATCTTTGGCGACTGGATCGCACGGCTGAAGCCGTGCGCTTCCACGGTAGTCCGCCAGTCGATGTGAGGAAACAACGGACTAAATATTAGGAGCACGTGCGCTCCACGATTATCTGCAGGCGCTGGCTCCGTGGAATTGAATCCATTCAAATCTCATATTGGCAGAAAAGAACGACATTTTGGAACGACCCAATTGCGTGATCACGCCCTAGTCACTGCTCGCCCCGGGGGTCCCTGCCACACAATCAGAGATAGCTCCAGAGAAGTGACGCATACGGCTGCAATGCATCACCAACGACAGTGTTGAATAACCGTGGAAGCGCACGGCTTTAGCCGTGCGAAAAGGGCAGAAAAGTCATGGGCTTTAGCCCCTGTGAATTCAGAACTTCCGGCTGTGCTCGCGGCCCCAGCGCTCGATAACAACTTTCTTGTCGGTGTAGAACTCAATGGCGTCACGTCCCTGGCCGTGCACGGTCCCGAAGAAGCTTTCCTTCCAGCCACTGAAGGGAAAATAGGCCATAGGGGCGGCCACACCGATGTTGATGCCGATGTTTCCCGCCGGCGCCTCATAGCGGAATTTGCGCGCCGCCGCGCCGCTGGTGGTGAAGATCGAAGCTTGATTTCCGTACGGGCTGCTGGCCAGGAACGCGATTGCCTCATCTACGTCGTTCGCTGGAACCAGGCTGAGAACGGGGCCGAAAATTTCGGTGGCCGCGAGCTTGCTGCCGGGAGGTACTTGGTCCAGTACAGTGGGGCGCACAAAATTTCCGGATTCATATTTCGAAATTTTGGTATGGCGGCCATCCACCAGCACTTTGGCGCCTTCGCTCGCGCCTTGCCCGATCAGACTCTCAACCCGAGCTTTGCTTTCGGGCGTAATCACCGGCCCCATCTGGACATCGGGATCGAGGCCAAAGCCCACGCGCATAGAAGAAGCAGTTTCTGCAATGGTATCGCGAAAAGTTTTCTGCGCCTGGCCCACTGCGACAGCAACTGACACCGCCAGGCAGCGTTGGCCGGCGCATCCGAATGCGCTCTCGCCGATGATCTGTGCGGCCTGCTGCATGTCGGCATCGGGCAATACGACAACGTGGTTCTTAGCTCCGCCCTGGCACTGTAGCCGTTTGCCATTTTGCGCTCCACGCGCATACAGGTATTTGGCCACTGGCGTGGAGCCGACAAAACTGACGGCGCGCACGGTAGGATGATCCAAAATTGCGTCCACCGCGGCTTTGCCGCCATTCACCAGGTTCAACACTCCGGGCGGAAGCCCGAGGGTCTCCATCAGTTGAAACGCCAACTGCATAGTAAGTGGGACGCGCTCTGAGGGTTTCAGCACAAACGTGTTGCCGCAGGCAATGGCGTAAGGCAGAAACCAGAACGGAATCATCGCCGGAAAATTGAAAGCTGTAACCGCTGCGACTACACCCAGCGGCTGGCGGATCATCGTCTCATCAATACCGCGGGCAACGTCTTCCAGGTTGTAACCCTGCATCAGGGTGGGAATGCCGCACGCCACTTCAACGTTTTCGATGGCCCGGCGCAGCTCCGCTTTTGCCTCGGTGAGAGTTTTCCCGTTCTCGAGCGTAATCGTCCGCGCCAGATCGTCGATGTGGTCTTCGAGCAGTTGCTTCAGCTTGAACAGATACTGAATGCGCTCTTCGGGCGGAGTGCGGCGCCAGGCAGGAAACGCGGCCGCAGCGGCATCCACTACCGCTCCAACTTCTGCGGCGCTCGACATCGGCACCTGCGCCAGCACTTCTCCAGTCGCGGGGTTCGTGACATCGCGGTGCTCGCCTGCGCCAGACTGCCATTTACCGTTGAAGTAATTGCGGACGGCGGTTTGAGTAGGAGCTGCGATGCTCATGGTTATTCTCCTGTAAGAATGCTGGGCTCGCGCTTTTGTTGCCGTCGCTGCGCTCGCCGGCGCCTGGCGCCGCGCGCAGGTCCTTCGACTCACGCAAAATCGGCGCTCGCTCAGGATGACCATCGAACAGCTAGACAGTCTGTGCGGCGACTTCGCCTTTGGGTTGCAATACCGATCGCAGCGCCGATTCCAAGACCGCCATTCCCTCGTCAAATTGCTCGTCGGTAATAACCAGCGGTGTCAGCCATCGCACGACGTTGCCGTAGGTCCCAGCGGAGAGCACGATCACGCCATGCTCGTAGCAATAGCGTATCACTTGTTTGGCATAGTCTTCCGCGGGCTCGCGGGACTCAGGTGAACGTACCAGCTCCATCGCCTGCATACCGCCCAAGCCTCGTACGTCGCCGATTTCAGGCCACTGCCGCTGCCATTCTCGCGCACGTTTGGCGAAGCGGCTGCCCAACTCATTCGCGCGATCGAGAAGATCTTCGCGCTCGAAAGTATCCAAAACGGCAAGCGCTGCTTCACAGCACACCGGATTGCCGCCGAAAGTTCCACCCAGGCCGCCTGCGCCGGGGGCGTCCATCACCTCGGAACGGCCGGTAATGGCCCCTATCGGCAGGCCGCCCCCCAGCGACTTCGCAGTCGCTAGGATGTCCGGCTCAATGCCGTAGTGTTCGCACGCGAAGAGTCTGCCGGTGCGGCCGAATCCACTCTGCACTTCGTCGGCGATGAAAAGAATGCCGTGTTTCCTGCAGATCTCGACGATGATGCGAAAAAATTCAGGGGGCGGCGCGACGAAGCCACCCTCCCCCAAAACCGGCTCAGCGATCACCGCAGCGACTGACTCCGCGGCCACCACACGCCGGAACGTGTCTTCCAAATGCTGAGCGCAGTAAACGCCACACTCGGGGTACTTAAGCGAATACGAGCAGCGATAGCAGTAAGCAAACGGAATGCGATAAACATCTCCGGGAAACGGTTCGAACCCTTCTTTGTAGGGATGCGTCTTGCTGGTAAGCGACAGGGTCATCATGGTGCGGCCGTGAAACGCATCTTCGAAACAAATGATTGCCGGCCGCTTAGTGTAGGAGCGCGCGATTTTTACCGCGTTCTCTATGGCCTCCGCGCCACTGTTCACGAAAAAAGTCTTCTTGGGAAAATTTCCCGGCGCCAGCTGGTTCAGCCGCTCCGCCAAACGGACGTAGCCTTCGTACGGCAGGACCTGAAAACAGGTATGCATGTAGCGGTCGAGCTGCGCGCGCACGGCTTCCAGCACTCCCGGAGAGCGATGGCCGATGTTCTGGCAGCCAATGCCGCCCGCAAAGTCAATGTAGCGGTTTCCGTCCACGTCTTCTAATACGGCTCCTTCCGCGCGCGCCATGTAAAGAGGCGTGCCCTGGTAGATGCCGCGTGGGACGGCATCGGCACGCCGTCGCATCAACGCTTGCGAGCGGGGTCCGGGAACAGGCGTACGCAGGCGAATGGTCGGCATCTCAGTCGTACCAGCCGATCGGTTGCTCGTTGAGGTTGATGTGGACCTGCTTGGTCTCCAGATATTCTTCGATGCCCCACGGTCCCAGCTCGCGTCCAAACCCGGACTGCTTATAGCCTCCCCACGGCGCCTCGACATATGTGGGCTGCATATGGTTCACCCAGACTATGCCGGCGCGCAGCGCCTTCACCGCGCGCATGGCTTTAAAGATGTCACGCGTCCAAACCGCTGCAGCCAAGCCATAAGGCGTGTCATTGGCGATGCGCAGTGCGTCTTTTTCGTCTTTAAAGGGGATTATGCTGGCCACTGGGCCGAAGATCTCCTCGCGCGCGATCCGGGCGTGATTATCAACGTCGTAGAAGATTGTGGGCTCGATATAATAACCGCGCTTCTGGCCTGAGGGGCTCCCGCCGCCGGTGGCGAGCTTGGCCTCTTTTTTGCCAACCTCCTGATATGAGCGAACGCGGTCGAATTGCTCCTTGCTGACCACGGGCCCCATCTTCGTGCTGCGCTCCAACGGCGGCCCGAGTTTGATCTTCTTGGCCTTCTC
Organism: Terriglobales bacterium; assembly: GCA_035651655.1. NCBI lineage: Bacteria > Pseudomonadati > Acidobacteriota > Terriglobia > Terriglobales > Terriglobales bacterium. Next base: position 159,692 of record DASRFG010000002.1, read on the forward strand.
CGCCATGGCCTCGACGAACTTCGAATAGATCGGCTTCTCGACCAGAATGCGGCTGCCGGCGGAGCAGACTTCGCCCTGGTTAACGAAGACCCCGAAGAGGGCGCCGTCGATCGCGGCTTCAAAATCGGCGTCGGCAAAAAAGATGTTGGGAGACTTGCCGCCGAGTTCGAGCGTCACCCGCTTTACGCTGTCGGCGGCCATCTTCACGATCTGCTTCCCGACCGCGGCGCTGCCGGTAAAGGCAACTTTGTCCACGCCCGCGTGCTGCACCAGAGGCGCTCCGGCGCTCTCGCCAAAGCCGGTGATGATGTTTACTGCTCCGGCGGGCAGCCCGATATCGGCAAACCAGTTTGCCATCTCAAGCACCGTGATGGGAGTTTGTTCCGCCGGCTTGAGCACGCAACTACAGCCGGCAGCTAATGCCGGCGCCAACTTCCATGCAGCCATAAGAAGTGGATAGTTCCAGGGGATAATCTGTCCCGCCACGCCCACCGGCTCTTTCATCGAGAGGCTCAGGGCATTGTCGGGCACCGGATTCACGTATCCGAGCACCTTCGTGGCAAGTCCACCATAGTATTCAAAGCAGGTGGCGACATCAGCGATATCGTATTCGGCTTCGACTATGGGCTTGCCGGAGTTGCGGCATTCGAGTTCGGCGAGCCTGGCCGATTCCTGACGGATGCGTTCCGCCAACTTGAACAGAACACGGCCGCGCTCTTGCGCCGTGGTCTTGCCCCAGGGACCGGAGTCGAATACTTCGCGCGCAGCCTTCACCGCGCGGTCCACGTCCTCGGCATTGGCGTCGGGGACGTAGGCGATCACCTCTTCGGTCGAGGGATCGTAAACCGGAAAGGTCTTGCCACTGGCGCTATCCACCCATTCGCCATTGATGTACATCTGGTAAGTACGAACATTAGGTTTGATTGCGGTTGCCATAAGTGCTCCTCACAAATAAGGAAGCTCATGTCGCGCGTTCAGGATGACATCAAACTCTGAGCAGCGCGTTGGCGGCAGTTTTGCGCCGCCCGTAAACAAAAAAGAAAAATCCTGCGAGGCCGACGAAGAACAGCGTGCCCACCGCCATCTTCACTTCGAATAGCCAAATCGAAGTGATCTGGTGCGAAGGCACAAAAGCCACGCACATGGCCAGAGCGGTCGTGGTCAGGCCACTGATCCCCGCCAGCTTGAGCGTCGCCGGACTGTAATGGCCAGCCGTGCTCGTTCGCTTCATACCCAATTTAATCACCGCCGCGTACATATAAAGGAACGGCAGCAATTGCAGAACGACGGCCAGATCCAACATGGTCACGAACGCTTCCTTCACTTGTGCGCCGACGAAGCTCATGCTCAAAAACGCCGCCGAAAGCCCGCCATGTACCAGCAACGCCATATGTGGGGTCGCGAACCGCGGATGCAATCGCCCAAGCGCCTCAGGCAGATAAGCGTCGAGCCCGGCCACAAACGGAATGCGCGCCGAACCCGAGAGCCACGCCGACGCAATTCCCGCGATCGAAATGCTCAGCACAAAAGCAAAAGGCGACACAATCCACGCGACTCCCACCTCTTGCGCCATTTTGGCAACCGCTTGCACTACGCCCTGCAAAACGCCGATCTCGTTCTTAGGCACTGCCAGCAAGAGCGTCAGCGTTGCGCCAATGTAAAGCAGTCCTGAAAATACGCCGCCTAACGCCACCGCCCCAGGCAGGGTACGTTGCGGATCACGAATCTCGTCCCCCATGATCGACGCCAGTTCCAGCCCAACCAGGCCGAAGCAGATCACCCCAAACGCCGAAAGCAGGCGAAAGTCGCTGGGGATGCGGAAATCAGACGCCTTCACGCTGACGCCATGAGTCCACGTGACCCAAATGCCCAAGCCAAGCAGCACCAGCGCAGAAGTTGCCGTACCGATGCCGCCCAGATTATTTATCCACTTCCCGACGCCCAGGCCTACCACGTTCAAAGCCACCAGCAGCGCCAGCAATGCCAGAGAAGCGCCCAGGGCGAACCATCGATTGTCCGCCAGCGAGGCAGCCCCCGCACCGGCTACAAAAACCGAGATGCCCACGAAGTAGAGCAACACAGTGGGCACGTAGAAAATGTTATTCGTCCAATAGCACCAGCCCGACAGGAAGCCGTGAAAGTCGCCGAATACCTCTTTGGTCCAGAGATAGACTCCGCCCTCTCCCGGAAAGCGGTGCGCCAGCTCAATCACCGCGATCCCTTGCGGCCAGAAGAACAAGACCAAAGCCAGCAGCCACAGCCAAACCGTGACCGGACCATTGGCCGCGATCGTGGGTACAACGTTGAGGTTGACGATCGCAACTACGAACAGCAGAACCAGGTCCCACCGGCCGAGGACACGCTTGAGATGCGGCGCGCTGACCTCCTCGGCATGGGTCGCGGATGGCATCGAACTCCGCTACTGCGCAACCGCTGCAAACCGCTCCTGCTGGGCTTTGGCCAGCCCCGGCGCAACATCGGAGAACGCCTGCAGGTGCTTGTCAATGTCCGCCTCGGTATGCGCCACGCTGATGGTCCACTGCTCGTCCCACCAGTAGGGCTGCGCCATCACTCCGCGGTTGACCATGCCGAACCAGTAATGCCGCCACAGGTCAATATCAACAGTCGTCCAGTCGCGGTAATTGCGGATCTCCTGCGGATACAGCATCAACGCGCCATTGGCGCCGGCTTGTGCGACGTAGCCCTGCAATCCTACCTTGGCCACCGTCTTGCGATAGCCTTCCGTCAATTTCTTGCTGAGCTTGTCCACGTGCGCGTAATTCTCACGCGTGAGCACTTCGCGGAAGGTCGCCAGCCCCGCCGCCATCGATACCGGATTGGTGTTGTACGTTCCACCATGAAAGACCTTGTGCTGCGAGATCAGGTCCATCACCGATTTGTGCGCGCCGAAGGCCGCCAGAGGCAATCCGCCGCCAATCGACTTTGCAAGGCAGATCATGTCTGGCCGCACGCCAAAATATTCCGAGGCGCCACCCCATCCCAGCTTTGCACCGGTTTTTACTTCGTCGAAGATGAGCAAGGCGCCATACCTATCGCACAGGTCCCTCAAACCCTGCAGGAACCCCGGCTGCGGCATACACATCCCGACGTTCATCAGAATTGGCTCCAGAATCACCGCGGCAATCTGGTCCGGGTTCTCCTTGAACCGTCGCTCCACGCTATTCAGGTCATTGAAGGTAGCCACGGGAACGTTGGCAATACTGGCCTTGGGCACGCCCAGGCCGCCAGGCACTGACGTAGGCGCATGAATATCACCAAAATCCGGTGCGTGCGGCTTCACGCTCACTAGCGCCGTGTCATGCAGTCCGTGGTACGCGCCTTCGAATTTGATCACCTTGTCTCGACCAGTTGCGGCGCGTGCCAGGCGTATTGCGTGCATCGTAGCTTCGGTTCCGCTGGAGCCAAACCGCACCATCTCTACCGGGAAACGCTGGCAAATTTCTTCCGCCAGTTGCCATTCCATGTCATGTGGCATGCCGAACATGGTGCCCAGCTTAAGCCGGGGCTCAACCGCCTTCATCACCGCGGGATGGCAATGCCCCGCCATCAGCGCGCCAAAGCACAGATTGTGATCAATGTAATCATTGCCATCGAGATCGCGAAAATGCGAACCCTGCGCCTCCTTGACGAAAATCGGGTGGGGATCATAAGCGCGGTAGTTGCTTGCGACACCCAACGGGATGCGCTTCAGGTTCTTCTTGTAGGCTTCCGCCGACTTGGGCGTCCGCTTCACGAATACATCGAGTTCGTGCTGTAAATCTGCGTGCATCACTTTCTCCAAATAACTCAAGCCGCACTGCGGCCATTAGATTGCCTGAGGCTGAACGAAGCCCTGGCGTTTTGCGAAATTAGAAAACGTATTTAAGTGCAAATTGCAGCAGCCGCGGGTCGCGAGCACGCGTGACCCGTCCGAAATCAACTCCGTTGCTGCTGTTGCCGCTCGGGTTCAGGAACTGCGTGTGATTGAGAGCATTGAAGAACTCAGCCCGGAACTCAATATGGGTGTTCTCGGTAATGCCGGTATTTTTGTGCAACGCGATGTCCCAATTGTTGATCCCCGGCCCACAACAAATGGTTCGCGGAGCGTTGCCGATTCGGCCAAACAGCGATGGATCGAGCGTTGTGTCCTCGGTAAAGGTGGTGGGATCGAACCAGTAGCCACCATGCGTCCGCGGATCCTGGGTACGAAATGGTTTCAGTTGGTCGGGCTCTCCGGGCAATTCGAAATCGAAGCTGTTCATCAGCTCGTTATCGGCCGAGGAGAGAATGCGAATCGGAAATCCGCTCTGGAAACTAGTAATCCCGGAGAGTGCCCAGCCATTGATCAACTTTCCAGCGGCACCCTGATACTTGGGCAACGGCGGCTCCCAGTAATAACTGAGAACGAAGCGATGCCGGGCGTCAAACTGCGAGAGCCCCCGGCTGCGTCGCGGATCGACCGGATTCAAAATGCCCTCGAAGCTGGAAGCCTGGTCGATGGACTTGCTCCAGGTATAAGCCGCCTGGAACTGAAGCCCGCCGGCGAATCGCTTGTCCAGGCTGGCCTGCAGTGAGTTGTAGTTGGAGTTAGCGATCGTGTCCTGGGCAAAGATGCTTGAGAAGACGGGAACGCTATCGGCAGGGCAGCCTACTCCGGTTGTGGGCTGGCATTGCGGGGACGAAAAGGGCCGGAGGCCCACCAACGTGATATCTGTGGGATTCGGGCCTGTAACTGCGGGAACCGACCCATATGGCAGATGCAAGGTCATCCCCTGAGGGATCGTGTTGGCCGGAATGAAATAAGACGACTCAGAAAAGAACTGGCCGCAATCCAAACTTGTGTCTCCGGTAACACCCGAGATGGCATGCAGGTCAAGGCAGGTTTGCGGATTGGCGAAGTTAATGTCATGGGTGGCCAGCAGACGATGACCCTGCGATCCCACGTAGCCCACCTGCAATACCAGGTCTTTGGTCAGCTCACGCTGGATGTTCAGGTTGTACTGTGACGAGTACTGGGTGCGCATCTTGGGTTGAAACTCGCCGAACAACAGGATGGGCCGGAACACTGACCAATCAATCGCCTTGCCGGGTGGTGGATTAAGAACACCGTTGAACGGATTGGGGACGACAGTCGAGTCCTGCAGCACGAATGGGGTATTGAACATGACGTTAGAAATCCCGGTGCTGCCTCCGAAGGGTGGCTCGGCGCTGAACTGCTCGAGAACGAGTTGTTCCATTGGGTTGTAGAACAAGCCCCAGCCCGCACGAATGCTGGTCTTACCTGAACTGCCCGGACTCCAGGCTATTCCGATGCGTGGCGCAAAAGCTTTGTAGTAAGTTTGGGTGAGGCCATTTTGCACTCCCTTGTCACCCGGAACCACCAGCCCGGTTGGAAAAACAGAACTGCAGTTGCCTAAGGTAGCGGCAGTTGCTGGCGAGAGTTGGCAAGGATAAACGGCGGTCTGCTGCCCCGGCCGGAACGTTTGCACCCGGTGACCGATATCAGTAAGCGGCGTCTGCAACTCCCAGCGCAGTCCATAATTCAGAGTGATGTTGGGTTTCACCTTCCAGCTATCCTGCGCGAACAGGGCCACGATGGTGCTGCGGACGTTTTCAGTTTGCGCCGAACCTTGCAAATAGAAATCAGGGAGGCCTAGCAGATAGTTGGGAAACAGATTTTGGTTCCCGGCCGCATCAGTAGCTATGGGGTCGTTCACCCCGCCGCCAAAGTAGTTGTATTGGCCGTTTACATCAAAGAATAGCGTCTGGTCGAAGCGCATACGGCGCAAATCGCCGCCAAACTTCATGGTATGCGAACCCTTGACTTTAGTTACGTTATCGGTCCACTGGAAGGTATTTCCGATCTGCGGAATTTCACCTTCAAAGTTGTTGCCAATACCAAAGCCGCCGGAAATTGAAATGAACGGCACACCTTCGTGATTCGTGCCCAGATTCGGCGTGATACCCAGCTTCGGATTCGTCGGGTCGCTAAAACACTGGGAAGCCGGCACCGTAGCGCATGAATTGTGCACGGATGCGGTCCGCTGCGGATGCAGAAAATCGCCCTGTGCCTGCCGGAAATATGTAAAGCGGAACTCGTTGACCGTGCTGTTGCTCAGCGTCCAATTGTGAGTAAGGTTCCATTGCTGATAACGCTCATTTGTGATCGCCCCGAACCCAGGCAGGTTGGCGCCACCCGCCTGAAAGCGCGCAAACGGTGACAATAGGTGAGTATCCGTGAAGTAGTAATAAGCGTTCAGGTTCTGCTTGTCGTTGAGGCGATGGTCAACCCGCATGGTGAACTGATCGGTACGGTCGCGCTGGTCTGGCGCAGCCTGGAAAAAGCCGTCGGGAGTGTTGGCCAGAGGCACGAATTGGTTCATCAGATCGACCGCTGTGGGATCCATGCACGGCAGCGGAATCACGCTATTCGCAAAGATGTCAGCATAATTCGCTCCGGGAACAATCGGCGCCGCAGCTGCCGCTGTACAACCTGGCCTCAAATTGAAGACATCCGCCACATGTTGGTCCGTTATTGCTCCGGAAAACGGACTCCCGGAGAAATCACCCGCGCGTTCTGCAGCAGTGGGCACGGTGACCGAATCCGAGGGAATGCCCTTTACCAGGCGACGTCCTTCATAAGAACCGAAGAAGAAGGTCTGGTCTTTCTTAATCGGGCCACCCAACGTCCCACCAAACTGGTTCTGCTTGAAATCTGGTTTTTGCGTATCGAAGAACCCGCGCGCGTTAAGCACTTTGTTGCGGAAAAATTCGTACGCGCTACCGTGCAACCGATTGGTACCGGACTTAGTCACCACGTTCACAATTGCGCCGGAATTGCGTCCGTACTCCGCGTCAAAAGTGTTAGTGATGACGCGGAACTCCTGAATGCTATCCGGACTCGGCTGGATTGCGGGCAGATTCACAAACTGGTCGTTGGCGTCGCCACCGTTCACACTGAAATTGTTGGAGCGTCCCCGGCCGCCATTCACTGAAACGACGCCGGCGCGGTCACTACCGTAGAACAAATCCGAACCGACCGTTGACTGCACACCGGGTTGTAGCTGGAGAAACTGATATGTATCCCGCGAATTCAGCGGCAACTGCGAGACCGAGCGGTCATTGACCACCGCGCCCAACTGTGTGCTGGTGGTGTCAACCAGCGGAGCTTCGGAAGTTACTTCGACCGTCTCCTGTGCCCCACCCACCTGCATGATCATGTTCATGGTGAGGACCTGGTTGATCTCCAGGACAATGCTCTTCTTCACTGCTTTCTTGAAGCCGCTCTGGTCGAATTCCATGCGGTAGTTGCCCACCGCCACTTGGGGGAACTGGTAGTCGCCGCTCTGGCCGGTCTGGGCGGTTTGTGAGGTGCCGGTTTGCTCATTGATCAGCTTCACGTTCACGCCGGAAAGCACCGCGCCCGTGGGATCAGCCACACGGCCGAGAATGCGCCCGCCGGTGCCTTGGGCGAGAGCGGCAATGCTAAACCACGCCAATAGAGAAATGATTACAACGCAGCGTAACGCGCGAAACGTCGCTGAGGGATGCATGCAACCTCCGAAAAACTGTAGAAGACTTATGATCACGTCCCAAAACACGGGCTTGCGCAAACCACCAACCTTGCTATAATCCCGCAAGGTTAGAGAACGTGCCCGCTGGCTGTCAAGGGAAAAACGCTGCCGCGTGGCCAGCCTGGCGAGTCGCATGAACGAGTCCACTCACCCCAACAACAAGGGATATTTAAAGATAGGCGACGTGGCTCGCCAGGTCGGCGTGTCCCCGTCTGTAATCCGATCTTGGGAGAGTCTGGGACTGACGCGTCCGCAACGGACCGCCAGTCGCTACCGCCTGTACAGCAGCGAGGATGTGAAACTGCTCAAGCGCGCACGTTTCTTGCGCCGCGTTCGGGGCATGAACGCTCCTGCGATCGTGCAAATGCTCAAAAGCAAGGGACTGGTGCGCACCTCCCCGGACGGGGCGGGAGGGGGCATCGGCCTGCGCTTGCGCAGTCTGCGCACCCGCCGAGGACTCTCGTTGGCGGAGGTAGCTAAATCGGTGGGGGTTTCCGTAGGGTTTCTAAGCGCTCTGGAACGTTCGCAGATGAGCGCCTCCATCGGCACACTGCGCAAGCTCGCGCGCTTTTACAAAACCAACATTCTCGATTTCTTTGACGCGAAAACATCCAATTCGCACCTGGTACGGCCTGAGAAGCGTAAAGTGCTGGAAGCCGGGCCGGGTGTACGCATGGAACTGCTGGCTTGGGGAAACGCGGTGATGGAACCGCACCTGTTCCGCATCGCCCCAAAAGCAGGCAGTGGCGACTCCTATTCGCACGATGGCGAAGAATTCTTGTTCGTGTTGCGCGGAGAATTGAAGATTGCGCTGGATGGGCAAGAGTATCGTCTGAAGCGCGGCGACAGTTTTTATTTTGAGAGTCCCACGCCGCACACCTGGTTGAATCCCGGACCGAGTGAGGCCTGGGTGCTTTGGGTGAACACTCCGCCCACGTTCTAATGTCGGAGGATTGATGGCAAGAAGATCTTCGCAAAGTTACAGCCGATTGCGCCGTGAGCTTTTAATTCGAGTCGGTATGGTGGGAATTTGCTCTGTCGCACTCTCCTTACTGTTTGCGAGTGCGGCAGTTGCCAAAGACTCTCCCGCTCCGGCCGACACCGTCCTGCTGAACGCTAGGATTTACACCGTCAACTCGCGACAACCGTGGGCCGAAGCGCTCGCGATTCGCGGTGACAAGATCGTGGCGGTAGGCTCTGCCAAGCAAATTGCCGCCTATCGCGGTCCTTCGACCCGCGTTATAGATGCCAAGAACCACCTGGTTCTGCCCGGCTTCACCGATTGCCACATTCACTTCATGGATGGCTCGATTAGCCTGGGCCGGGTCAACGTGGAAGGCGCCAAGAACGTCGAAGAAATTCAGAAGAAAGTGAAGGACTACGCCGACGCGCATCCCAATGCGCCTTGGATTCTCGGCCGGGGCTGGTCGTATCCGGCATTCGGCGCCGCAGCATTGCCAGACAAAAAGTATTTGGATGCGGTGGTGGCGGACCGTCCGGTTTACCTTGAAGGTTTTGATGGGCACACCTATTGGGCCAACAGCAAAGCCCTGGTGGCCGCCGGAATCACTCGCGATACTCCCGATCCCCCCAACGGAAAGATTGTTCGCGATCCTAAAACCGGTGAGGCCACGGGAGCGCTAAAGGAAGCTGCCTTCAGCCTGGTGGACAAAGTCGTACCTAAGCCCAGCCGTGAAGAGCGCCGCGAAGCACTTCGTCAGGGAATTCGCGAGGCCAATAAAGCTGGTCTGGTTCGGGTCCACAGCGCCGGTCAGGACTTCGAATGGCTCGATCTTTATGATGAGTTGCGAAAGAAAGGCGAGCTTACACTGCGCTTCTATGTTGCGTATTTCCTCGACCCGCCGGAGCTGACCTCTGCCGAACTTCAAAAAATCGAGGAGGCCAGCAAGACCTATCATGATGAATGGATCTCAGGAAGTGTGGTTAAGACCATGCTCGATGGGGTCGTCGAGTCGCACACTGCGGCTATGCTTGAGCCTTACTCAGACGATCCCAGTCAGAGCGGAAAAATGTTCTGGGATCCCGCGAAATACAAGCAGGCGGTAACGGAATTGGACCGGCGTGGATATCAAATTTTTACTCACGCCATCGGGGATCGTGCAGTGCGCCTGGCGCTGGATGCTTACGAGGAGGCGCACAAAGCAAACCACACCACGGATTCTCGCGACCGCATCGAGCACATCGAAACCATTACCGCGGCTGATATCCCACGCTTTGGCAAGCTGGGCGTGATCGCCAGCATGCAGCCGCTCCACGCATATCCAGATGAAGACACACTCGGTGTATGGTCGCGCAATGCCGGACCGGAGCGGGCCACGCGAGCCTGGTCTTGGCGCAGCATCAATGCAAACGGCGGCCGGCTCGCGTTCGGGAGCGATTGGCCGGTGGTGACCTTGAACCCATGGCAAGGGGTGCAGAACGCCCTCACCAGGCAGAGTCGGGAGGGGACGCCGCCGGGTGGATTCGTCCCTCGCGAACGACTCTCTCTTGCGAAGACAATCGAGGCATATACCTTGAGCGCCGCCTATGCCGGGAAATTCGAGAAAACGGAAGGCTCCCTGGAGCCTGGCAAAGTGGCTGACTTGATTGTGCTTTCGCAGGACTTATTCAAGGTGGATCCTCACAAGACGGCAGACACCAAAGTTCTGTTGACCTTGGTGGCTGGCAAGACTGTGTACGAGTCGCCAGAATGGTCCGGCAAATCCGCAGCCGCCGGGGGAAGATGACGCTACTACGCCGTATCCTGATCGCGCTGGCGCTGCTGCTGGCTGGGCTGTTTGTTTCCTGTTCCAAAAAACAGCCCACTCTGAACCTGCTCGTGTGGGAAGGATATGCTGACCCTTCATTTGTGCGCGGATTCGAGGAGCAAAACCACTGCAAGGTGTCGGCCTCCTACATGGGCTCAAGCGACGAATTGGTCGCCAAGCTGCGTGGCGGGAGCGCCAGCACCTACGACGTAATCTCTCCTTCGAGCGACGTGGCTACCATGATCGCAACTTCGGGATTGGCGGCCCCGCTTGACCTCTCGCGCATTCCGACCTACTCGCAGCTTTCGCAGCACCTGACCTCGATGCCGCTGGTCAAAACTGGCGGGCAGGTCTTCGGTGTGCCGTTCCTTTGGGGTCCGAATCCCCTGCTCTACGACACCACCGTATTTTCTAAAAGCCCGGAAAGCTGGAGCGTCTTCTGGGAACCCAAGTACCGCGGAAAAATTTCTGTTTGGGACGATCTCTCCACGGTGTATATGGCGGCGCAGCTTCTGGGTTATGACAAGCCCGATCCCAGCCATATGTACAACTTGAGCGATCAGGAGCTCGATGCCGTAAAAGCCAAGCTCCTGGCGCTGAAGCCGAACATCCGCAAAATCTGGTCAACCGGAGGCGAACTGACCAATCTTTTTCAGAACCACGAGGTCGTGGCCGCCATGGGATGGCCCCTGATGACCAACCAGCTTCGCAAGTCGAATTTCCCAATCGGCGAGACCATTCCCCGCGAAAATACTACCGGGTGGATTGATCAACTGATGATCACCAGTGCGAGCGAGAATAAAGACCTGGCCTATAAATTTTTGGAGTACATGACCAGCGCCCAAACCCAGAAGAAAGTCACCGACGTCACCGGATATACGCCGGCGAATCCGCAGGCGGCGCAGTTCATGACCGCAGAGGAGAAGAAGAACCTTCACCTCGACAATGTGGACGAATACCAAAAGCGTATTTACTTCTGGCAGAATGTCCCTCGACGCGCCAAGTACAACGAGATTTGGAACGAGGTCAAAGCCGCGCAATAGGCCTCGCGGGGAGCTCGCGGGCAGGAGTGCCCGCGCTACATGATGGTATCAACGGAAACAGAATCTCTTCCTGGCGCTGCGGCTGTCTCCAAAACTCACCCGTTGCTCTCGATCCGTGCCATCGCTAAGAGCTTTGGTAAGACGCGCGTGCTGCGCGACATTTCCTTGCACGTGGATGAGGGTGAATTCCTCACCGTTCTGGGCGAGAGTGGATCAGGCAAGACCACCCTCTTGCGCCTCATCGCCGGCTTCGAGCATGCCGATTCAGGGGAGATTTGGATGGGCGGCGAACGCCTCGATTCGCTGCCACCCTATCGGCGCCGCGTGAACACAGTCTTCCAGAGCTATGCGCTTTTTCCCCATCTTTCGGTCTGGAATAACGTGGCCTACGGTCTGCGGGTGCGGAAAATCGCTAAACAGGAAATTGACGCGCGCGTCGAACAGGCGCTCACCATGGTGAAGATGAGAGCCTTGGCGCAGTCGAAACCCTCAAGGATCAGTGGCGGGCAGCAACAGCGGGTGGCATTGGCCCGCGCCCTGGTGAATCGCCCGCGCCTCTTGCTGCTGGATGAGCCACTTTCCGCGCTGGACGCCAATCTCCGTCGCCAAATGCAATTGGAGCTGAAATCATTGCAGCGCGAGGTTGGCATCTCTTTCGTTTTCGTCACTCATGACCAGGAAGAAGCTATGGTCATGTCCGATCGCATTGCTTTACTCCGCAACGGCGAGCTTGAGCAGGTTGCCACACCGCGCGACATCTACGCTCGCCCAGCTACCACCTACACCGCCCAGTTCATCGGACATACCAATCTCTTGCGCTGCCAAGTAAGCGGTGGGATTGCCCGTTGTGGAAAGCTCGTGTTCGCCGTTACCACCGAGGATGGTCCGGCGATATTCTCCCTGCGACCTGAGCATATCCGCGTTGTCGGTTCCTCCGCAGGACCATCGAGTCCTGGCGCGGTCCGCTTCTGCGCCGCGGTCCGCAGCCAGTCATTCCATGGCGCGACGGAACTGCTGCAAGTTGAAGCCAGCGACGGGTTGAAGCTCTCTGTGCGCATTTCGGGGCAGAAATCTCAGCCAAAAGGTGTACCGGGCGTCGAACCTGAGTTTGAGTTTTCAGCAAACGATGCGGTGCGAGTCCGCGATACCAGTCTCACATCGCCAGCTGAAAACCAGAAGAGCAGCTGAATGTTTTCACGCGCCTATAAACTGGCCATTACGGTGCCGCCCTTGTTGTGGGTGACGATCTTTCTTCTGGTGCCCTACGTTTTGCTTTTTTGTTACAGCTTTTGGACAGTCACACCGTCACAGACCATCGTCCACCAGTGGAACCTGAACAATTACCGCGAGCTGCTAGCGGTTCCCGTTTACCTGCAGGTATTGTTTCGTTCCATGCGGACCGCCGGTTCGGTGATGGTCCTGGCCCTTCTGCTCGGATATCCGATGGCCTATTATCTTTCGTTTTATGCGGGCAAGCGCAAAGATTTGCTCTATCAGCTGGTGATCATTCCCCTGTGGGTGAGCTATCTGGTGCGCGCATATGCCTGGAAGACAATTCTCGGCAGCGACGGTGTCTTGAACACCTTGTTGCAGTACGTTCACGTGACTCATCATCCGCTCGGTTTTCTTCTTTACAGCCCGTTCGCGGTGGTGCTCACCCTCACACATATCTACACACCATTCGCCTTTTTGCCAATTTATGCTGCGCTCGAGCACATCCCACGCAACCTGGTGGAGGCCTCGCATGATCTGGGCGCGTCGCCGCTGCAGACGTTTTGGCGAGTCGTCTTCCCGCTCTCTATTCCGGGGGTGCTGGCGGGCGCTACCTTTGCCTTTGTGCTGAGTCTGGGAGATTTTTTGGCGCCTCTCCTCTTGGGTGGACCGAGCGGAATCATGATCTCCAACATTGTGGTCAGCCTGTTCGGGGCTGCTTATAACTGGCCCCTGGGCGCAGCGATTTCCTTATGCATGTTGGCGCTGGTTGTTGGCTTGCTATTTATTTCTGAACACCTGGAGAAGCGCTGGGCGTACCGATGAGAAACACTGTCCCAAGATCGCGCTGGCTCTCAATCCATTCGTGGGTGGTGTTCGCTTTTCTTTACCTGCCAATTCTGGCGCTCATCGTTTACTCATTTAACGGCGCGGGCGTCGCTGGTTTTCCACCACACGACCTGACTTTCAGTTGGTACAAGATACTGCTTAAAGACGGCGCCATTTGGGAGTCGGTACTCAACAGCCTGAGGGTGGCGTTGGTTGCAATGGGGATCTCATTGCTAATTGGTATGCCCGCAGCATTGGCGCTCGATCGCGCATCGTTTCCCGGAAAAGCCGTCTTCCGCCGTCTGGTGCTGCTGCCCCTTATTCTTCCTGGCATTATCACCGGACTTTCTTTGCTGATGCTGTTCGTCATGCTGCACATGAAGCTCAGTCTGCTTACCATCACTCTCGGTCATGGCACGGCACTAATCTCGGTAGCTACTACTGAGATTTTTGCGGGACTGCAGAAATTAGATCGCGCGCAGGAGGAGGCCTCACTGGATCTGGGCGCCAATTATCTGCAAACCTTTTGGCGAGTGACACTCCCGAATCTGCGCTTGTCCATCATCGGGGCTGCGCTGCTCATCTTTACTCTTTCAATGGACGAGATCGCGGTAAGCTTCTTTTTGATCGGCAGAGACAATACCCTACCGCTGGAAATCTGGTCGCGTCTGCGGCGCGGCATCACCCCTGAGATCAATGCCATCTCCACCATCATTTTCTTTTTCTCACTTGCCACAATTGTGCTGTGGTATCGGCTGAGAACTCGCGCCCACGGGCAACCCGATATCGCCTCCGAGCTGGGCAATTTTTAACCAGTGGCGGGCAAAAATAATCCATCAGATCGGGAACGTTCACTGCTCTCCCCCACCAATGCTTTTTGTCCAAGAATTCTGAGTTCGGCAATTGCCAACTCTGCCAAAGTAACTAGGCCTCGCCAAAAAAACCTGTAATCGTCACATTTTCAGTAGTTTAGAAGGCCTACCAATTGGCCGAACCAAGGTCCGCTTCGGATGAAGCGCACCTGCCAGGTCTCAAAAAAATGTTTCAAAAACTCTGGACGGAATGCATCTTTTCTGGTGCAATACTTGCTCGTTTAACGAAGCTCAGCTCTGGCCGGGTTGTGCGCCACAGAAAGGTTCGCACGTGTGGATCACTAAACTCCGTTGGGGCGTGTTGCGATTGTTAACTCCAGTGGGGCCCCGTTATCTTCTCCCCTCATTTCTCGAGCGGCTATATCTCATCTGGGTATTTCGGCACTTCGAAGTGCTACCGCAGCAGGTATTGAGCCGCCACACCCAATCGCTGATAGACAATTTGTGTGCGCGTAATCATCGCGGCTCGAATCACTTCTTGTATGCCATCACAGATCAGCCCTTGATTGGCACGGTTGAGAGGTTGGCTACTCCGGGTGTCCGGCACGAGACCACCAGCATGGCGCGTGGCGTGGAACCGATAACGGTTTCCTTCCGGCACACGGAATAAAGAACTACAGGCGATCATTCGACCAATTGAAATGAATTTTGGGAGGGTCGCTAAGGGCCTTCTAGATTTCGGGCAGGACATCGAAGCGCTTAATTACTGCCGCGACGCCAAAATTTCCGTCTTTGGCGTTTTCTTCCACCCGCACCACTGAAGCTTGGCAACATACCCATCTCTTCTGCGCAAAGGTGATTTCCGGTGGAAGGACCAAAACCAATTCCATTTCGCTGCCCGCCTGCATTCGGGAGTTGGTGTAAACGAACACTCCCGCAGTGCTCAAGTCGCGCGTCTGGGTGGATTCCTCGATGGTCCCGTCTTCGGTTTTTACCGACACCGGGAGCTTCACCGGAAAGCGCTGTTTCGCGCGCCGCTCAGATTTAGTTTCTTTGGTCGCCATAGCTAGCTCGCGCGTTGATTGAAGGGAATTCGCGGAATTGTACCCTAAAGCTCCTGTGTGGAAATGGGTAGAAACAAATTTTCCGATGCGTGGCCCCCGGGGACAATTATGCAGCGAAAACAGGGCTCCTTCTCGCCCTTCAAGTCAGCTTGGCGGTCGCGCTTAGTGAGAGTCCGCTGCCGCCGGCGGATTTGCCGCGAGTCTCTCGCGCGCTGCCGGAACCACCACTGCCTGATCAATGGTGGGTAAGTTCATGGTGGTCAGCTTCTTGTATTGTTCGTTGGCCTCGGCCATCGCGCCGGTGCGAGCATAGGCTTCAGCCAGTAGCTTCATGCTGAAAGCGTTCTCGTGGTCCTCTTCGAGGTGCGGGATAGCGGCAAAATAGCTCTCCTGCATCATGAGCACCGCGCCCACGGCTGCGTGATAGGCATGAGATATCTGGCGACTCCCGCTGGAGCTCTCCAAGGCTTGCAACTCTTCGAGGGCCTTGTTCGCGGTCTCGTTATCTCCAGCACGGGAAGCGCGGATTGCGCGCCAGCGCAGCACGCGGGCGCGTTCTTCATCGAGATCGGACTTGAGGAGGTTGGGGTTGGAAACCAGGATTTCCTCTGCCGTCTTAAGGTGGTTTAAAGCTACCGCATCGTCCGGTTGGTAGATAGCCATCATCCGGTGAATCTGGGCCTCGTGCAAGCCTAATTGTGCTCCGTGAGCTTCAGCCGCAACGGCCAAGAAGGCTGAATCCGCTTTCCCATACTTCTTTTCCCTCACCCACGTCATCGCGGACTGCATACCTAATTCAACGCGGTCCGATGCGCTGGTTGCCTGGTCAATGCCCTTGGCGTATTCGGCCCGTGCTCGCTCGCCGTCTCCCATCAGGGCGTACGTATCCGCCACCCCGAGCTGAGCGAACAGCGGGTCAATCTTAAGCGCAGCATTGTAGTGCTGAAGAGCGCCCGCAAAATCCCCCGACATCCGAAGGATTTCGCCGTATGAATCATTGGGATTAGGCTCATGGGGCAACACAGCCACATACGTTTCCATAACATCGAAGGCCTTCTTGTATTCGCGCGTCGAGGCGTAGGCGTATCCAAGATTGTTCAATGCGGGAGGAAAGCCAGGATCTACGGCCAGGGCACGTTCCATCATCTTGCGGCATTGATCGTAGCTTTCCTGCAGGATGAGCCAATTTCCCACGATATAGATAAGGTGCTTGTCCCGCGGGTACTTCGCTACGACGTCATTCATGGCCTGGATGCCGGCCACGTAGTTGTTCTCCCGCACGCCTGCGACCCATCGGATGAACAACCGCTCGCCCGCCGTGACCTGGCGTGTCAAAGCCTTGGCCTGCTTGAGCTCCCTATTCTGCTCCGCAGGGTCCTTGCTGACCAGCGCGATTTCAATGTGCGCTAGCGCAAATTTTGGATCAAGTTTCGTGGCCTTTCGCCAGTTCTCGAGCGCTTTATCTGTTTTCAGGTTCTCGAAGTCGGCGCGCCCCGCCTCAAAAAGCTTGCGGGCTTTCATTGAACTGGTGGTGATGGGCAATGTAGTGGAGCGCTTGCGCCTCTTTTCCTGAAGTTCTCGAACCTTATCAATGGGCTTCTTCCAGTCGACTTTTTTAAGCGGCTTCTTCCAGTCGACCGCTTGGGCGGAAGCACTGACAGTAAGAGACAGGATCAGCAAAATTCTGACGGAACGGCGCATGTTCTTTTGTTCTCTGGAAATAGAGTGTTACTTCCGGGAGCGTAACATTCTGGATGGCGGTCGCCAACGTTACTTAACGGGTACGTTAGTACAAGTACTATGGGAACGGCGCGAGGCTGTTCTTGTGCAGGTAGATAGCTCCCGCCTCAACTGCCTGGTTCGGGGTGGCCGAGCGACGCATCAAATCAGCCGCTGCCCGCATCTCAATAGGCAGGTCAGCCCGGACAAGGGGTAAGCCAAAAGGGGCAAGCCAAGCGGAGATTGAGCAATGGTTCAATGTTACGCATTTGATGATCGAACCGAAGCACTCTTATCGCAACATGGAACCACTCCCGTCAAACGGGCTTCAGCCTCGTCAACCGAGGCAATACTGGAGGCTGTTCTACAGAGCGAGGCGGGAAATGCAATCGTGCTGCTTCCTTCCGGCAAACCAGGAAGGGTGATGTTAGCGAGATTTGACTCCAGGCTGCCAGGCACGGCGACACTGAACCCGGCATCTTTCACTCCCGAAAGATCAAACCCATCCACCGCTAGCGGTTTTCTTGGCCTGAGCGACGAGTTCTACGAACCCGAACCCCCAAAAAAGTGGTGGCAGAAAATTCTCGATTGATAACCTGCAGAAAACAGCTATTTAGAAGGTAAAGGCAACTCCGCCGCGCAGCGAGCGAGGAGCCTGGACGAGGTATAAGGTGTGACCGTCCTGTCCAAACACGGGCACATATCCTTCTGCGAGCAAGTTGCGGATTTCCAGCAATGCCTCCATGTGCCCTGAGTTAAAGATCGTCCCGGGAATGGGCTGACGTATGAAGATGCTCCAGTAAGGATCAGCCTGGCCCGCCGACGTATTAAACAGATCTACCGGCGTAAGCGCCTCACCGCTGGTCCATTTGTATGAAGTTATCCAGCGCGTCTTGCTAAGGGGAGCGGTGCCGCTCACCTTGGTAGTAACGGCATGGCGTCCCTCGGTATGCAGGGCGGTGGGCAGCGAATGCCACTGGCTCCCAGGAGCCGCAGACAAGACGCTGCCGTACGCGTAATCCAATGTACCGGTTATCCCCGAGGCGAGCTGCCGTTGCGCCACCAGACGCACTCCAGTGCTCCTCAGTTCTCTGCCCTTATAAGTGAAGGTCTGGGCATATACATCGGGCAGTACGTCTTCCAACTCAGCATTAGGATTGCCAATCCCGGTCAAGGCGGTGTTCAAGATACGGTCGGCAAAAACGGCTGCTTGCAAATTGGTCTCGCGGGAGCGATGAGAGATAGAAAGCTCATGGTGGTGGGCCCGCTCCAACGCAGGACTTCCGCCCGTGACTGAAACTCGCGGGCCAGATTCACTTAAGTCCGCTGGCGCAGAATCGAACCCCTTTTCCATGCGGGTATTGGGCTCGGTGGTGGCGTAGCGATATTCCAAAACCGTATTGGGTGAAAGATGCAGGTCGGCGGAGCCGAAGGGATGGGCAGCGCTTACACGTCCCATGAACTGGATGGTCTGCAGCTCGCTCCCGAAGTCCAGATCCAATACGTCTCCCAGCGTAAAGCCATCGGAAACCGATAAAGTCAAAGCCTGGAGCGCCGTATCGTGCAGCCCCGCGTCAGGCGCCGCGAGGCGGCGCATGGTGAACGACACCTGAGGCCGGGAACCAGTCGCCATTTGGTGCGAATAACTGGCCCTCCATACCGTTGTCGGTGAACCGACCCCATAGCCCACGTTGCCATTGAAGGAAAGTTTGCCGTCGCTAAAAAGCGAGTGTTCCAGTGAAAAGACGGTTCGACCCGCATTGAAGCCGTCCGCACCGGACCCCGCAACAAACGCCACACGGGCCTTCAGGTCGGCGTCGTTAACTTTTTCCGAAACCACCGTTAAGGGGCCGTTATCCAAAACCCGCAAGATGGGCCGGTTTGCCGCTGAACGCAGCGTCCATTTCCAGTCGTCTTCCTGAGTCGGCCCTGGGCGCAGCGGCAATGTCTGCATCGCTTCGAAAATCGTGTTGAGGGTCACATTGACAACGCGGTTGGCCCCTGCCCGAAGACTTATATTTTCCCGTAACGAAGGCAGGAACGAGGGGGCTTTCACCTTGACGTGGTAAACACCAGGATTCAGTTGACCTGCGGAGTAAAATCCATTGTCGTCGGTAAAAACTGTGAGGACGTTCGCAGCAGTCGCACCCAATACCTGAACGATCGCGCCCAACTGGGCGGTTCCCTGAGAGTCGCGCACGTAACCGGAAATCGTAGCAGTCCTGGCCGTAGCGCCTGCTGGCACAGCCACCGCCAGCACGATTGCCAACCATCCAAGGTTTATGCTCTTCAACTCACCACCTCGCGGGGGACGTGAGTATTATCGAACTACTCAACGGCAAAGGTCACCGAGGGGTCGACCGTCTGCTTCAAAACGGCGTCATCCACTTTAATGTTCAGCCGATACAGGCCAGGTGGAAGCGAGCTGGCCGCCATGCTCTTCTCCAACGTTAGCTGACCGCCTACATTACCCATCTGGTCTGTAGACTCAACCGTATGGATCACGGCCTTGTTCGTGGCCGCGTTCACCACATTATATTCTACTGTCGCCTTGGGTTTGTGGGTCTGCTGATCTACCCCAAGGTTGTATACCTGCATCCAGAAGTTTACTCTTTGGTTACGTTTGAAGGTTGGCGGTTTACCGTCACCGCTGCCCAAACGAGGGCGAACCTTCGTAGAACCAATCACAAAATTCCCAGTACCCACATTCTTCGCCGGGACCTTTTCCATGGCGTCCGCCAGAATCAGGGTTGAAGTAGCGAGCTTGTCTTCATTGTATTCCGGGACCATGATGCCGCGACTCCAGGTACCCACCCGGTCACCATTCACGTCTTTAGCGACAATGTCCAAGCGATAGCGTCCCGGACGCAGAGGCAACGCCTTCCAGTAAACCTGGACGGCATCCGTGGCCTTGGGCAGCAGTTCAGCTGGAATCCGCGCACTTACTGTATCTTCAAATGTCTGCGCTACTCGGCCGGTCAGCGTGCTGGCACGTCCAAAAATATTCACCACGCCGGTCGCAACCCCGTCCTTATTCTGAAATGTGATGTCCTTGTTCTTCATCTGGATGGTCACCGGCACCAGCACGGTATCCGAAGTGACTTTGATGAAATCGGTTTGCACATCAAAGGGCATCAAGTTAACGCTGATTTTGTGGGAAACGACCTCTGCCAGATCTTTGAACTTCACCACCGGCGCGCGATTCAGTTTGGCGTATTGCTCGAGCACATCAAACTGCTTGGATTGGTTACTCGAGGCGAAGGGACCCCCGTTGTTCAATCCGAAGGGATTGTTCGCAACCCGCTGCGATTTGTTCGCCAGACCCATTTGCTCATAGAAGGTCAGGCCGGCATTGGGCGTATACAAGAGCGCATCTTTCTCGTTCTTGTTCATCGTCATGTGGTAGTCGCCGCACATGCAGGGATCAACAAATTCGATGATGACTTCCTGCCCCACGCCCTCGAGATAACGATAACGCCAATCTTCAAACGGGAAAGTTGAAGTCGTTCCCCCGCCTTCTTCCATTGGCCGATCGTAGCTTCCGCCAGAGGGATGCGACTCAATTTCGTCAGGCGGACCGTACATGATGTACATGCGACCGCGGTCCGTTTTCCAGCCAGGAATGCCCGCTGCGAAATGCTCATTGGCATACGCAATGCGGCGGTAGTGCTCTTCCTTGTATTCGTTTTCCACACTGTCAGGGTTCGGGCTACGGCGAAGCCAAAAGGTTTCGATGAACTGGTCGCGCTCCTCGTCGTTGCTCAGCTTGCGGAATGCCTCGCGCTCCTCGTCCGTGATGATCCAGCGAACATCTTCGTCCAGCCACTTCTTGTAGGTCTTGCTTAGCTCCTGCCGAAGAGCTTTTTCGTTCTTTTTGCGCTGCTGGTCACTAAGAGGGCGCTTCAGCGGATCGCCCTGCTGGTCCTTTGCGGTAGGTTGGTCCTGAGAGGCACCTGGATCAGATTGCTTCCCTGAGGCAGGCTTTACCTCTTGAGCAACAGCAAAACTGCTTAACCACAAACCGGTAATGATTGACCCGGAGATAAGAACACGCCGAAAAACATCAACCGACATGTAAGGGACACTCCCGCAGAGACTTCCGCTGGTAGCCATTGTAAGTATTTGACCACTGCAAGGCAAGGCTGGGGTACGTCCTTCCATAGCTGGCCGAATGCCCTGAGAACTGGTTAACGCGGCCTTCTAACCGATGTTTCTTCGGTACCGGAGGGTCCAAAGGTTATAATTCTTCTGCTCTCGAGTTGACGACGTGGGTCCTCCCTGTCCAGAGCGGGCTGGCGGTTCGCAGGAGTACCTCCTAAAGACTGGCAAACGGAACTTTTCGCACCCTCAGGCCGTAAGTGAAGGTGTGCACCCCGTCCGGTAGGACAGACAACAAAGGGTGTAATGAAGACGTGGAAGAAAATTGCGATCGGCATCGGGGCAGCGTTGCTGCTGGCCGCCATGGTTGCGATCGCGATCCACCAAAGCCGCAAGAATGTAGCTACAGTTCAAAGTGGCAGAGTACAGGTACAGAACCTTGTCTCCATTGTCTCCGGGTCAGGGGAAGTAAAGCCAAAGACCTACGTAAATGTCAGCGCGAACGCTTTCGGGAAAATCGTGAAGCTGTACGTCAAAGAAGGCGATCGCGTAAAGAAGGGGCAACTTTTGGCCCAGTTGGAAAATGTGCAGTCTTCCGCCGACGTAGCCGCCTCGCGCGCGTCGCTCGAAGTGGCGCGTACTGACGCGCAGGCTGCTGATGCCGGATTGAAAACCGATCTCGCCGATCTGAAGCGGGCCAATGCCGACGCTGAGCGGGCCAAGTTGGACTACGACCGGGCGCAGGGACTCTACAAAGCAGCGCTGATTGCGAAATCAGAATTCGATGCCAAGAAGAACGCTTGGGAGACATCCGAAGCCGGTGTGGCCCAGGCGCACGCACGGATCGCTCAAGCCAGGGCTCAGCTTGACTCTTCTCAACGCCACATCATCCAGAATGAAGCCAATCTTCGTCGTGTAGCCGACGTTCTGCAAAAGACCACTTATGCCGCCCCTTTTGACGGAATTGTGACTAACTTGCCGGTCCGCGAGGGTGAAACTGTGGTCATCGGTATCCAGAACGCACCCGGCAGCACCCTGATGACAATCGCGGACATGTCTGTGATTACCGCCGAACTGAAAGTGGATGAAACTGACATTGTGAACGTCAAGCTCGATCAGCCGGCTGAGGTCACGATAGATGCGATTCCGAACCAGACTTTCAAAGCGGTAGTAAGCGAAATCGGCAACAACGCAGTCGTACGCTCCACGGGAGTGTCCACTTCGCAGGAGACCATCGCCGGTCAGGAAGCCAAGGATTTCAAGGTGGTGGTTAGGTTGCAGAATCCACCTGAAAATCTGCGGCCGGGCCTCTCGGCAACCGCGAAAATAACCACTGCTACCCGCAACAATGCCCTCAGCATTCCCATCCAGGCGCTGACGGTGCGACGCAAGTCTGAGTTGGAAGAAAACAACCAGGGATCGGTGAAAGCTGCTCCTCCTCCCGACACCGCGAATCCAGACGAGAAGAAAGAAATCCAGGGCGTGTTCGTGATTCGCAACCGTAAGGCAGTGTTCGTGCCAGTCGAAACTGGCATCAGTGGGACAACCGACATTGAAGTCATCAAGGGATTACAAAAAGGTGACGAGATCGTTACCGGCAGTTACAAGATCTTGCGCACCTTGCGGAATGGTGCGAGCGTAAAGGTGGACAATTCGGCTCCCAAGAAAGAAGAAGAGGGGTCCACATAACGTTTTTGCGGCGCAGCCGTCCAAAACGGCAGTGCCATGAGGCAGTCGGACGGCATTGAGGAGAGCAGCATGGCAACGCAAGTTGCGGGTACGAGCGAACGCATAGCAGTGGCGCCCCCAGCTTCCTGCATGATCTGTACTGAGGATCTGTGGAAGACCTACGACATGGGCTCGGAACAGCAGGTACATGCGCTGCGAGGCGTTAACCTTCGCATCGAGCGCAATGAGTACGTCGCCATCATGGGACCCTCGGGATCGGGCAAATCTACATTGATGAATCTGATCGGCTGCCTGGATACCCCCTCGCGAGGCAACTATTGGTTGAACGGCCACCTGGTGAGTGAGTTGGACGATGACGAGTTGGCACGCATCCGCAATAAAGAAATCGGCTTTGTTTTTCAGACTTTCAACCTGCTGGCGCGCGCTACCGCGCTACACAACGTGGAGCTTCCCCTGATCTATGCAGGCGTGCCCACCGAAGAACGCATTGCGCGTGCCAAGGCTGCCCTGGCATCCGTGGGAATGGAACCGCGCGTTATGCACAAGCCGAACGAGCTTTCCGGAGGACAACGTCAGCGCGTAGCTGTGGCGCGTGCGCTGGTGAATAATCCCTCGATTATTCTTGCTGACGAACCTACCGGAAACCTCGACTCCCAGACGGGCAGGGAGATCATGGCTTTGTTCGACCGGCTGCATCAACAGGGCAACACCATCGTACTTGTCACCCACGAGCACGACATCTCCGAGTACGCGCACCGCGTGATTAACATCAAGGACGGCGTTATCGCCGGCGACGAGAGAAAAAAGTAAGGTCCCGCAAGTAAAAAGGCCTCCCTGAGGAGGCCTTATTTATCAATTGAGAAATCTATTGGGTAACGCCGACCACTTCCGGCGTGGGCGTGTGCTCTGCTGTGGCAGGTTGTTTCACTACAAAGAAACTGTGATCGTACAGGTCGCGGTACATATGGCCTGCGATTTCGGCGGCTTTGGGACCGAAGGTGGGACGTCCCCCCTGAAGAAATACCACCACAACGATCCTGCCTACGTCGGTGTTGGCGTAAGAGGCGAACCAGCCAAAGCGGGTTCCATCTTTTGAGCAGGTGCCGGTCTTGCCCATGATCATCTCTTCGTTGAAATTCATCCGTACGGTGCGAGCAGTACCGTACCGAACCGCGTCAACCAAGCCATCGGAAATTTCGGGAATCAAAGGCGCGATGTCGAGGTGCCGTTTCACCCTCGGCTGGAAGCCGGCAACTTCGTCGGGTGATGTAGGGTGCTGCAAATAATAAAGAGTTCCGCCATTGGCAATGGCGGAGACCAGTCCGCCCAGTTGCAGCGGCGTCATGGAAATGCCTTCGCCGAACGAGCACATCTTGCCAACGCCGCCTTGTTTGGCGGAGATTTCTTCTTCGGGATACGAGCCCAGTTGCTCGCCCGGAATGTTGTAGCCGGCAAGCTCTCCCAGTCCAAACTGATGCGCGTAATAACTGACCTTCTCAAACCCCAGACGCCGCCCAATCGCCTCGAAGTAGGCGTTATTGGAACGCGCAAGTGCCTGGGTTAGGTTCAGCCGGTAACGCCGGCTCAACGGAACGGGTGTCTCTTTGGTGATCAGGTTTTCGCTGAGAGCAGCCAAAGCCACCGAAAGCTTTATCGTCGAGCAGGGTTGCGCACCGCTCGAGAGCGCCAGCTTCTGGTTCACCATTGCCAGGATGCGTCCGCTGGTCGGCTCAATTGCGACGACCGTTCCATTCATGTTGCCCAGCGCGTCCACCGCTGCAGCGCGAACCACCGGGTCTTCACCGGCTGTGACGTCGCCATCGGCAACATCATCCGTAAAAGAACTTGTGTAGAATCGCTCGTAAAAACGATGCCGGCGACGCGCATAGCGCCCACGTCCGCGCCGACCGCGCGCATACAAGCCACGGCTATGCCGCAAGCGACTCATGCGTCGTCTGGCACGCGCGCTTTCATTGATTTGTGATTTTGATTTGTTACTGCGAGTGAGCGGACGAGTATTAACCGTCGCAGCAATGGCAGCCAGCGAGAAAAAAGCCAGCGCAAGGACTAGAGCGAGCCGGACAACTACAGAGCCCTTTTTCATGAATCCCGTTACCATCCCCGAAGACCTGCCAACCAGACTAGTTGCACGACGCATGCCAATTTCTAATCATGGCAGCGCTATTTAGTCACGACATTGATATTAAGAGAGTTGCCGAATATACCGCAACATAAAAATCACGATCAGCAAAACCACGTACTCACAACTAAAGCTCTCAGATGCAGCTACTTACCTTCGAGTTACCGGAAGAACATAAACTTCGGTAACGAGCGCATGTTAACTTTCTCGATACTATCTTTCGTGTGGAAAAAGCCTGTCCTCCGTGGAAAATGCATTCCCTTGTCACTATGGGACAAAAAATTGCAATTGCTCAGTTCACCTCGCCACGTTTGCGCAGGAATGTGGGCACGTCGAGGTCTTCGGGCTCGAAATTTGGGATCATCGGCGCTCGTGGCACCTCTGCTGCCATCGCCCGAGCGGGACTCGCTGGCCTGATTTCTTCTTCGTGGTCCATATCACTCAGCATCGGAGAAGGTTCCGACACCGAAAAACTGGAAGTGACGCGTTGTCGTGAAATGGCGGACGCCGCTGAGGACAGTCCGCGTTCACGTCGTTGCGGAGCATCGGTCTTGAAACCTGTGGCGATCACCGTAATCTTGACCATGTCCTTCATCTTCTCGTCGAGGACCGCGCCGAAGATGATGTTCGCATCCTCGTGAGCCGCGCTCTGGATGATGGTTGAGGCTTCATTCACTTCGCTCAGCTTGAGCGAACTGGATCCGGTGATGTTGATCAGAATGCCGCGCGCGCCGTCAATTGCGCCGGCCTCAAGTAATGGCGAAGCGATCGCGCGTTGCGCCGCCTCTAACGCCCGCCGCTCGCCGCGAGCGCTGGCGGTACCCATGACGGCATAGCCCATTCCCGCCATGATTGCCTTCACGTCCGCGAAGTCGCGATTAATGATCCCGGGAATGGTAATGATGTCCGAAATCCCCTGCACCGCCTGGCGCAGAATGTCATCCGCCACTTTGAACGATTCGAAAAATCCGGCATTGTCAGCCACCGCAAGCAGTTTCTCATTGGGAATCACAATGGTCGTGTCCACTGAGTCAATCAGTTCGGCGAGACCGTTCGCCGCTTGTGACATCCGCCGTTTGCCTTCGAAACCGAAAGGCTTGGTGACTACCGCAACCGTCAAAGCACCCATTTCACTGGCCAGCGAGGCAATTATCGGCGCGGCTCCGGTCCCGGTACCTCCGCCAAGACCGGTGGTGACGAAGACCATATCGGCGCCTTCGAGCGCCTCGATAATTTTGTCGGAATCTTCAAGAGCCGCTTTGCGCCCAACTTCCGGGTTAGCGCCCGCGCCCAGGCCGTTAGTCAGCTTCACCCCAAGCTGAATCTTCATCGCCGCGCGCGAGAGCCGCAGCGCTTGCAGGTCGGTGTTGGCAACAATGAACTCGATGCCTTCCACCCCGGCGTCAATCATGCGATTGACGGCGTTGCCGCCGCCACCACCGACGCCGATTACCTTGATGTTGGCATCGTTGCGCGCCTCCTCGTGGAAGCTGATCCGGATTCCACTCTTGGGCGTGTCCGACGGCGAAAGCGTGTTCTCTCTTTTTGGCGTCATGGTTTGCTCTCCGTTCCTCGCATAGATTGTTCTTGCTACGTCTCGATTCCGGTCTCTTCGCTCAGGACTTCGCGAACAAGGCCCGCAGTCGCGCTACTCCCCACTTCTCTTCTTCTTTGCCACGAACCAGCCGTGCCCGATGGCCATAAAAGATCATTCCGATCACGGTAGTGAACTCGGGCTCAGCCAGCAGAGCCGGCATTTTCGCCAGTGGAGCTGGCCATGCCATGCGCACCGGCTTTCGCAGGATTGAATCTGCGATTTCGAGCATGCCCGGTAGCCGGGCCCCGCCTCCGGTGAGCACTACGCCCGCGCCGCACATCTCTAACATGCCGGAATGGCGAAGATTGTCGCGTAGCATCTCAAAAAGCTCGCGACTCCGCGGTTCAAGAATTTCCCCCAGTACGCGCTGTTGCACCATACGTGACGGCCGGTCGCCCACCGAGGGCACTTCCACTTCATGTCCTTCGGGAATGCGGGTAACCACCGCCGACCCGAAATTGCATTTCAGTCTTTCGGCCTCAATCAGCGCGGTGCGCAGCCCTACAGAGATATCGCCGGTGAAGTGGTCGCCTCCCACCGGGAGAACCGCCGTGTGCACCACGGCGCCTTCTACGAATGCGATCAATTGTGTAGATCCGGCGCCAATGTCCACCAGACATACGCCCAGTTCCCGTTCTTCGGATCGCAATGCCGCATCGGCACAGGCAAGGGGCTCGAATACCGTGTCATCTACGTGGATTCCGGCGCGGTTTATGGCAGTAACCACGTTCTGGGTGGCGCTTCCAGCGGCGGTCACCAGGTGGACGCGCACTTCCAGCTTGCTCCCGATCATGCCCAGGGGATCGCGTATTCCAGGTTGATCGTCGAGTATGAACTCCTGCGGAAGCAGATGCAGCACATCTCGGTCTGCCGGAAGGGAAATCGCGCGCGCTTTCTCCACCGCGTGACGGATCTCTTCGCGGGTGATCTCCCGGGGGCGGGTTCCCAAACTGATTCCACCCAGGCTATTCACGCCGCGCACATGAGAGCCGGCTATTCCGACTATGGCGCGCTCGATCGGCGCTCCAATACCGTTCTCGGCTTCTTCCACTGCCCGTTGAATGGAACCAACCGCCCGTTCCAAATCAACGATCATGCCCTTGCGCGAGCCCAGCGAGTCAACGATGCCGTGACTGCGATAGCGCAGACCGGCGTCGGTGATCTCCGCCACCAGAGCGCAGGTCTTGGCGCTGCCTACATCAATTGCGGTCAGCAGATGCTCGTTCAGATTGCTCATGCGCGGTGCTTCCTCATGTTCGGCCTAATGTCTCCAGTCCTGACGGGTCTTGGTTAGCCTCACCGGCTTTTTCTTGTGCCAGCGATGCGCCGGACGGGTTGAAATAATGACCCGCTTCACTGGTTTTCTGGCGTTCGTCGCCGGGGCGCGCACTTCGGCTGCGATCAAAGCCGTAGGCTTTACCCCCGCCGCGATGGCGGCACGCGCTGCTGGCTTTGAAAGCGGCTTTTGAGCCACCAGCTTGCCGTCAGGATTGACTATGATCTGGTGGTCATAGCGCAGGTCTACCGAATCTACTTTTTGAAATTGCTGGCGCCACTCCGCCACGTGGGTCACGTAAATTTTGTAGCGGTCCAGGTAATTGGAAGCCCCCAGATGCACTAATACGGCACCTGAAGGATCATTGACCGTCACCTTCGCATCGTCAGGATCAGAGAGATCAACTTCGCTCAGGTCCTGAGAGTAATTGGCGCCCCCGGCATCAAGTTGCCGGACAAGCTCGCCGTAAATCTTCATGCGCGCGGCCCGGGTGGAGATCGGCTCCGCCTCTCCCATGCCGACAATCACCGGAAACGAATACTTCTGGTGACTGCTCGCCGGCAGGTCCATGACCACGCCGCTCGCGTCCATCAGCTCGATTCGGGGACCCAGGCGTGCGAAGGCCACCGGGGTGCGCTCATGCAAGTCCACGTGCAGGCGGTTAGGAAAGAAGCGCATGACGGTCGCGCTCTCCACCCACGGAATTTCTTCAAGCTGGCGTTTCCGGTCGGCCAGCGGCACGAAGAAGATATTGCGTCCGATGTCGCCGCCCATCACTTCCATGACTTGCGCGCGAGGAACATTGTGGGTGCCGGAAATTTCGATGTCGTCGCTTGAATTTATGGCGAATCGCCAGGAGTGTGCGCCATACGAATAGGCCACTCCGGCCAGCGCCGCGATGGCGAACATCACTCCGGCAGCGACGGCCACCATCATCAGGCGAGTGGCTGTTTTCTTGGGAATTGATCCACGACGAACTGAGACGCGCTTTTGCGCGCGCAGGAATGGCGATTCTGCGTCGGACTCGAGATTGACCAGTCGAGAGTCATCCAGCGTAGCCGGAACGAACTCCTGCCCTGGCGTAAGTTCCAAGTCTTCCTGAGACAGGGAAACACTCTTGCGCGCCATTACCTGCTAGTTGTCGCCGTGAATCGCCGAGTGCCTTCACTATAACGTCAATGTCCAAATTTGAGACAAGGAATTTTTCCACAGAGTTGTCGCACGTGCGGCCAAGTTCGGGACAGCGGTTGGACGCAATTCGATCAGCGGCAAGCAACCATGGTTGCCACAGAAACTCCGGGACGACGTCCAGCTTTCGTGGCTCCGTGTGCGCGTTGGTCCGGAAAAAAGAAACTATGTGGCTTGGACTTTTGCAGTCCCGGCAAGGGCAGTGAGCTGCTCGAGGAGTTGAGGCGCAAGCTGCGAGATGTTACCAGCGCCCATGGTAAGGATGGCATCGCCTTCTTCGGCCACCGAAGCCGCGGCTGATGCGGCTTCCGCAAATGACTCGACGTAGAGCGCTGTTTTACCGGCCCTGACGATGCGCTCCGCCAACGACTGCGCGGTCACGCCGGGGATGGGCTGCTCGCTCGCAGGATAGATGTCCAGAACGAACACGGAGTCCGCATCTCCGAAAGCAGTGGCGAACTGATCCAGCAGAAGTTGAGTGCGGGTATAGCGGTGAGGTTGGAAGACCACGTGGACTCGGCGATATCCGCACTCTCGGGCGGCTGCCAGGGTGGCACGGATCTCCGTAGGGTGGTGACCATAGTCGTCAACAACGCTGATCCCGGCTATCTGTCCGCGCACCTGGAATCTGCGGTCCACCCCCCTGAAATTCTCCAGCGCAGATCGGATCTCATTAACGTTGATGTCCAATCCCACGCCAACCGCAACTGCCGCCGTGGCATTCAGTACGTTGTGTGCCCCGGGAACGTTCAGATGAAACTCCCCGAGTTCCTGTCCGCGATAGATCACCTGAAAGCGGCTGCCCGGCACGGCTGGAGAACTTCCTGATTGCTTGAGCGGCAAAATACGAAAGTCTGAATCGGGCCGGGTGCCGTAGCTCACCGCCCGTCTCTTGAGTTGAGGCAAGAGCGCCCGCAGTTGGGAGTCGTCGTTACACAGCACCACCATCCCGTAAAACGGCACTCGATCCATGAACTCCAGAAAGGTGCGTTTCACGTCCCGCATGTCGCGATAGCAGTCCATGTGCTCGCGGTCAATATTCGTAACCACTGCAAGAATGGGCGATAAAGAGAGGAAGGAACGGTCACTCTCATCGGCTTCGGCCACGAGGTACTGCGATTTTCCCAGGCGCGCGTTGGAGCCCATGGCATCAACCCTGCCGCCAACCACAACCGTGGGATCAAGGCCGCCCGCCGCCAGGACTGCCGCAACCATCGAAGTGGTCGTGGTCTTTCCGTGCATCCCGGCAATGGCAATTCCATACTTCAGCCTCATCAGTTCCGCCAGCATTTCCGCCCGTCGGATGACGGGAATGTGCAGGCGCTGTGCCTCTACGACTTCAGAGTTGTCGGGACGTACGGCGGAACTGGTCACCACCACATCAGCGCCAGCGACATTGCCGACGGAATGCCCCTCAAAGATGGTGGCTCCCAGGCCGGCAAGGCGCTGAGTAACGGGCGATATTCTCAGATCGGAGCCGGAAACTTTGTAGCCGAGGGTCAGCAGCACCTCGGCGATACCGCTCATGCCGATTCCACCAATGCCTACGAAGTGAACGCGTTGGATTTTGGCAAACATTTCACCTATTCGCTACACCTGCCAGCCTTGCCGCGAGGTTCGCAATCTCCGCCGCGGCATCGGGATGAGCTAAACCACGCGCGGCCTCTGCCATTCGACGCAGTCTGGGGCGATCCAGCAATAGCGCCCTGATCTCGTCAAGTAAACGCTCACCCGTCAACTCATTTTCGGTAATCAGCGCCGCCGCACCGGCGCTTGCCAAAGCCTCCGCATTCCGCCTTTGGTGGTCATCGGCGGCACGTGGAAAGGGAACGAAAACGGCAGTCCGGCCCGCCGCAGTCACCTCCGCTACCGTGCTCGCCCCCGAGCGGCAGACCAACAGATCGGCGCGGGCAAATGCCCCTGGCATATCTTCTATAAAAGGATGTACCTCAGCCGAAATGCCGGAACGAAGATACGCTGCTTGCGCCTGATTATAGTCACGCTCCCCGGTCTGATGAATGATGTAAATCTCCGGCAGCCGCGCTTTGAAACTACTTAGCGATTCCACCATCACCCGGTTCAAAGCCGCTGCCCCCTGGCTGCCTCCAAAGACCAGCAAAGTAGGCCTGCCGTGGGGTACGGCCGCGACCGGGGGAATGGGGAAGAATTCTCGCCGCACCGGAACCCCGGTCACTACTGCGCGACGAAAAAAACGGGAGGTCTCTTCAAAGTGCACCGCCGCCATGGTCACTATCGGGGCCACAACCTTATTAGCAAAGCCGGGAACGAAGTTAGGCTCGAACGCTAGTGTGGGCACATCCCGCAGAGCGGCTGCCAGCATGGCTGGACCGGACGCATAACCACCCACGCCAATGACCACATCCGGTCGAAAGTGACTCAGCATATGGCCCGAATCAAGAATCGCCCGCGGCAAATTGAATAAGGTCTTTAGCCGAGTGGCCAGGCTGACGCTCTTCAGGCCTCCCACTTCGATCAGCTCCAGTTGAAATCCTGCAGCCGGTACCAGACGGGTCTCGATGCCCCGCCCCGTGCCGATGAACAGCACTTCGGCGTCAAATCGCTCCTGAAGTTCACGGGCTATGGCCAGGGCCGGTATGACGTGCCCACCCGTCCCGCCGCCCGCCAGGATCGCGCGCATGGGCTAATCCGTTTGCTGCGTGATGTTGAGCAAGACTCCGACGCAGGCCAAGGTGACGAAAAGCGAAGTTCCCCCATAGGAGATGAAGGGCAGCGGTATGCCTTTGGTGGGTAACAGCCCTAGCACCACGCTGATGTTGAAAAGGGCCTGCAACACCACCATGCTGGTTATGCCAGTGGCGAGAAAGCGACCGAAACTGTCGTCCGTGAGTACAGCAGCACGAATCCCCCGGTATAGGAACGCCGCAAACAAACTGACCACGATGACCGCACCCACCAACCCGACCTCCTCCGCCGTGACCGCAAAAATGAAATCAGTGTGCGGCTCAGGAAGGTAGAAGAGCTTTTCTTTGCCTTCCATCAATCCCATACCGGTGACGCCGCCCGTGCCCACTGCAATCATGGATTGAATAATATGAAAACCGCGGCCCTGCGGATCGGCGTAAGGATTTAAGAAGGCTAGGATTCGCTCGTAGCGCCAGCTCACCCGGAAAATCAGCATATACAGCGGCAGCACCGAGGCGGCCAGCCCGTATCCGAAGTAGCGCAACCGCATTCCCGCTACATAAAGGATGGTGGCAGTGATGCCGGCGCACGCGATGGCTGTTCCCAGATCTGGCTCCTTCACGATCAAGCCAAGGAAGGCCAGGGTGGGGACGATGGCTGGAATGAGGGTGTTGCGCACATCGTCCATGAGCTTGGTCCGGGTCTCAAGGAAATAGGCGAGAAACAGGATGAGTGTCGGCTTCGCAAGCTCCGAAGGCTGCAGCGAAAACCATCCCCCAAAACGAATCCAGCGGTGGGTGTTGTGCGAACGGTCCAGGAAGAAGACTGAAATCAGCAGCAGCGTTGTGATACCCAGCGCCGAAAACACCACCGCCGGTTGCTTATAGCGGCGATAGTCAATCTTCATGGCGGCAAACATTGCGATCAGCCCCGCCACTGCCCAAGCGATCTGCTTGATCAAAAAAGTGTACGGCGAGCCGTAACGGTCTTTCGCCAGCACGGCGGAGGCACTGAAGACCATCACCAGGCCGATAAATACCAGCAGCAAGGTGACGGTGAATAAAGGTCTATCTACGCTGACTCTCTTGGCCATGCTTCTCCCGGATCAGGCTGCTCCTTCTCCGCCTGCCTGCTCAGCTAATGTCTGCACCGCGTGCTTGAATACCCGTCCCCGGTGCTCGTAATTCTCAAACTGGTCGAAGCTGGCACAGGCCGGCGCTAAAAGCACAATGTCCCCCGTTGAGGCTGTGCTCGCCGCACGCCGCACCGCGGACTCCAGTGTGCCCGCGCGCAGCACTTCTGCGGCCTGCGAGATTTGACCCTCGATTTTTTCAGCCGCTGCTCCAATGGTGTAGACCCGCTTCACCCGTTTGCGCAATAACTCATTCAGCACCGTGTAGTCGCTACCTTTATCCTTGCCCCCCAAAATCAGGTGGATATTGGCCGGGAACGCCTCCAGCGCCTTGATGGTGGCATCCACATTTGTGGCTTTGGAATCGTTGTAGTACTCGACGCCGCGCACCGTGGCCACATATTCCAGGCGGTGCTCGACGGCCTTGAACTCCTGCACTGCGCGACGGATGCTCTGCGGCTGCGAGTGCGCCAGCATGCCCACGCAGACCGCCGCCAGCACGTTCTCCAGATTGTGCGTCCCCTTCAGCGTGATCTCGCTGAGCGGCATGATTTCGCGGGTGGAGGCCTCGTTCCTGTAAGCAATCTTGCCGGCTTTGACGAACGCACCCCGTTCTACTTCCCTTTTCCGGCTGAACCAGATTTTCTGCCCAGGGGTGCGCTCCGCAAGCCCCGCCGAAGTCGGATCATCAGCATTGAGCACCGTGAAGTCGCCGGGCGTCTGGTTCTCAAAAATCCGCGCTTTGGCATCCACGTAAGCTTGGAAATTGCTGTGACGGTCGAGATGATCGGGAGTGATGTTGAGCACCACGCAGATCTTTGGGTGAAAGCTATCAATCGTCTCCAACTGAAAGCTGGAGACCTCCAGAACTACCCAACTGTCCGACGTGGATTCCTCCACCATGGAGATAGCGGGAGTTCCGATGTTGCCGCCCACCAGAGCCTTGATGCCACCCGTCGAAATCACCTCGCCGGTGAGTGCTGTGGTGGTAGTTTTGCCGTTTGAACCGGTGATGGCGACGATCTTGCCTTTCAGGAATCGCGCCGCCAGCTCGATTTCCCCAATCACCGGAATTCCCAGCTGCCGTGCCTGCGCCAATTGCGGTACGTTCACCGGCACCCCTGGGCTAACCACGATCAAATCTTGAGTACGAAATGTACGCTCGCCGTGGCCGCCAGTCTCGACGGTAATACCCTGGTCGAGCAACCGGGGAATCTCACTGCGTAGCTGGTCCTCACTTTTGGAATCGGAGACAGTCACCCGCGCTCCACGGGCGTGCAGAAAGAGCGCCGAGGCTACGCCTGACTTCCCCAGCCCGACTACCAGTACGCGTTTGCCTTTAAGGTCCACGATTGGCGACGTTTCCGCGTTCTAACGCAACTTCAAGGTGGTTAAAGCAAACAGTGCAAATACCAGCGAGGCAATCCAGAAGCGCACAATTATTTTTGACTCCGACCAACCCAGCAGTTCGAAGTGGTGGTGCAGGGGCGCCATTTTGAAGATTCGCTTTTTACGCAGCTTGTACGAAGCCACCTGCAAGATCACCGAGATCGCCTCGATCACAAATATTCCGCCGATAAAGGGCAGAAGGAGTTCCTGCTTGATGGTGACGGCCACCGTACCTATCGCGCCACCGAGCGCGAGGGAGCCCACGTCTCCCATGAAGATCTCAGCGGGGTGCGCGTTATACCAAAGGAAACCGATGGCGGAGCCGACCATCGCTCCGCAAAAGATAGTCAACTCGCCGACCTGGGGCATGCGCTGCAATTCGAGATAGCTGGAGAAGGTCGCGTGCCCGCTCACATAGGTAAGCACCGCCAGCGCGCTGGCAGCAATGATGGTGCAGCCGATAGCCAGGCCGTCCAGACCGTCGGTGAGATTCACCGCGTTGCTGGCGCCCACAATCACAACCACTACAAAACCAATGAACGGCAGAAAAGCCAGCGGCCAGATGTGAGGTGAACCCAGCAGCCGGTGGATCACCAGGTCCGGCCGAAAGGTCTTATCGAACGGCATGATCAGATGCGTCGAGTAGAGTCCCTGGGTCTGAAAGGCGATCAGCGCTACTGCGATCAGAATGCTGGTGCTGATCTGCAAAAGCAGCTTGGTGCGCCCGGTGAGGCCAAGATTGCGATGGTGAATCGTTTTCAGATAATCGTCGGCGAATCCAATGCTGGCGAACGCGATCGTGGAAATCACCGCCAGCCATATGAACTTGTTGCTGAGGTCAGCCCAGAGCAAGGTCGGCACCACGATGGCGATCGCGATCAGCACTCCGCCCATGGTGGGCGTTCCCGCTTTTTTCTGGTGAGCTTGTGGGCCCTCTTCGCGGATGTACTGGCCAATCTGGAATTCACGCAGCCGTTTGATCACAAATGGCCCGATCACTAACGCCGTGAACAGCGCGGTCAGGCTGGCAAAGGCCGTGCGGAAGGTAAGGAATCGGAATATGCGGAAGGGCGAAAAGTAATGAAACAGCTTTAAATACAAAAGCCAATAAAGCAATCTGCCTCCCCGTTCCGACTTTGTTCTAGTGCCTGACCGCGACTGCCTGGCCCGGTTTCTGCTGCAACTGTGTTTGCCAGCGCTCTAGCGCTCGCTCCAGCCGCACCCCGCGTGATGCCTTCAGGAGCACGGCATCGCCGATTTTCACTTCACGTGAGAGCCAGTCTCCCGCCTGTTCCGGCGTGGCAAAAAACTCCGCGGCGACTCCGGCTTCTTTTGCACCCTCGACAATCTCGCGTGCCGTGCCGCGCACTCCGATAACTACATCGATCTTTCGCTGTGCCATCTGTGCGCCGCACGCGCGATGCAATTCGGCGGCAGCCGGGCCGAGTTCGAGCATTTCCCCAGCGATGACAATACGGCGTTTGGCCTTCATGGCCGCCAGCGCTTCCACCATTGCATCCAGAGCTTTTGGATTTGAATTGTAGCAATCGTTGATTACGGTTGCGCCAGCTAGTTTGATGATCTCGCCGCGCTTGTCCGCGGGAGTCAGAGTGGCGAGGGAACCTGCCGCATCGGTTAACGTAATCCCGTTCTCCATCGCCACGGCAACTGCGGCCAGCGCGTTGTAGACATTATGGCGCCCGATCAATGGAAGAGTGGCGCTCTGCCGGCTTCCTCCAACCACAATCTCGAAGTTGGATCCCCCCGCGCCAAGCTCTTCGATCTTCTCCGCTCGCACTTTGGCGGATGCACCCAGGCCAAAGGTCATTACTTTGCCTCTAAATCCCTCCCCAAAGTGTGAGACGTACGCATCGTCCGCGTTCAAGACTGCTGTGCCATTCGCGGGCAAAGCCTCGATGAGCTCTCTCTTAGCCGCAGCTATCTCCGCCAACGACTTGAAGAACTCCAGGTGCACAGGCGCTACTGCTGTCACAACACCGATGCCGGGCTCTGCAATCGCTGCCAAGGCGCGTATTTCGCCAGCGTGCGACATTCCCATCTCGATCACCGCAATATCGTGCTCTGGTTCGAGCCTCAGCAACATCAGCGGGAGTCCGAACTGATTGTTTAAATTCCCCTCCGATTTCAGGACCTTGAATCGCAAGCCCAACAAATGCGCAATCGCCTCTTTGGTGGTAGTTTTTCCTACGGAGCCAGTCACGCCGACAACTTTCTTGCCCCACATCCTGCGCACTTCGCGTGCCAGTGTCTGCAAGGAATCCAGGGTGTCTTGAACCGGAATCAATTTTGCGTTTTTGCCGGGATACCTAGCCGCCTGATCGGCACGGACCACCGCCGCCGTCGCTCCTTTATCAAGCGCCTGCTCTACAAAATCGTGCCCGTCCAGGTGTTCCCCTTTTACGGCGAAGAACAGCTCCCCGGGACGGACGGTACGCGAATCAATCGAATATCCCGTCGCCAACGCGCCACGATTAATCGCGGCTGTATTCGAAGAGAGTAGCTGAGCGATGCGGCCCAGAGGGAGCTTCAAGATTTGCTCCCCACGGGATCAACAGATGGCGCGGAATCCGCGCCATACCCGAGCGACGCCAGCACTTCGCGCGCGACCTGCACGTCGTCGAAAGGTAGCGTCCCGCTTTTGGTGACCTGCACCTTTTCGTGACCTTTGCCGGCCAGAAGCACGATGTCGCCCGGTTGGGCCTCTTGAATGGCGAGCGCGATGGCCTTACGGCGGTCTGGCTGGGTCGCGTAGCGAGTTCTGGTGCGCTGCAGTCCGGTCAGCGCGTCATTGATGATGGCCAGCGGGTCCTCACTGCGAGGGTTATCCGAAGTAAGCACCACGAAATCGCTGCCCTTTCCCGCAGCTTCGCCCATCAGCGGGCGCTTGGCACGATCGCGGTCGCCGCCGCAGCCGAACAGCGTAATCACCCTGCCTTTTCTGGTGTGAGCGAGAAGTTCACGCGCCAGTGCCGTCAAGTTGCGCAAAGCGTCATCAGTATGTGCGTAGTCCACTACAACGGTGAAAGCCTGACCGGCGTCCACTCGCTCAAAACGGCCGGGCACCCGGGTCAGCGACGCAATGCCCTGCGCAATGGCATCACGTTTGCACCCTCGCGCATATCCCGCCGCAGATGCAGCAAGCACGTTGTAAACGTTGACTCTTCCGATCAGTGGAGAAAAGAGTCCCATGTCGCCCTCGGGCGTGACTAGCCTAAAACGGGTGCCCCGCTGAGTGATGTCCAGATCTCGTGCCTTAAAGTCTCCATGACCGATACCGTAAGTCAGCACTTGAGAGCCATGCTGTTTGGAAAACTTCACGAGTTTCGCGCCGTACTCGTCATCCATGTTCAACACGGCCACACGCGGCGGCTCTGTACCGCTTCCCTCAAACAGCTTGCGCTTGGCCGCGAAATAGGCCTCGAAGGTGAGGTGGTAATCGAGATGATCGCGCGTGAGGTTCGTGAAAACGGCCGCGTCGAAGGGAATACCGAATACGCGCTCCTGAGCCAGAGCGTGTGAGGAGACCTCCATCACGGCCTCGGTGGCGCCCGCCTGCAGGGCTTCCGAGAACAGCCGGTTCAGTTCCAGCGATTCTGGCGTGGTATGGGGAGCAGGCAGAACTTTTCCGGCCACATGATATTCAATGGTCCCCACCAACATGCTGCGCCTGCCGGCGGCGCGAAAGATGGATTCGACCAGGAACGTGGTCGTGCTCTTGCCATTGGTGCCGGTTACGCCGGTCACCGCCAATTTTTCTGCCGGCCGATTGTAAAAATTCGCGCTGATGCGCGCCAGCGCGCGTCGGCCATGGGAAACTCGCGCCCAGGCGACTCCTGGTGGCGGCGAGAAATTCTGTGCATCGCTGACCAC
Source organism: Terriglobales bacterium (assembly GCA_035651655.1). Taxonomy (NCBI): domain Bacteria; kingdom Pseudomonadati; phylum Acidobacteriota; class Terriglobia; order Terriglobales; species Terriglobales bacterium. Next base: position 197,776 of record DASRFG010000002.1, read on the forward strand.
GGCAACCGCTCCCGCGGCCACAGCGGCATCAATGAAGCGATTCCCGTCGTTGGTTTCCCCGCGAATGGCAACGAACAAACATCCCGGACTCAGACGGCGGGAGTCGTATTCCACAGCCGTGACCTCCGCATCGCCGGATAGCGACACGACCTCCGCGCCACTCAGAACATCTTGGAAGGTCATTGATTACCGCAATTATAAAGGGATACCCAATGCCTATCGTTCGAAGCGTACCGCCACGTGCGATCCGGCGGCCACGTGACTTCCCGCTGCCGGAGACTGCTCGCGCGCGATGCCGCTCCCCATGGCGTCAACTTCTACTCCACTGCTTTGCGCTGTCTCGATCACCGCTCGCAGCGGTTTGCCAATAAAAGATGGCACAACGATGCCGCCCTGCTCCACGTCCAACACGACCGTGCCCCGTGTGGGCAGGGAATCCGCGCGCTGCGAGGCGGCGAACGCGGCAGAGGGCGTCATTGCGGCCGCCGCGGTGGCGATCGGTATGCTTTCGCGCGCGGCCACCGGGGTGGGTTCTAATAACCCGGCCTCCGGCTTGGGTTCCGGTGGGGTGTCCGCCGACTTTGAACGTTGTGTCGCGGCCCGGGCATCAACGCGGGCTTGCGCGCCAACTTCAGCAGGTGGGGAAGGCAATTCCAGGGGAGCGCCCAGACGATCAGGAGAACTCTCGGCAACATCCTCGTCCTTTACAGCCCGGTTGGCCAGCAGCAACTGTCGTTGTTTGGGGAGGTCCACGTCGTGCGGCACATTCAAGTAGGCCAGCGTCTGTTGCGCGATGCGCTGAAAGACAGGGCCGGCAACTTCTCCTCCATGGTGGGGTCCAACCGGCGAATCCAGAATCACCAGGACTGTGATCGCCGGATTATTGACCGGTGCAAATCCTCCGAATGAAGCAATGTACTTACTGCGCGAGTATGTTCCAGTAGCGGGATCAACCTTCTGCGCCGTTCCGCTCTTGCCCGCCGCGCTATAGCCCTCCAAAGTGGCTTTGCGTCCAGTGCCGAACAGCACCACCCCTTCCATCATGGACTTCATCTGTGCCGCGGTAAGCGGCGCCACCACTCGCCTTTCCATGGCGGGATGGAAAGCGATCGTCTGCGGCGTACTGCCCGGCTCAGTGGTCGCGGCTACAATCCGCGGCGCCACCCAGACTCCATCATTGCCTATGCTGGAGATCATGGCTGCCAGCTGTAGTGGCGAAACTCCGATCTCCTGTCCCATGGAAATTGCCCCGATCGAAACCTTCGTCCAGCGGCTCACCGGCTTGGTAAGGCCGCGGGTCTCGCCCGGCAGTTCAATCCCGGTTTGCTGGCCGAATCCAAAACCACGAATGTAGTTGTAGAGGCGGTCGTCTCCTAATCGCAGAGCAATCTTGATAGCGCCGACATCGCTCGAGTGCGCCAGCACCTCTGAAACTTTCAGGGCGCCAAAGCGCTTCCAGTCGTGGATTCGACGGCCACCCACAACAATGGAGCCCATCTGGCAATCAACTACTTCATTCGGATTCGTCAGCTTCTGGTCCAGGGCGGCAGAAAGGGTCACTACTTTGAATGTCGAACCCGGTTCGTAGACATCGCTAACGGCATGGTTCTTCAGCGCCTCCGGCCTGATACCCTTGGACCAATTGGGATTGAATGTCGGGCGGTTCACCAGCGCCAGAATTTCCCCGGTGCGCGGGTTCTCAACCACCACCGTGCCGGAAGCAGCGTGAGTCTGCTGCATGGCCGCATACAGCTCGCGCTCAGCAATGTACTGAATTGCCTCGTCCACCGTGAGGACGACATTTTCGCCAGGCTCAGGCTGGCGCTCCGCCCGTCCGAACCATCGCCGGTGGGCATCCACCGAAATCAGCATCTGTCCCGGGCGGCCCTGCAGCCGTTCCTGGTAAGCACGCTCTATCCCGCTCAAACCCTCGTCATCCATGCCGACGTATCCCAGCACCTGGGCAGCAAGCTCACGTTTGGGGTAGAAACGCTTAGATTCTTTTTGGAAATAGATGCCGCGCAAATTCAGCGCGCGGAGACGGTCACTGGTCTGGGCGTCAACCTTGCGGGCCACCCAGCAGAACGTTCGAGCGGCGCGGAACCTGGCGCGCAGTTCAATGGGATCAGCTTTAAGTACTCGGGCCAGCAGGTGGGCGGTGTTGTCAGGATCGGGAATTTCGCTCGGCACCGCAAAGACGGAGTCCACGGATATGGACATCGCCAGCTCATTGCCATGACGGTCATAGATGATGCCGCGCGCCGGGGCCACATCAATGGTGCGCTGCTGCTGGCGTTGCGCGTGCTGGACAAACTGACCGTAGCGGAAGACTTGCAGGTCAACCAACCGCACGCAAACAATGGCCGCCCATGCCAGGAAGATCGCGCCCAGAATGTAGAGTCGCTTCTGGGTCGCGTCCTTAAGAGAGTTGCTCGCAGCCACGATTGCGCCTCTGTAGCGCCGCCGTCCGGCGGCCGCGACGACCGGCAAGTGCCGGCGGATTATTCATGAATGTTGCGCGCTGAGTTATCGCGCCGGCACTACTGAGAACTGCGAAATGCGGGCCATTTCCGGTGCGCTCGAATCCGGCAACGCCGTGTCCATCATTAATACCTGTCCGGCCTGGGGCGACTGCAGCCCCATGCGCTTCGCCAATGTGTCAATCCGGCCAGGATCGCGCAACGATGCATCCTCAAGTCGCAGCGCGCGGTTCATTTCAACCAAGCCATCGCGCTGCACCTTTAGGGCTTCGATCTTGTAGCCGTATTCGATCGCACTGAAGTGCTGCCAGGCGAAAGTCATCACCAGCAGGAACAGGCAGCAGATTGAACCGAGCATCATCCTTAGCTCTCGGCTGCGCTGCGGGTCGGCCACTTTGACCACTCTCGAGTTATCAATGGGCTTGGTGAAATACACCTCAGGCGTTCCCATCCAGCACGACTTGCGCCGCGCCGGAACTGCTCGTCCCACAGCCAGGGCCGGAGCTGCCATTAGGCCACCCCTGCCAGGCTTGACTCAGGCGTGTAGTCGTTAGCGATGGCGTAGTACGCCGTCTCTGCGGCTTCATCGCCAGGCGTGACTTCAAAATGTGAATGCTCTTCCACTTTTGCGACCGTTGCCATCAGCTGGTCAATCATCGTTCCCGTAAACATCTGCTCACCTCCGACCTACCTACAACCCTTAGTTTCGTGGACAGAGTGTCCGCGTTACACTTTTTCCGCCGCCCGCAACTTTGCACTGCGCGAGCGCGGGTTTGAAGCGATCTCTTCTGCCTTCGGCCTGACCGGTTTCTTTGTCATCGGCCGATAGATGCCTGCGCTACTTCCTTCACGGAACGCGTCTTTCACAATGCGGTCCTCCAGCGAGTGAAAGCTGATAATCACCAGCCGTCCTCCCGGCCTGAGCACCCGGGACGCCGCGCCTTCGGCTAGCAACGCCCGCAGGTCGTCTAATTCGCGGTTTACGAAGATTCGGATTGCCTGGAAAGTGCGCGTCGCGGGATGAATGCCCTTTACGTATTTCATTGGCCGGGCCGCGGCCGAAACCACCTCTGCAAGTTGTGCAGTTGTGCGAATCGGTCGCGACCGGACAATGGCTCTGGCGATTCTCCGCGACCTCCTTTCCTCACCGAATTCGTAAATCAGATCGGCGAGAGTTTTCTCGTCGACGCGATTTACCACTTGTTCGGCGGTCAGCTCTGACTGCGGGTCCATTCGCATGTCGAGCGCTCCTTCCGCCTGAAAACTGAATCCGCGCGCCGCATCTTGCAGTTGCAAGCTGCTCAATCCCAGATCCGCCAGCAGCCCGTCTGCCGAAGCAGGATCGAGCCGCTCTCCAACCTGGGCGAACGAACCCTGCAACAGCATGATCCGCGGCCAGTCCTCTTTCCTTTCTGGGAATGGCTGCAGTCGCTGACGCGCTATCTCCAGCGCTTGCGGATCTTTATCGAGCCCAATCAAATGACCCTGTGCGCCCAGGCGTCTTGCGATTTCGTAACTGTGCCCGCCTGCGCCCACCGTAGCGTCGATATAGGTCCCACCACGCCGGATGGCTAAAAAGTCGATCGCTTCTTTTAAAAGAACCGAAACATGGCCAGGCTTTTCTGGCTTGGCCGTGCCGCCCCGCTGAGGGGCTTCTTCCTGCTCCCCAAAACCTTTGCCCACTAGATGCCCAGTTCGTCGAGGGTCTTCTCATCCTCAGGAGTGAATGGGTTCTCCTTCATCTCCTTGACGAACGCGTCGTTGTTGCGCACATCCAGATAGGTCAGATTGCCCAGCACCGCCACTTCTCCGCGAATCTGCGCTGAGTCCCGTAACACCGTGGGGACCAGCAAGCGCCCCTGAGCATCCATCTCCACTACCTGGCCGTAATAGTTGGTGCGCTCCAAGAACTTCTTTTTTGTGGGATTGAAGGTCGAGAGCCCTGCCAGCTTCTGCTCGATCCGCTCCCACTCCTCGAAGGGATATATCTGGGCACTCTTGCCGTCGAGGCTGGTTATGTAAAATTGCGTTCCGTACTTCTCGTCGATCACCCGCTTGAATTCCGCGGGGACTTTGAGCCGTCCCTTTTCGTCGACGCGAGTTGGGTGATTGCCGCGAAACATGTGTTCTGCCCCGCTTTGGGGCTATCTTTCGGGCGGCTGCAAGTGCGGCCGCAGAGGTCAAAAGCGTCATGAATTCCTGGAGGTTTGGTCGGCTGGGGCTGTTTGGGGTGTCAGCTCTAAATCCCACTGGCGCTCCTGAATTCGTTTACATCGCCCACGACTCACCACCTGAAGACCACTTTCAACCACTTTTGTCCACATCCTACTCCTAAGTTTCTCTCTGTCAACAGGAATTTTTAGGTACCTCTGGCCCTTTTTCCGCCTACATGCTGCTACACGAGTAATTGCGATTTTTCCCAAGGCGACCCCAATGAGGTGGGGTTTACTAGCGTGGTTCAGCTGGGGGCGCTCTCTGGGGGTGGTGATTTTCGAGTTAAACAGGGGATGAGAGCTGCAGTATCCACCTAAGATTCTGGAATCAATAGACTTGCCTGATGGACCCGCTTTTCTAGAGCCCTTGCGGTTGCATTCCGGCGTGTCCAACTGACGATTTTGAGGCTGTTTTGCATGGATTGTGAGCCAAACGGAGGTCGTTGAGGGGTTGTATGCGTCAATTACGAACGTAGCACCTGAAGATTTTGGTGGTACACTCCGGCGCGGGTCAGTATCGCAACCTAATAACGAGGAGGCAGTCCATGGGAATCAACAAGTCACGCGTCCTGTTGGGCGGCTTTTTAGGCGGAATCGTCTGGTTAGGGTGGAGTTTTTTTATTAACAGCAGAATTTCGCCTCTACTTACGGTAGCTCAACAGAAGGGGCTTTTCCTGGCAAAACCTCGTTATTCTTATTTCCCCATTGCCTGGATCATTACTCTGTTTGTGCTGGCGATCTTGGTTTCGTATCTTTATGCAGCCGTGCGGAACACCCTGGGGCCGGGCCCCTGGACAGCATTTAAGGTTGGCGCCCTGTTCGGATTTGCGGCCGGTTTCCCTGACAATTTTGGGATGGCCTCTTGGTCGCCCGCTGATCGCGTAATTCCTCTGGGCTTTATGCTGGAGATGTGGGCGGGAGCAATCCTGGCTACCGTAGTTGCTGGCTGGATCTACAAGCAGGCGGGCAGCGAAAAAGCGGCGCGCGCAGCGGCGTAGGTATTGGTTGGGACAATTACGCTTTTTCTACCACCACCGCGGTGCCGTACGCCAGCACTTCGGTGACACCCTGCATGATCTCAGTCGCGTCATAGCGGGCGCCGACCACCGCGTTGGCGCCGAGTTCGGACGCGTGCTGCAGCATTAGATCGAAAGATTCCTCCCGGGTCTTCTCGCAGAGCTTCGTCAAAAGTGTGATGTTGCCTCCAACCAGAGTCTGCAGCGCGGCGCCGATGGTTCCTACGACGGAGCGCGAGCGCACGGTGATTCCCCGCACCACACCCAAGCTGCGAACAATGCGATAGCCGTCCAGTTCAAAGCAGGTCGTAACCAGCCGATGATCAATCACACTGGATCGCGGCGCTCCGGGCATGCTGCTCATGATTTGCTCCTCAATATAGATCAGACTATCGCGCTCAACTTTCGTCGGCAATGCTCATTCAAGTTCTGCCCGGATGACGTAGTCCTGAGCGCCCGCGTCATACTCAATGTGCAGCACATTGGGCTTGCAGCAAATCTGGCAATCTTCCACGTAGCTCTGCTGGCGGCCGGCAGAGTCATCCACCGTGGTCTCGTTCCACTCTCCGCAGCCAGCGCATTGAAAACCCGCCTGCATTATCAACGAATATAATGCGACTTCCCTGTTAAGGAGAGCCGATGGTTTCTCGACGTCAATTCCTTCATGGCAGCGCGCTGGCTGCGGCAGCGATTCCCGGTATTCCGCTCATCGCAATTGACGCTCCGAAAGAAACAAGCTGCAAACCGTTGCCCGCGTCGATAGCGGCGTTGACCTCGTGGAAGGACAAAGCCCGCCCCATCACATCCGACGAACGGCGCGTCCGCCTGGACAAAGCACGGCGGCTGATGGTCGAAAACAAGTTGGACGCGATCATGCTCACCACTGGAACATCTCTGAATTACTTTACGGGAATCAAGTGGTGGGGCAGCGAACGCCTGTTCGCAACATTAATCCCCGCCAAGGGCGAGCCATTTTTCGTCTGCCCAGCTTTCGAACAGGACCGCGCACAGGAGCAGATTTCAAACGGTCCGCTGGCGAAGGCGGAGATTCTCCTGTGGCCCGAGGACGAATCGCCTTACCAGCGCATTGCCCAGGGATTGAGGGACGGGGGTATTGTCACCGGCACGCTTGGCGTCGAAGAAACCACCCCGTTCGTCTTCAGTCAGGGGGTGTCTTTTACCGCCCCGCAGTTGACGCTTGCGAGCGCAACACCGGTGACGGCCGGCTGCCGCATGATCAAAGACGCGCACGAAGTTGAGTTAATGCGCTTGGCTGCCAAGGTCACACTTGCTGCCTACGAGGCAACATACAGAGCGCTGCGCGAAGGCATGTCCCAGAACGACGTCGCCGATCTGGTTGCGGCGGCGCACCGGCAACTCGGCTTCGAAGGTGAGGCTGACGTTCAAGTCGGACAATATTCCGCCCTCCCGCACGGGTCGCGCACACCACAGATCATCCGCAACGGAACCATCCTGCTGATGGATGGGGGCTGCAAGGTCGAAGGCTACACCTCAGATATCACCAGGACATACGTACTTGGGAAAGCCACCGACAAGATGAAACGCGTGTTCGACGTGGTACATCGTGCACAAAGCGCGGCGCTGGCGACTGCCCGGCCAGGAACTTCCTGTGAAGTTGTGGATGCGGTTGCGCGCAACGTTATCAGTGATGCCGGCTTTCGTCCCGTTTATAAGTATTTCACGCACCGCGTGGGTCACGGCATGGGCATGGATGGACACGAGTGGCCATATCTCGTGCACGGCAACACGCTTCCCTTGGCACCCAACATGGTCTTTAGTGATGAACCTGGCATTTACATCCGCGGCGAATTCGGAGTAAGGCTGGAAGACGATATGCACATCACGGAAAACGGCGCTGAGCTGTTCACTGCGCAGAGTCCATCTCTCGAACAGCCCTTCGGCGCCATATAAAGAAATGAATATCTGCTTTTGGTCAGAGATACAGCCCAAAAATGTGCAAACAATTGCACAGCCCTTGCCGATCAGCGACTTTACAGGAACCAAATTTGCAGGACCGGGAATGTGCCATTGCGGTTCAAATCGGAATCGTCAATTCCGTTTTTTGGAAAAAAAACCATGAGGTGCTGGACTCGGGTAATTCGTTCATCTAAACTCCGCGTTAAGCCCGTATCTTCCTGCGGGCTTCTCGAGGCACTATGTTGCAATGCAGCTACAAACCGGGGCGGGCAGGAATGCCCAATGACGAGGGTATTGTCTGTGGTTCCCCGGTCCTGACCGCACGCGTTTGCAATGAATGCGGGGGCGCCTTCTGCTCTGAGCACATTGGCAACTGCGACTTCTGCGGCGAACTATTTTGTGCGCATTGTGCGTTTCATCACGGCAAGGCTTGTACTTATAACGAGGCGGAGGCGTCCTAGCTTTGCGGTTGGGACTTCCTTATTTTTTTTATTTTGATGGCTGCTACTTTGTTCAGATTTAAGAATTAAAGTGGAATTATTTGAGGCGTCGCAAACCGCAGTAAATAGTGGGTTTGCCCACAGCCCCCACTGCACCCTTGCCACCCGAGCGCTTCTCTCTCTAACAGGTACGGCCCGACCCAACCCATCCTGGAGGGCCAGTTGTTCCGGAACAACGACAGGCAAAATCAATCCGAGTAACCTCTCCAGCTACATTAGAATGAAGTTGTTAAGTGTTTCCGGGAAAGCTCGGCCCAGCCTGCTGGAATCTAGTTCTCGCCGCGTTTTCGATCCACGCCGCCATCCTTCACTACTTTCTAGTCTCGGTGTCTGGAACAGACTTGGTTCTCCCCGGGACCTCGCGATCCTGCAGCGCTTGGCCGCGCAATTGACGCGCGCTGGGTCCCAGGTAGACCAAGGTCCAAACTTGTTACCAGCCGCCAGTTGGGCATGGAATGTCTCCACTGGCGAACTATTCTGGTCAAGAGACATCTTCGGCATGTTGGGCTTCGAGCCCAACGATGCTAGTCTCCGCTATTCAGCTTTCCTTGAAAGAGTGCACCCGGAAGATCGCACCCGCGTCGACCAATTCTGGGTCCGTGTGGCGCGCCAGAAGGAGGACTATGAGCTGGACTACCGTTTCGTTTCTCCTGCTGGAGACATCAAGTACCTTCATACGGAGGGACATCCGGTCCTGAACGAGGCCGGTGAAGTCGTCTTTTTTGTGGGTACGGCGGTAGATGTTACCCAGGGACGGCTGGTCCAAACCGCACTGAACAAGGCATGGGAGGAAGTGAAGGCCGCAGAGGACGAACTCTACACAGAAAATCTGCCACTGCAGACAGTTCAGCCCTCAATGGGGGACGAAATCGTGGGGGCCTCCGCGGCTTGGCAGAATGTGCTCGCCAGGGTAGATAAAGTTGCTCCCACCGAACTCGCGGTCTTAATTACTGGCGAGACCGGCACCGGGAAGGAATTGATCGCTCGTGCCATTCATGCTCGCTCACAACGCTCTGGTCGCGCTTTCGTCAGCGTAAATTGCGCCGCCCTGTCTTCATCTTCAGTGGGCCCCGAGTTGTTTGGAATCGACACTGGAACTGGAGCTCTCTCGTCCGAAGAGTTGCAGCCTCTTGGCCGTTTTAATCTCGCAACGAGCTGCACCATATTTCTGGACAAAATCGCGGAACTCCCTCCCAATTGCCAAACTGCTCTTCTGAAATTGCTCGAAGAACGCAAGGTTGAACGAGAAGCTGAGAACAGGTCCATTCCTCTCGACGTCCGATGGATTGCGGCTACCGATCTCGATTTGCATACGGAAGTAGCCGAAGGCAGATTTCGCAAGGATCTGTTCTACCGGCTTAACGTTTTTCCCATCGAACTGCCCCCGCTACGGGAACGCAAAGAAGACATCCCTTTGCTGGTGAAACACTTCGTCGATCGCTATGCCAAGAATGCAGACAAACGCTTTCTAGCCATTGATGAGGCTACGCTTGAGTTATTCGCCTCTTACCCTTGGCCGGGTAATGTGCGGGAGTTGCAAAATGTCATCGAGGGATCAGTGATCATTTGTGAAGGTGAGACCTTTACCGTAGAGCCGAACTGGCTCGCCAGGGAATCCTCTCAACTGCGCCCAGCAGTCGGCTCGATTACTCAAAGACTTCTGCAATACGAGAAGCAAATCATCGAAGCGGCGCTGGCTGAGAGCAAGGGGCGCGTTGCCGGACGACTCGGCGCCGCTGCCAGGCTCGGCATGCCGCAATCCACCCTCGACTCCAGGATCAAAGCCCTCAAAATTGATAAGAACCGGTTCAGGTCACGATAGTTGCCATTGCCGTTTGCCCCCGTTGCAACCCTCAAATCGTCATGAAGCGACTATTCTCTCCTAATTCTTTTTCCGATAATGTGGAAATTTACGAAAAGCAGTGCTCTCGCCCCGTTCTCCTCGTGACATCTTGTTCCATTTTTGAAATAAACAAAAATAATGTTCGTCATGAGGCTCCAACAGGTGATATGTAGGCTGCAATGGACAAATCAGCTATATATATCAATTGATATCAACTGAATGGCAACACAATGTATTTAATCGCAAATCGCGGGAAAAAGGCTCAACGATGTCAGAAGTACAGGTCGCCCAACCTGACCTTGAGCAGCAGCGCTACCAAGCTCTGCTGTGCGTGACGGATTCCGTATCTCTCAACGACGATCCCAATGCATTGCTGCATGAGATTGCTAAGCCCCTCATGGGCACGGTCAGCTTCGATTTTCTCCACTTCGTTCTTCATGACCCTCTTACCAACAGCATGTGCCTGAAGGCCTCGGAAACACTGGGAGCACCCCAACTGCCACTTCCCGAGAGTTTGCCGCTCGATGAAACCCCTAGCGGCTGGGTGTGGGAGCACCGTCAACCCTTGCTGCTCCATGAGATAAAAAGCGAGACTCGATACCCCCAAGTCATGGAGGTTTTGCGCGCCAGCGGGATACAGTCAGGATGCATTCTGCCCCTGGCCACGCGTCGGCAGAGTCTAGGCGCACTGGGATTCTTGAGTCGCAAGGAAAAGGCGTATCAGGATAGCGACATTCAATTCTTGCAACGCGTGGCGGGGCAGGTCTCTCTGGCAGTGGACAATGTGACCCACAGAAAGAACGCCCTGGCCTACCAACAGCAATTAGCCGCTGACCGCGATCAATTGCAGTTGCTCCTGGAAGTCAATAACCTGCTGGTCTCAAATCTTGAGGTCAGCGAATTGTTCCCGGCTGTAGCCGCTTGTTTGCGCCGCGTCATCCGGCACAATTATGTCAGCCTCTCTTTGCTGGAAGCTGGCCCACGGCGTCCCGGCTTAGAAAAAGAGCCACAATTACTTCGCGTGCGAGGCATAGTCTTTCCAGACAGTAAAGGGTTAATCCATAACGATCTGATCGTCCCCCTTGAGAACTCACCTAATGAGTGGGTGCTGGCACATCGCGAGCCCCTGCTTCTGGATCCCTTCGATACGAAAAAGTTCTCGGGCGGTGTGACAACCCAGATGTGGGCTGAGGGTGTGCGCTGCGCTTACTGGCTGCCTTTGATCGGACGCAATGGCCCGCTGGGCACCTTGAGCGTTGGCAGCTTGCAGGCCCACGCATTCACGGTGCGCGACTTTGATTGGTTGAAGCGAGTCGCGAGCCAAATCGCCATCGCGGTGGAAAATGCGCTCGCTTTCCGGGAAATTGCAGAGCTCAAAGATAGGTTCGCCCACGAAAAGCTTTATCTGGAAGAGGAGATTCGTTCCGAGTACAACTTCACCGAAATTGTCGGCCATAGTCCAGTGCTGCAGCGCATCTTGCGTCAGGTTAAGACAGTTGCGGATACTAATGCCACGGTGCTGGTGCTCGGTGAAACCGGGACCGGCAAGGAACTGATCGCACGCGCCATTCACGATCTAAGCCGCCGGCGCGATCAGACCTTTGTTAAGTTGAACTGCGCTGCGATTCCTACCGGCCTGCTCGAAAGTGAGCTTTTCGGGCACGAAAGGGGCGCCTTTACCGGTGCTATTTCGCAAAAGATTGGGCGTCTCGAACTGGCGCACAAAGGAACATTATTTCTGGATGAAGTGGGCGACATCCCACTCGAACTGCAGCCCAAACTGCTGCGTGCCCTGCAAGAGCGCGAGTTCGAGCGCCTGGGGAGTACCAAAACCAGGCGCATCGATTCCAGGCTGATCGCAGCTACTAACCGTGACCTGGCGCACATGGTTGCTGAAGGCAGCTTCCGGAGTGACCTCTACTATCGCCTGAGCGTGTTTCCTCTGCGCATACCACCTTTGCGCGAACGGCGGGAAGATATTCCCCTTTTGGTCCGCTATTTTACCCAGAAATATTGCCGAATTCTGAATCGCAAGGTGGAGATCATTCCCACTGAGACGATGGCGGCCCTGGTGCGCTGGGAGTGGCCGGGGAACATCCGTGAACTGGAAAACTTGATTGAACGAGCGGTCATCCTTTCACCTGCTTCCGTGCTTAATGTCCCCCTCCCCGAGCTGTTTGTCAGCAGCAACGGGCACAACCCGAAACTCGACCGGCTGGAGAGTGCAGAACGCGAGCAGATATTGCGCGTACTTCGCGAAACTGCCGGAGTGATCGGCGGTCCTGCGGGAGCGGCCGCCCGGCTTGGGGTGAAGCGCACCACCCTTAACTTCAAGATGAAGAAGCTCGGCATCAGCCGCGCCGATCTGTGACACGCGGTTGTCATGGTGACTGCGGGCGGTCACCAAAGAAGTGCCCATGCCAAAACCACTAAATCCTATTAGCGCTCGAAAGTACTGCACGTATGGGTGTGCTTTGATCACGAGAACGTGTGACCCGATTGGTAAGCAACGTGCCATCTTCACAGCATGTCAGGGAAGTTCCACGTGTCGCATTGCGACCCATCAGGGAGAAATCGAATCTGTGGGGAGGAGAACGGTCTTTCGGTGACAGTAGCGTGGGAAAGCCGTTGATGCGCCAGAACACCAAGCGAGGCGCGCATGACCGCCACCAAGGGTTGTGCGCGTCCCGCAACGGGAAAATTGACCAAAGTTTCCAGCTGAGAGGAGCATGATTAATGTTACCCACCGAGAGCACGTACAACTGGGAGATGGCGGACTCCTGCCTCAACTGCACACTGCGCGCCGATCACTTTTTTTGTGGTTTATCCGCTGTGGGATTGCAATCACTGGCTGCCATCTCTTATCCCAGCATATATCCCGAGCGCGCGGTGCTCTTTGTCCAGGGGCAATCGCCGCGCGGCGTCTATGTGCTCTGCCATGGACGGGCAAAACTTTCTATGGTCTCCAGTGAGGGACGCAGCCTGATCATGCGCGTGGCTGAGGCGGGAGATATGCTTGGTCTGAGCGCCTGTATTCTCGGGCAATCTTATCCCGTTACGGTAGAGACTCTTACGCCGTGCCAGATGAACTTTGTTCGGCGTGACGATTTTATCCGTTTCGTACGGGAGAATAGTGAGGCCACGTTCCGGGTGGCGCAGTTCCTGAGTACGGAATATCAGTCGGCCTGCAAGGAGATCGGCTCCCTGGGCTTGGCCAGTTCAGCGGCGCAGAAGCTCGCCCGTTTATTGCTGCGCTGGAATACGCACCGTAACGCCAGCGCCAATTCGCAGTACATAAGACTTAATTTGACCCATGAAGAGATGGCGCAGATGATCGGCGCCAGCCGGGAGACGGTTACACGTATGCTGGCGAGATTTCGCCGGCGCGATTACATCGAGGTCCATGGACCCACCTTGATCATCCGTAACCGCGCAGCTTTGGAATCTCTGGCGGGGCAGAACAGCTCCGCCCAACAGCAGGACCTTGTTCCGATGTCTGCGCTTAATCAGCCAGCACCATCACGGAAGCCGAGCAACGGGTGCGCAGTCCTGCCACCGCCTGCTCTCGCTCGTATAGCCCTCGGCCGCACATTCAAACGTAGCAGTTCGGCTGGGACCTTGGGGGCAGATCGCTAGACCGCTGCCCGAAGTCGAGGTAGTTTATGAGTCACGATGGAAACGACACCTGTGACATCTGCGGTATTGAACGAGACAAATCCGACCGCTGGTTCTTATTGTTAGAGGACCGCTGGCAGGACACGCTGAAGATCCTCAGATGGGGATCGCAGCTTGCACCGGAGTTTGGAACACAACGTCTGTGCTGTTCGGCCCATCTTCAGCAGGTGGTGTGCAGTGGATGTTGGCTGGCAGCCTGGCGCATGTTCCAGCTGGCATGCCCCTCAAGGATTTATCAGCCCCCAAGAGCGATACACTACTGCAGAATATTGCCTGTGAGCCAGAGATGACATTGGCCCTCCTGGATGTGATTAATGCTCTGCTGGAAAATTTCAAAAATGACAGCGTAGAAACCGATTCGATAATTTGTGACGCCTGAACTCTCCATTGCCTACCGCAGGCTAAGCGCCGCCCACCATTTCACAAGCCACATCCAGAACTTCTTCGTACAGAGCGTCTCGGCCGATAATTTCCAGCTCTTTGCGGACCATCACGTCCGGCGACTGGTCCCGTTCCCGCACGATCCTGCGTACCGGAGGATTGCCCTTAATTTCCGCCCGCGTCTCCATGCCGCCCCTCTGCATGCTTACCACTCTGAAGCTAGCCGACGGACTCCCTTCGGAGATCAGCTCAAGGCGTGATAGTCCGGGTCTTGCCTGCGGGGCTGACTGAAGCTCAATGGAGAGCGAACCGCCCACTCGTTGTAACTGCCAACTTAGTTTCCCGCCTTGTGCTGGGAGACCTTTCGGCTCACTCCTGGCGGGCCTGGCACATTGCAACCGGCTGGCGAACCAGGCCGCAAACAAGATCGCTTCCGCGGGGATTCCTTTTCCGCTACTCCCAGGCGCAGCGTGCTCCACCACTACCCGATTCAAGCGTTGTAAATAAACTGCGCCCTGCGCACCATCAAAGAATTGCGCGGTCAGCTCGCGCCAAACGGTGAGTCGCGACCATGCGAGATCGCTCACTGCCTGTCGCGGGCAAATATGTTTCACCACTTGCTGAAGCCGGGCAAGATCCCCTGCGTGAGCAAGTTCTGTGGAATCCACAATGATCCGCCGCGCCTTTGAAGAGAACTTCTGGAACAATTTGGCATCCAGACTGTCAAGGTCCCGCCACCATAGAAAAACCGGCAAGTCCGGCACGAGCAGACCCTCTACCATGCTGGGCAACCGATCGTAAGCCGATGGTTTGGCCTCGATGACAATCAGTTCTCTGCCAAATATGCGGCTGCCGGCTCGCGAACTCAGACACGACGCGCAAACCCGCACCTGCACTTCCTGATTACTCGTGGTTGCCGGGGGCGTGATCACAATGGTACGGCCGGGAGAGTGCGCGGTTACCAACTCCAGCAGCTCGGCGGTACTTTGCGCGTGCTCAACATCCGAACACGCGATCAGGTTGAGAGTGCGGGCTCGCACTACGGGTTCGGCCTGTGATTGCTGGGACTCGCCCTTCCAGAGTCGTCGCAGTTCGCGCTCAATGTTGCCGACCTCAGCCGGAATGTAGTGCAGAGTGCTCATGATTACGTTCTATAGGCTTCTGCAATTCACGATAACCGCCAATTACACCCTCCTTGCAACAAGCTTTCGGCTTCCGGAGGACCCCAACTCCCCGCCGGATAATTGGGGAATTTAGCCGGCGGCTGTCTCTGCCAGGCACGCAGGATGGGAGTCACCAATGCCCACGCAGCCTCAACCCCTTCGCGGTCTGCAAACAGCGTGGGGTCACCCAGCATGCAATCCAGCAGCAGGCGTTCGTACGCGTCAGCCGTAGCCACTCCGAATGAGCTTGCGTAGCGAAAATCCATGGTGACCGGCCGAATATGGATCGCCGGACCCGGCACCTTGGCCGAAAATTTTAGCGAAATACCTTCGTCCGGCTGAATGCGAACGATCAACTGATTGGGAGTGATCTGGTCCAAAGGCGTGTGCTCGAACAGCATCAGCGGGGCTGACTTGAAGTGAATCGCTACTTCGGTGACCCGCTTGGGCATTCGCTTGCCGGCTCGGAGATAAAAAGGCACGCCCGCCCAGCGCCAGTTTTCCACGAAAAGTTTCAGGGCAACAAAAGTTTCGGTCGAGGAGTTGGGATTGACCCCGGGTTCTTCGCGATAACCCGGTACCTTCACGCCCTCCACCCATCCCGGGCCATATTGTCCGCGGACCACACAACCATCAACGTTGGGTCCCACCGGGACAATCGAGCGTAAAAGCTTGGCTTTTTCTGCCCGTATCGAATCAGCGGCAATGCTGGTTGGCGGCTCCATTCCGGTCAACGCCATTACCTGAAGGAGATGGTTCTGCACCATGTCCCGCAATTCGCCTGCTTCTTCAAAATATGCAGCCCGATTCTCCACTCCCACGGTCTCCGCCGCCGTGATCTGGATGTTATCAACGTATCGGCGGTTCCAGATCGGCTCAAAGATGCCATTGGCAAAACGAAACACCATGAGGTTCTGGACGGTCTCTTTACCAAGGTAATGATCAATTCGGTAGATCTGATCTTCGTCAAAAACCCGCGCGATCCTCTCGTTCAACTGCCTGGCGGAGTCCAGATCGTGTCCGAAAGGTTTTTCAATAATGATGCGAGTCCACCCTTGTGGAGTACGCGCCAGCTTGGCGGCATCGAGTTGCCTTACGATCTCCAGGATGGAACTGGGGGGGACGGCAAGATAGAAGAGCCGATTGCTGCCGGTGCCGCGCTCATGATCCACACGTTCCAACTCCTTCGCCAGCTCGCGGTAGTGGTCGGGTTGATCAGTCTGGGCAGTCAGATACGATAGGCCTTCCGCAAAGCTCTCCCATGCCGACTCATCATGCGACGCTTCTTCATCGAATTCCTGAATGGCTTTCTTCATCGCGGCACGAAACTGCTCGCTAGACATTTGGGTTCGGGAAACTCCGACGATCGAAAATCCAGCGGGCAGCAGGTGCTCCCGATAAAGGTTATAAAGAGCGGGCATCAGCTTGCGGCGCATGAGGTCTCCGGTGGCGCCGAAGATCACCATCGCGCACGGCTCGGGAGTTCGCTCCAGGCGTATCCCCGCGCGCAAAGGATTTTCGAGGGTCGCTACGGCCACGTTTACTCCTTAGTTCTTGCCTTTTCCGAAATTATTCTCATGCGACGGCAAGCGATCCCGCAGCCACTTCCTTCATTGAAGATGCCGTGACTACAAGGTTCTCCAGCCCGCTCTTTACCTTGTCTTCGAGTTGGATTCGGAGCACGCGACGCCCCCGCTGCTTTAACGCCTGGAAGTCCCCCAGCGCTTGCGCCCTAATCAGTTGGCCGAAGGTGTAGTTGGTTTCAGGAACTGCCAGATCGTCCGAAGGCTCATCGACTAATTGCAGGAACAAGCCAGTGTTCGGACCACCTTTATGAAGCTGTCCCGTCGAGTGGAGGAATCGCGGACCGTATCCGGCAGTGGTAGCCAGCCTCGACTTGCTGCGAATTATTGTCCGCAGCTGCGTTAATGCCGCGTCGGTCTCGGCACTCGGCCGCAGGTATGCCTGCAACGAAACGTAGTCATTGGGCCGTGCACTAGCCAGCCATCCCAGCAACGCGCGGGAAAGCTCTTGTGCGTCCGATGCCGCAGTCGGTGCTGCCTCAGCTGAATCGGCGCTGCTGGTCTTCTTCGCGCTGAGTGCTTCCATCGCCTTCTTAGCCAGTTCTTTGGCCAACTGCACGTCGGGTTGATCAAAGGGATTGATGCCCAGAACTGAGCCTGCAGCCGCCACCGCGATCTCCCACCGGAAGAACTCCTGGCCAAGCTCGTATTTATCTTGCAAAAGAATGCGGACGATTGGATGCCCCGCGGTTTCGAGCGCGGCGGCGCGCCTTTCCAAGTCCTGGTCCTCACCCGGAACGTGCAAGAGCACGAAAAAGCGGTCTTCGCCATAAACAGATGGATCGGCCAAGGGCTCATCGGCAACTGGCACGATGCCTTTGCCGTGTTTCCCCGTGCTTTCCGCTATCAGCTGCTCCACCCACACGGGAAACGCAGCCAGCGACCGCGACGCAAGGAAAGTGACTTTGTCGCGTTTGGCCAGCGCCAGCTCACCCAGGGCAGCACCCAAAGTTAAACCCGGACATTGCCTGGGGGACAAGCAGGAAACGCTGGCTTCGGACATCTTCCGGGCTTCATCCAGCAGGCGCTTCACATTCACTCCAATCAGCGCTGCTGGCACCAGACCGAATAAAGAGAGCGCCGCGTATCGTCCGCCCACCTCCGGCGAGCCCGGAAAAACGCGACGGAACCCGCGCTCCCTGGCAAGTTTTTCTAGCGGCGTACCCGGATCAGTAATGGCGACAAAATTCTTACCGGCTGCCCGGTCCTTCGCGCTCACCTGTTTCCAGAAGTAATAAAAAAAGGAGAGCATCTCGGTCGTGGTCCCCGACTTGCTGGACACCAGAAAAAGGGTGTGCTGCAGATCAATGCGCTTCTCTACTGCCCGGACCGCTTCCGGATGGGTGCTGTCGAGCACGACCAGTTCCGGATATCCGGTAGCGTTGCCAAAGGTGCGCTGGTAGACCTCGGGGGCCAGACTCGAGCCGCCCATGCCGAGCAATACAATGTATCTGTAGCCCGCGGACTTGATTTCTTGCGAAAACGACTCCAGGTCCTTCACGTGCTGCTGCATGGAGTCCGGCAACGTGAGCCAGCCCATACGGTCAGTGAGTTCGGGAACCGGCGTTGCCGACCAAAGTTTGTAGTCCTTATCCCAGAGTCGCCGATTGAAATTATCTTTCTCCCAAGCAGTGAGTCGCTGCTCCACTGCCGACTGCGCTGCGCCCAGGTTCATCGGCTGACGGTCAAGATTTGATGCCCGCAATTTTTTTCGTTTCTCGTCAAGGGTGTGCAGCAACTCCGTCATTGATTTGTCGAAAGCGGCGATGCCCTCAACTGATAATTCCTCGGCGATGGCGTCTAAGTTGACGCCCACTCTCTCCAGCTGCGCCAGTTGCGCTTCGGCCTCTTCGATGCCGGCGTCGAGGGTAGGCGCCGCACGTCCATGATCGCGGAATGCCTCCAGCGTTGCCGGCGGCAAGGTATTGACCGTATGCGGTCCAATGAGTTCGTCGACGTACATCAAATCTGGGTAGGCAGGATTCTTTGTGCTGGTGCTGGCCCACAACGGCCGTTGCACTCGGGCGCCGCGCCGTTTGAATTCGTCGAAACCAGCGCTTAAGAAGATTTCCTTAAACCGCCGATACACGCGTTTGCAATTTGCAATGCCAATCTTTCCCAAGAGCGCTTTGGCTTCAGGCGTTCCGATCTTTTCCAACGCTGCGTCGACCTTGGTATCCACGCGGCTCACAAAAAACGACGCTACCGAAGCCACCTGCTGCGGTTTCGCAGTGCGCTTCAGCCCACGCAAATATGCCGCCGCCACGGCTTCGTAGTGGCGCAGCGAAAACATCAGAGTGATATTCACGTTAATCCCGCCTGCGATCAGTTCTTCGACTGCCGGCATGCCTTCCGGAGTGGCAGGGACCTTGATCATTACATTCGGACGATTCACCGCTTTCCAAAGTCGCCGGGCTTCTTTGATTGTCGCATCAGTCTGGTGCGCCAAGGACGCCGGAACTTCCATGCTGACGTACCCATCTTCTCCGCCGGTCTGGTCGTAAATGGGCCGCAAGACATCCGCAGCCATCTGAATGTCTTCAATTTCGATGCGGTCGAAAAGCATTTCCGGCGTGGCGTTCGGATTTTCAGACAATGCGGCGCGCAAGCTTTCGTCGTAATCGGAACCGCCGCCGATCGCCTTGTCGAAGATAGTTGGGTTGCTGGTCATGCCGGTCAACCCATCATCCACCAGGCGTTTCAAATCACCGCTCGTGATCAGATTGCGGCGGATGTAGTCGAGCCAAATGGACTGCCCGTACTTGTGCAACTCTTTTATTGAAGCCATGAATGCGCCCCTTACCAGATTAGTGAATCAGCCGGAGCCTATTTTTTCAACAACGCCTGGGCACGGCTCACGACGTTGTTCACGTTGAATCCGAGTTTCTCCAGCACTACCTCGCCTGGCGCCGATGCACCGAAGCGATCCAATCCGATCACATCTCCATGGTCGCCGACGTATTTGCACCAACCTAATTTCGCCCCAGCTTCAATTGCTAATTTGGGGATGTCGGCCGGCAGCACCTGGGTGCGGTACTCGCCAGGCTGCTCATCGAATAATTCCCAGGAGGGCATGGAGACCACTCGTGCTTTAACCTGTTGATTAGCGAGTTGTTCCCGTGCGGCTAAGGCCAGATGCACCTCTGAGCCGGTGGCGATCAAAATTATTTGTGCTTTGCCACCTTCGGCATCCGCCAGCACGTAAGCTCCGCGCCGGACACTATCGCGCGTGGGATACCGACTCGGATCCAGCACCGGCAGCTTCTGCCGGGTAAATGCCATGCAAACCGGTCCACGCCGCTGCATGGCCACCCACCAAGCGCCCACCGTCTCATTGGCGTCGGCTGGACGCAATACTGTCATGTGCGGAATCGCCCGCATAGTAAGCAATTGTTCTACCGGCTGGTGAGTAGGTCCATCCTCTCCAAGGCCTATGCTGTCATGGGTGTACACAAATAAGGAGTGCACATTCATCAGACCAGCAATGCGCAGCGCAGGTTTCATGTAATCGGAAAAAATGAGAAATGTGGCTCCATACGGGATAATCCCCCCGTGCAGCGCCATTCCATTCACCATCGCGCCCATGGCGTGCTCGCGAACTCCGAAATGGACATTTCGCTCTTCATAATGTCCGGGGGCAACATCTCCGTAGTCAACCAGCTTGGTCTTGGTCGAGGGATTCAGGTCGGCGGAACCGCCAAAAACCGCGCTCACTTTTTTGGCAATCGCGTTTAAGGCTTTGGCAGAGGCATCACGCGTGGCCACACCTTTTGGATCCGCGGGAAAACTGGGCAGGTCAGTGTCCCAGCCCGAAGGTAATTCATTTTTTATTCCCAGTTCCAGCTCCGCCGCTTCCGATGAGAAGCGCCGCCGGTACTCCTGCAATTTCGTGTTCCACTCAGACTGCAACCTCGCACCGCGTTCTTCGGCTCGGCGGAAGTGCTCTCGTGCCTCGTCCGGAACGTAGAACTCAGGCTGCAAAGGCCAACCCAGCTTTTCTTTGGTCTTTTTTACGTTCTCCGGGCCCAGAGCTTCGCCGTGGACGGTCGCGGTGTCCTGCACCGGGCTGCCATAACCGATATGAGTGCGGACCGAAATCAGCGACGGACGCTGCTTCTGCGATTTGGCCAATCTGATGGCGGCGTCAATGGCCTCGAGATCGTTGCCGTCATCCACTGTCAGTACGTGCCAGCCGTAGGCGCGGAAGCGTTCGCAGACATCTTCTGTGAATGCAACCGGGGTTGGACCTTCCAGAGAGATCTTATTGTTGTCGTAAAGATAGATCAGCTTTCCCAGGCCCAACGTTCCCGCCAGGGACGCCGCTTCCGACGCAATGCCTTCCATGAGGTCACCGTCGGAACAGATGGCATAGGTGTAGTGGTCAATTACCGGAAGTCCTTCGCGATTGTAGCGCGCGGCCAAATGGGCTTCGGCAAGCGCCATGCCCACCCCCATGCCGAAACCTTGCCCCAGTGGCCCGGTAGTGGCCTCAATACCACGGTCGAGATCGTATTCCGGATGACCCGCGGTTGCGCTGCCCCACTGCCGAAATCGCTGGAGCTCGCTCATGGGCATGTCGTACCCGTACACGTGAAGTAGCGCGTACAGCAACGCCGAGCCGTGTCCCGCCGAGAGCACAAAGCGGTCGCGATTGAACCAGCGCGGGTTGCGCGGATTGTGACGGAGAAAACGGTCCCACAGTACATAGGCCATGGGAGCCGCACCCAGCGGTAACCCGGGATGCCCCGAGTGTGCCTTCTCCACCATGTCCACGGCCAGGAAGCGAATGGTGTTTACAGCTAATCGATCCAGTTCGTCTCCGAGCGGCTGGCCTTGCGGTATTGCTGCGCCCTTTTCAGTTCTTCGCTCCTCGACGGTGTTCACGCTCTGGGGTGTCATCTTCCTCCACCTGAACGACGGATAGATCGGTTCACATCAGCCACGGCCAGGCTCGACTTTGCATTGTAGTTTATGGGGGCTGGCGATTAACAGCTATTGGATGACAGCCCGCAGTGCGAAGAAGCTCAGTTTATTGACCCCTATTTCGGAGAATTCCCGTGTTCTTGCCCAGAGCCTCTACAATAAGGTTGTGAAGCCCACGATCTTTGTGGTTGAGGACGACGCCGACATCGGACGCCTGGTGCGCCATAATTTAGAAGCGGCTGGATTCGCGGTGCGCTGGTTTCCAAGCGCCGCCACCGTTCTAGCGGAGGCCGAAAAGCAACGGCCCGCGCTGTTGCTATTGGACATCATGGTGCCCGGGGGGGACGGCCTCGACCTCTGCCGCCGTATTCGGCAATCCGCCGCTCTCGCGCCTACTCCGGTAATCTTCCTGACGGCTAAAACCGGCGAGTCGGACCGCGTTCTCGGTCTCGAGTTGGGAGCGGACGACTATATTACTAAGCCGTTCAGCCCACGGGAGTTGGTCGCGCGCGTCAAAGCCGTACTTCGCCGCTTCGAGCATCCTTTGCAACCCGCAATGCTGCGGCTCAATGACATTGAAATTGACACCAGCGCCATGCTCCTGACGGTACGCGGCAAGGGGGTCCCGGCAACCGCTACAGAGTTCAGGCTCCTGGAGTACCTGGCCACCCATTCGGGCCGCGTGTTCACACGTGACCAGCTGCTCGATGCGGTATGGCGCGACACGCACTACGTCACCCCGCGCTCGGTTGACGTTTATGTACGTCGCATACGCGAGAAGATCGAGCGCGATCCGGAAAACCCTCGTTTTCTGAAAACCGTACGTGGAGCCGGCTACCGCTTCGAGGTGCCCAAGTGAAGAACTACTCGGGGGCGATGTGAAGCGCCGCATCTTCTTCAAATTGCTCGGCGCCTTCCTCCTGGTGATTGCGGCGGCCACTTTGACCCTCGACTTCACTGTCCGCAAAGCATGGGAGAGTTCCCTTCAGCAACAACTTCAGATTACGCTAACCCAGAAGACCAAGCTGTTCGCGGACGCAGTCGAACGCGAGCGTACCCGCCGTTCCCTTCAGCAGATCGCTGACGAAGTCTCGCAAGCGGCTGATGCCCGCGCCACGATCATCGATGCCAGTGGGCGCGTGCTCGCCGACACGAGTGCCGATCCATCCAAAATGGAGAACCACGCTGCGCGTCCCGAGTTCGTTGCGGCGCTGCACGGCCAAATCGGCAACTCGCAGCGGGTGAGCCGCACCCTAGGCATTCCTTTTTTGTATGTAGCCGTACCCGTTCGCGGAGGCGCGGTGCGACTGGCGTACCCCTGGGAATCAGTTCGCCCCAGAATTCGCCATATACATCTGACTTTGCTGCTGGCCTCAGTGCTGGGTGTGCTGATCGCGACCGTGCTGGCGGCGCTGATTGCCGCCGGGCTGGCACGCCGGTTACACAGGATTGTCGCTTTTGCAGAAAAGTTGGCGGCGGGTGACCTGACCGCACGCATTGACGAAGCTGGGTCGGATGAGATTGCCCATGTGGCGGATGCTCTCGATCGCACGGCAGCGCGCCTGCAAGAAAGCTTCGCCGCTCTGGAAACTGGGCGAAAGCAGCTCGAGACACTGCTCAACAGCATGCAGGACGCGGTGCTGGCCGTCGGGCCCGATGGACGTGTCGCATGGGCGAACGGTGTTATGGAGCGTCTTGTGGGGCGCGTCCGAATAGGCTCGCTGATGGTGGAGACGGTGCGGGACCCCGATTTTCTTCGGGCTGTGGATGAAGTCCTGCGCACTCGTGAGGTCCGCCGCTCACGGGCTATTGCCGTGGTCCCCGGACGAATCTTTGATGTAGCGGCCGCCCCTATGTCCGGGGGTGGCGCCGTGGCGGTGCTCCACGACTTGAGTGAAGTAGAGCGCGTGGAGAAGACACGACGCGACTTCATCGCCAATGTCTCCCACGAACTACGGACTCCGCTCACCTCGATCCAGGGTTACACGGAGACCCTGCTTGATTCCGGGACAAACGGCAGCACTCGCGAATTTCTTGAAATCATCCGCAAAAACGCTTCCCGCATGGCTCGTTTAACGGAGGACCTGCTGACCTTGGCACGGGTTGAATCTGGAGAGACCGAATTCGCACTGCAGCCGCAACCCGCGGCCGAACTTCTGCGCGAGGCTGCAGAAAGTTTTCAAGAGGCGGCAAAATCCGCCGGAGTACAGATCGAGATTCAGCAATCCACGCAGACCATGGTGATGGCCGATGTGGATGCCATCCAGCAGGTGCTCGGTAACTTGATTGATAACGCCGTGAAATACGCCGGCTCGGGTGGGCAAATCGAGTTGGGGGCCCAGGATGGAAACGGGGCAGTTAAGTTCTATGTGCGCGACTTCGGCCGCGGAATCTCTTCCGAACATCTGCCACGTCTTTTTGAACGTTTCTATCGGGTGGACAAGGCCCGCTCGCGCGAGTCTGGGGGGACCGGTCTCGGCCTGGCTATCGCCAAACACATTGTGATGGCACACGGCGGCAGCATCCGCGTGGAAAGCACCCTGAACCATGGCTCGACATTTATCTTTACGCTGCCAGTAGCTACTGTCAGCGCCGAAATTCAGCTTCGCACCTCATCCTGAATTTATGTGGAGCAGCGGCGGCTATTGGCCGTAGGTGATGACCGGCGCCTGTCGCAGATAAAAATCGTTGGTCAATTGCTGGCTAAGAAATTCAACCAGGTCAGCACGCGAGATCTTGCTGGCCTTGAAATTCTTCAGGTCGGTGATCATCAGGTACTGGCCGGTAGCCTTTCCGCCCGTAATTTTGGCAGGGCGAACAATCACCCAGTCCAAATCCGTGCCGCTTACCAATTCTTCCTGGCGGTCCCGGTCCTCATATACTTTCCTCAGAAACAGCGGCTGCACAATGCGATCGCGCCAGAATCCGCAGTGACCCCGGCTGTCGCCCGCGCCGCAGACGGAAACACAAATCAGGCGTCGCACCCGATGTTTCTGCATTGCCCGCACCACGTTGGCCGTGCTTTCCCACAAGAAGGTCGTCGTCTTCCGCCTCGGTTTCAACCAGCAGATCACGGCATCCTGCCCAGTCATCGCCGGGGTGAGCAAGGCCGCATTGCGGACATCGCCTTCAACTTTGCGAAAGCGTTTTGTGCGTCGTCCAAACCAGCCCACTTTGCGCTCTAACACCGTGACCTGGTGACCCGCGGCAAGGGCTTCCTCCCGCAGAAGACGCCGCTCCCGTCGCGCAGATGCAATGATTAGAACCTTCATGTCCCTGGGATAATGTTATGCCCGGGTCCGGCGGAACCATAGGTCACGGCAGTAGCACGCGCACTGTGCTTTCGTGCTACGCCTTGATGGGAAAAAGGAGTAGGCGGATGTGAGCGGCGGCGGAGGAGCAGGCGACGGGAGAGATGGAATCGCCGTGAACGGCAAGGCACCCCGCAGATTGTTCGCTCAGCGCCTAAACCGAAAATTCGTGAGACTGGATTATGGCTGCCGTTTAACGCTGAGCTCGCTGTCGACAACGAGGACTGCATTGTTGGTATCCGGATTCGGGTTGGCCAAGGCGGCGTTCACCAGCAAGGGGCCGGCAGATCTTTACCGCAGTCGGGAAGTTGGGTCTTTTCCGATTTTGGAAACTAAGGAGAAGCCGTGTCGCTGGTACGCAAATGATATGACGAGTAAGAGAGCTCCCAATCCGATAAAGCTGATGGTCCGGTATCCTAGGCCAAGTCTCCAAATGTCATACACGAATGCTTTTACGATTGCTACGCACATGAGCAGCAGTGCGCCCCAGCGAAGCCAGGACAAATCTTGCCAAAAGCCGATTGCCATTACGAATGCTGCAGTCAAGAACCAGCCCAAAGAGAGCCACTGAACCTCTACAAGAAGAGCGACGGCGATGGCCACGAAACTGATACCCAAACCACCGTAGACAGGCATTAAGCTGGTTGCGCCGAAACTTGCACTGTGCTGCGCCTTCCACGCAAACCTAAAATACAGGGCGGACAGGCCGAGCGCTGCTAAGGCTAGCGCGCCACGACTCAGGTGATGCAGCAATAGGTACAACCCGATAAAGTAAAGCGCGGGATTCGCCACCCCTAACACCGGCCGAATCCATAGTGCACCGCGAGAAGCCGCAGGGCGAATCCACGTAGTCCCGACACAGAACAGGACGAAGAACACTGTAGCTGCAGTTATAGTCAAAACTAATTCAGCCTGCCTGTAACGCTCGAAATACCAAACCATGTACAGCAGCACGGTTCCCAGGAAACTAACCGCAAGCAGCTTCGACCAGCCCCGCAGCAGCGTGACCGTTACTGTGGCGCAGTCCAGAATAGCGAGGTATAAGAATAGATGTCCCTCGCGGGACGGGATTGAGATCAGTAAAGGCGTCGTGAAAGCGCCGATGAGAGCCAATGTGGCCAGTATCTCTGCGTATTCCCGAAACGCCAGAACACCAGTCAAAACCGTGAGCGCTACCAATCCCAAAAAGGTTTTAGGACCGGAGAGCACTTGGTAGAGTTGGAATCCCGCCCATAAAGACAGGTAGATCACACCGATGCCAATCGCCTTGATAGACAGTGAGAGCACGCGGTAACCGCGTGCCCGGAACCACTCACTGATCAGGATGACGCCGATACCTGCGCAGACTCCAAGCCAAACTCGCGCGCCTGCCGAGATCCACTCACTCACAAATGCGTAACGCAGCAAATAGGAAACGCCGACTAGGATGGCTACCACGCCGACTCTGTTCAGCCACTGTGATCCGATGTGCGATTCTAGCGAACCGCCCCGCGATACCGACGAGTTCGGGCCTGGAACGTGAGCCGGTTCACGTAGGGGTGTCTCCGTTGTGTGGGCGAGTTCGTTTTCAAATTGCCGCTCCAGTCGCTGCATCCGTACGGTCAAGTCGCGCACTGCACGGACGAGTTCTTCGAACCTTGCACCATTGTCTCTCTGGGGCTTGTCTGCCAAGCACGCCTCGTCCCACTGCTATTCACGTGAATGTGATGCAAACACATTATGCTCCAGTTTCGATGAAGGCCGCATTACTCGCGAGAACTCCGGATGATACCGACGATGAGTCCGACCGCGAGCACGGCCTGATTACATTTGGGCGGCGACTGTGCCCCAAACTGTGCCCCATACCTCGCGCCATTGTGCTCCACCAGGTGACACGATGTGGCGTGAGCCATTTTTCGATGCGGGGGAATTGCAAGAAGTAGCAGGTGATGACAGGAGAGGGTTGGTAGCGCTACCGGGAATCGAACCCGGGTTTGAAGATTGAGAATCTCCACACGCTTGCTGTGTTCTCAATACGTTACAGAGTACTTTGTCACCCCTGTCACCCCTACTGTCACCCCAAACAGTAGTCTTGCACTAATCTCACAGTAGTCACGCTCTGCATAGCAATTGGTAGCAAAGCATTCTTTGCTCGGCCAGAAATGAAGGGGTGCAGGACTCGCCGGGGTGCCGCGTGTCCAAGGCCAAGTGCCTAGCACCCGAGCAAGGGGTACAATTCTGCCCTATGCCGGGAAGGAGCCACGCAAAGATGTTCCACTATGTTTCTGCCCCTATGTTGCTTGTGTTCCTCGGTTCAGCACTGTGCATTGCTGGAGCGATTTGGGGCCAAAGACGGTTGATGGCTCCTACTACGCCATGGCAGCAGCTTCTGATACGGGCAAAGTAGCCAAACAGGATTTGGAACAAATTCGCTCTGCACTAAAGACGCAGTCCCACGTTTCAGGTGCTGACACTGATCTATTGAAGCTGATGCTCTACAACCGCGACATTCTTGATGATCTGAACCAGACAAGCACTCGATTGAACACTGTCCTAATCGTTCTAACCGGAGTACTGATCGTTATAGGACTCGTTCAGGTTGGCCTTGCTGCGCTGCTTATTGTTAGGCATTAGCCCATAAGAAAGGAGCCAGCAGGTTGCCCTACCAGCCCCAAGCTCGACAGGGACTCAACCCTCAGTCAGAATAAATTGGACAGTGTTCAAGCAGCCCTGGCCCGTTCCAGTACCACCACAAGCGCATGCCGTAATAGATGAGCCGACTGGTGAGCGCCTGCCGTGGCATATAGCGGATTAGCAACTCCCCTTCGACTGTTAATGCGGTCTCCACGGGGATGCCAAGGCGCACGCCGGTAAAGAAGAACTGTCTTTCTACGTCCCTGATAGATTCCCACTTCGTCGGCTTGAACACCAGACTATACCCGTGGCGAGTATGTTCCTGGTCGCTCTCCGTCTGTAGCACAGCGAAGAATATCCGCTGAACAGTAGCCCTGGAGAGAGTCTGGGTGAAGTTGATGAGCCTTACTCGATTGTAGAGCCGGTCTATTTCATACGGCTCTGGGTGCGACAGGTCATTATTTGATACTGTTTGTGTAGCCATATTGGAAAGCACTCCTTTCTAATTTGGTTAGGGCAGTGTCAGTACTCGCGGTATTGGCGCTGCCCGTTTTGTTTCAGCCCGAATACTAGAATCCAGAGTAGCTGGATTTCAACAGAAATATTTTTGTAACTATCTGAGCCGTAATGGTTTATAATCGCTATACTTTCCCGCCATTTCACGCGCCCTGACCCCAATCTAGTGACACTGGTGACATTGCTGACACTCGGGGGTAAGCATAGCTCGATATAGCGGCGAATCATCACACCGTTTAGCCGCGAGACATGCTGCTGATCTTGTATCCCTTACTAGCATCCACTTGCACACTCAGTTCGCCATCATCAGCTAGATAGAGCAATTCACTGCCAGCGTGATTGGCAATAATCGCTCGGACTTCACCGGCGTTGTACTCTCCATCCGTTAGTTGGAACAATGCTGATACATCTTCTTGATCTGGCTTTCCGTAAAGCAATCTGTCTGCCTCATAAACCGTCAGTATCTTCATAAACCCTCACATCCATTGTATTGCGCGATGTTGCGAATCGAGTATGCAGACAGAAATTATTTGTCAAGCAGTATGTGCTCGCATGACAGGTGTCCTCTCGAACTGCGCTACACTATATCGGTCAACTAGCACAAAGCTGACAGCGCCCGCTTGCTTTGCCTGATGAGCGTTCAGGTGAGGGCGCGGGTTCTAGAAGTTGAACAATGACCAAGAAACCTCCACAATTCACTCCAATAGAACAAACGGCAGCTGGTAGTTGGTTCTACCTGGTATTCGGAGTGTTGGTCATTGCTGGTGGTGTGATAACTCTTAGCCTGGGCAAGCTTCATTATCAGAACTATCGAGGGGATAACGTCTTCGCGCCATTTGGAATTGTCATTGGTATCCTGGCTATCGTGATCTATATTCGTAATCGCAAACCCCGCTCGCCCCGGAAATCAAACTGACCACTGTCAGTCACAGTCTTCTACGCCGCTGATTTATTTTAAGGGGGCGAATCTTCCAAGCTCTATAATCCCCCTGCTGTCTAACGGGAGATAGCACCCCGCGTCAATGCTCAAGCTCTGAACTCACCTTTGTAGATGGCGCGGGTTCTCAGTGACCGACTGGGCTCCCCCCGAACCGGTCTTGCACAGCGCTTAAGAAGAATCTCATCAATCTTCTGCTTCGCTTGTTCGGTATTGAACTTGCCAGCTCGGGACAACTCGTTCAAACGTGCGAATGTTCCAGGGTCATCCTTAAGTAACCGCCTTAGTAGTCCCATAGCATTCGTTGACGCGGTTGGAGTTTGCGCGTTCTCCCGCTGATCAAGTCTTACGCTTCGGCCTACGATCTTTTGCGGTCGTTGCCTTCTCTTGATCTCCTTTGCGGCTTGATCTGCCGCGTACAACTTCTGAGCGATCCGCAAGCGTTTGTGGTAGTCATGAATAAGGTAAGGAACTACAACGAGTGCTAATGGCGGGAAGGCGCAAGAAAGCAATAACATGAAAAGTGTTCCAATATTGCTCGACTGAGGCTTCTGTGCCTTCAAGTACTTGTCATATTTACGCAACCTGTTAGTCAGCGCCCATCTGAACTGTCTTCGCGCTCCGAAGAATGCTCCATTGCTCCAACCCATTTGCTTCTTCCTGTTTCCTGGAATCGCCGCGCAACAAGAGTAATATCAACTGAAGCAAAAGAAAAGCCGCTATTAGCACAGGTCTCAACAAACCTGTGACAACAGCGGCCAGTGCTAACCCCGCCAGCGCTAAGCGTTACTCGGGCAGTGCCTCAGTCGTACAATGCCATCCATAATGGCTGAAGGCAACTCGACAATCCGGTGGAAGCGCCGCGCTGTTGCGACGCTAATTATTCTCATCGTAATCACTGTTTTCCTTTGGATGTTGTGGATGATTGGCGAAGCTGCCTATAATCAGAGCGTGCCGCGCTAGGCATTATCAGTTGCGCCCATATACCCATCCTGCTTGAGTGCGGCGTGCCGTGCGCGTGCATCAGCATCGCCAGCAGCCGTCTCGCGTGCATCTTCCTTCCGAGCCTTGGCAACGTCAGCAGAGGCATCGAAGTGGTATTCCTCGCTGCCGACTGTGTTGCGGTACTGAGGCTTACCGGCTGGTGTTTCCGGCTCAGGCTCAGGTGAAACTTCATCCGGCGTGAACTCATATTGCCCATAATTGATTGCTACTTGCATTTGTGGGACTCCTTTAGAATTGTGGTGCTACTCTGCCGATCCCGATGCGCCCTAATCACATGAGACATGGACACCGCCTAAAGTTCATCGGCTGGCTTATTGCATTTGGAACGGTCGCTTTACTTATCTACGGTGTGATCGCTGGCAACACAGATTCGTGGCCAGTCGCCAAGGATTGCACAATCGTAGACAGTCGCGTAGTACGTTATTACGTTGCATACGGGCGAGAGAATGGTCTGCCGTTGTACCGAGGGGAATACGACGTCCGATACACCGTAAACGGACGTGAGTACGACATCTGGACGTTCTCCGGGTACATGGACAAAGATCAATGGTTCGTTAAAGACCTCGTTAGGGTGTCCGAGCAGGAGCGATGCGACTTTCATATTCGCTACAATCCCAAGAATCCGCAAGACGCGTTAGTAACGCGACAGACTTCTAGCGCGCACTCCCGCTGAGAATCGCAGCAGCATTGCTATCAGATTGAGACTCAGTTGCAGGAGCAGCCTGAACCCCGCGTTTCAGTGTTGATTTCAGTACGCCGCCAACACCACTCTCAGCTCCTTTGTTGGCATCGAACGCACTCTTCGCGGCTCTGTTCGCTGCATCGAGCTGCCAGCTACCACCACCAAACAGATTGCTTGCAAGCTGTCGAATACCGACAACGGGATGCACAGAGATAACGTGCTTGGCAACATCCCAGAATTTCGTCGTGATGACCTGGCCGCGCAGCCGTGCATCCCTGAGAGTCAGCTTGTTCAAGTTCTCCTCAGCAGCATCATGAATATCGCGGATTGAGCCTTGCAGCCTCTTGAGGGACTTCATGTCAGCGCCAGTCTGCTCCCGAAGTGTGTTGTACTCCAGATCACGGATGGCGTCGGCTTCTGCGACCTGATGAGCAACGGTTGGGTCTTTCAGCGCAGCCGCTCGATTAAGATTGTTCTTGGTATAAAAGCTCTCCAGTTCGCCGTTAATGCCACGCCGGAAATCATCGAGTTCACCAAGGGTCATTTGCTTGTCGCGGTAGAAAGAAGCGTTCTCTCTGATCTTCTCCGCGATATCGGGGTACTTCTGTTCAACGTATCGCGTGATCTTGGACTCGATGGCATCAGCAACAGGAGTTGTGTCCAGCTTCACATCTCGCACAGGGTCAAGCGTTGACTGGAAAGTGTTCTCTAGTTTTTCTCCGGCTTGTTCGGTCAGCAGCTTGACTCCAGCCAGATCACGCGGCGATGTCATGCCGGAATCAATCATCTTCTGCAATTCTGGGACGGCGCTCTGTGCGTGCTGGAGGAAGTCGCCAGCAGTCTTGGTGGGTGGATTCGTGGCTGCAACTACGCGGTCAACTGCGCTGGCACTCTTCGGCAGAACGGCACTGGTAACTTTACCTGCAAGCTCAGGAGCAACGATTGAGCCAATGAGTCCGGTTGCTTCGCCTAGTCCTTGGCCGGTTTTGCCAGCTCCAATGTCTTCACCGGCTTTGGCAGCAGCAGGGCCGATGCCAGGCAATATGGCTGCCAGTCCGTGTCCCATCGCCTCTGAAGCACTCCGCACAACCTCAGCACCGGCGGCCTCAGCCGATTCCAAGCTGCCCGATCTCTGAGGAGAGATCGTCGCCAAATACGTAAGCTGGCGGCAGTCACAATCACCGCATCCTTCAATTACTCGCATCAATGGCGAATTGCGGACACTTCGCCGCATGCTTACTCTGGCTTTTGAGTGGGGACTGATAACCAGACCCGTCCTGATTCACGAGCTGCCCGGAGAGCTACGCCGCGAACGTACCCTCAGTTTTGCAGAGGAGGCACGATATCTGAATGTCGCATCATCCACGTTGCGAGATGTGACGATTCTGGGAGTTGACTGCGGCTTGCGGCCTAACTCTGAACTGTTCCCGCTGAAATGGGAGAATGTTCATCTTAAGCCAGCGCCCGATGCCGGAAACGGTTTCATCCACATCATTGATGGCAAGACCAAGAGTGCCGTCCGCAATATCCCGCTGACAGATCGCGCACGTGAAGTGCTACAGCGGCGACAACAGTCTAATGGCAGCTCGCCCTATGTCTTTCCAGGCGGCGGTCAGACAGGCCATCTCATCACTGTCCAGCACGCACATGAACGCGCCTCCAAGAAAGCCGGTCTGGAGCCATTTGAGTTCTACTGCTGGCGTCATACATTCGGCACCCGCGCTGCTCAGGCTGGTGTTGATCGCTTTGCCCTGGCGCGATTGATGGGACATTCCAGCCCGAGCGTTGCTGAGCGCTACTACATCCACGTATCCGAGCAGCACGTAGCTGCTGGCTTTGAGAAGTTCCAGGCATACCAGAAGAGAAATCAAATACAGGCATTCCCACAGTGCACCACAGCGCTACAGTAGGCTCCAGGAAGGGCTGACAAGGCTTACAACCTAATCAGCCCTATTCTTTTGCGTCCAGCGTCCCACGAAGGCGCACGCGGCGTTTCCGCTCATCTGGCTGAAAATGCGCTTCTCTTTTCATTCGCTTTAGCACTGTCACCCCAATTGTCACCCCATCTGACTGCTACTGAGGAATACGCACTGCGACCGGCAAATCGAGGCTGAGAGCTATGTGTTTGAAAATAGTGAGAGATCGTAAGAGGTAGTTGGTAGCGCTACCGGGAATCGAACCCGGGTTTGAAGATTGAGAATCTTCCGTCCTAACCCCTAGACGATAGCGCCGCTCAGAAGTAGTGATTATAACAAAGCAGTTGCGGCCGATCGGCGCTCAAAAGTTCGACAAAAGTGTGGCAACGCGGCTCACCACGCGGCAAGCCGGCCGTAATAGATCTTGGTTTCATACTCAAACCCCACTACGCCACCAACCGCGTGCCGCTCAAAAATTTCGCTAAGCGCGCGTAGTGCTTCTTCGTGCCCTGTCTCGCCCTCCACCGGAACATAGGAAGAGGAGAGGAGCCGTCCCTTCAAAGCCGCGAAGTCGAAGCGCTGCCGGTTGGGCAGGATCGCCGACGCAAAAGATCCCGGATGATAGAACTCTGCCAGCACCGGCCCGGTGATCTGACGATGGTCCACGTGTTCGTAGTCTTTTGAGTAGCGCTGCAGCATCTCTTCGTAGGCGGCAAGAAATGGAGTCAGGGTCAGCCGCTCGTTCCATACCAGCACCACCCACCCCCGCGGTTTCAGAATGCGCTCGAATTCCTGGCGCGCCTGGCTGCGATTGAACCAATGGAAGGCCTGTCCGGCGATGACGAAATCCATGCTCTGGGACTCAAGCGAAGTGGCTTCGGCCGTGGCCGCCACGCTGCTGAAATTCGGATATTTGGACAAGAGCCTTTCGCCGGCCTCCCGCATAGCGTCGTTGGGCTCGATCCCAAAAACGCGGTTGCCGTTTTCGAGGAAAAGTTCCGCCAGCTTGCCCGTGCCTGAGCCCACATCGGCAATCCTGGAGTTTTGGGTGAGGCCACAATTCTGGCGCAGACAATCCACCAACTCCGACGGATATCCCGGCCTGTAGCGGATGTAGTTTTCCACCCGATTGGAAAAGCGTTCCGTAGGCCGCAAATCAGGTTTTGGATTGTTCTTAGGCGGTGTTTCCATCTTCAGCAGAATAAATTATTTCAATTCGTCGGGTTGATTGCGGAATCGGGTAATTGGGAAATTGAAGAATGGATCGGTTTGACAACCCGCCCTCCCAGGAGCAGAATCCTACTAGGCGAATAAAAAGCGAAAGTACCTGGTTACTCCCGCCGTCACCCCTGGGAGCGTTGGCCGGATACCCGCTCCAGTTGCCGATTCCGAGGTCCTCATGTCGTCCGCCGTCATATCCGCCGTAGCCGTCCCGCAGCCATTTACTGCTGAAATTCTAACCAAGCCGGCGCCTCATCCGAAACCAGCTCGCGTCATTCAAATCCCAACCGGAGTCACCATTGCATCGCGCCTTAAGCTAAGGCCCGACCCCGCACTGGTGCCCACTGGCATCGCGGAACTTGACGCTCAAATTGGCGGCCTGCCGCGCGGCGCGCTCACCGAAATTTTTGGGCCGACTTCTTCCGGACGAACCAGCCTGCTGCTCGCGTCTTTGGCCGGAGCTACTCGACGCCAGGAAATTTGCGCTCTGGTGGACGCTGGCGATGCCTTCGATCCCCAATCCGCCGTGGCTGCCGGCCTCGATCTCGAGCGGCTGTTGTGGGTACGCTGCGGATCTTCTAGCCAACGCTCCGGTGAAAAATGCCTGGAGCAAACCCTCAAGACTACCGACCTGCTGTTGCAGAGCGGCGGCTTCGGAATGGTGGTGGTGGATTTAGGTGACATCCCGGCGCAGGTCGCGCGCCGTATCCCACTGACCTCATGGTTTCGCTTTCGCCGCGCGGTTGAAAACACTCCGACCGTGCTGCTGGTGCTCGAGCAGGAGCCCTATGCGAAAACTTGTGCGTCGCTGGTTTTAAGAATGAATGCGATGAAGACGCAGCCATTAGCATTCAGCAGTCAGCATTCAGTCACTCAGCAATCGGAAACTGCGGCGGACCAGCCGGCGCATGCGCAAATCCTGCGCGGAATACCCGTACAAGCGGAGGTCGTCCATGCCCGCATTCAGCGCAAACCGGTACGCTCCGCGACTATCGCATTCGAAGCTCGCACAGTCTGGGCAGGTTGAACACTGAGAACTGCGAACTGGGTACTGAGTACTGCCGTCAAAATGTCTTTCGCTTGCATCTTCGTTCCCGATTTTCCTGTGGAGGCGGTGGTGCGCGCCGAACCTCAGTTACGTGAACAGCCGGTAGCGGTGCTGCACGGCACCCCGCCATTAATAAAAGTTTTCGCCGCGAACCAGGCAGCCCGCGATCACGGGGTTGAACTTGGAATGACCAAGCTGCAGGCTGAAATTTGTCCGCAAGTAGCGCTGCGTAGCCGCTCGCCGCTGGCGGAAGCTGCCGCGCACGCCGCGCTGCTGGACTGCGCGCAGTCGTTCTCGCCGAACATTGAGGACACCGCTGACGACACCGTCCTGCTCGACCTCGACGGATTGGAACGCCTGTTCGGCCCCGTGGCCGCGATTGCGCGCGATCTAGCCCGCCGCGCCTCCGATCTGGGCGTGGAAAGTACTGTGGCGGTCGCTTCCAATCCCGACGCTGCCATTTGCGCTGCCCGGGGCTTTCCCGGCGTGACCGTCATTCCTACCGGCAAAGAGGCAGAGCGGCTGGGCGATCTGCCGCTGGAGGTTTTGCTCTCCCTTCGCCAATTTCCCGGCGACTTCGAGCCGTCCGAAATACTAGAGACTTTCGATCGCTGGGGAGTGCGCAACTTTCGCACTCTCGCCGCTTTACCTCAAATTCCGCTCAGCGAACGCATGGGCCAGCAAGGCGTTCGCCTGCAGACACTCGCACGAGGTGCTGCCAAGCGCACGCTGTCATTGGCCGAGCCGCCACTTCACTTTGAAGAAGCCGTAGAGCTGGAGTATCCGGTGGCGCTGCTCGAGCCGCTGGCATTCATCCTCAATCGTATGCTCGAGCAACTCTGCGGACGTCTTGGCGCGCGCGCTCTCGCGACCAACCAGCTGCGTTTAAAGATGGAACTGGAGAGATTGAGCGATGAAATCAATTTACCACCGAGGCACGGAGACACAGAGAAACCAAAGTGTTCTCAAGAAAAACAATTCTCCGTGACTCCGTGTCTCCGTGGTGAAGAGATTTATGACCGCTCGCTCCACTTTCCCGTCCCGATGCTGAACCCGAAAACTTTCATAAAGCTGCTGCAGCTCGAGCTACAGTCGCATCCGCCGGGAGCCCCGGTGGCTAAAATCTGGTTGTCGGCCGAGCCAGTAAAACCTCGCGCTGCGCAGACTGGGCTTTTTCTGCCGCTCACGCCGGAGCCGGAGAAGCTGGCGCTCACTTTGGCGCGCATCAGCGGTGTGGTAGGCGAGGGTCGCTGCGGCGCGCCAGAAATTTTGGACACGCATAGGCCAGAAGCATTTCGCATGCGAAGCTTCGCTCCAGCTGCGCCCAAAACAAATCCGCCGCAGCCAGCATCGTCTCCGTTTCCCATGGCTGCGCTGCGCGTGTTTCGACCGCCGCTGCACGCGTCGGTCATCCTGCACGCCGGCGCCCCGGTGCGGCTGTCCGTCACCATGCACCAAATCCTGCGCGGCGAAATCATGTGGGCCGCTGGCCTTTGGCGCGCTTCTGGCGATTGGTGGACAGAAAATGCCTGGGTCCGCGAGGAATGGGACATCGCGGTTCACAACCAAAATAGCGTCACGCTTTGCCGGCTCTATCGTGACCTGAGAAGTGGGCAGTGGTTCGTCGAGGGAACCTATGACTAAACAGTTTCCGGTTTCGAGTTTCACAACTGGAAACCTGAAACCGAAACTTCGCTACTGAGAACTGACAACTGAGAACTGATGTACATCGAACTCCATTCCCGCTCTGCGTTCAGCTTCCTCGAAGGCGCCTCCTTGCCCGAGGAACTGGCGGGAATGTGTGCCGAACTCGGCATGTCGGCGATGGCGCTGCTCGACCGCGATGGCGTATATGGCGCGCCCCGCTTCCATCTGGCCGCAAAAAAGCTTGGCGTGCGGGCGCACATCGGGGCAGAGATAACCTATTCACCACAGTTTCAAGTTTCAGGTTTCAAGTTTCACAAACAGCCAGCCCGACCCGAAACTCGAAACTTGAAACTTGAAACTCTCCCCCGTCTTCCGTTACTCGTCGCTTCCCGCACCGGCTATCAGAATCTCTGCCGACTGATTACGCGCATGAAAATGCGTGGCCCAAAAGATTCTCCGCCAAACGTCATCGCTGCTTCTGAAAAAGACTTGGCAGAGCATGTCGAAGGCCTCATCTGCCTCACCGGCGACGAGCAAGGGCTCCTCGCAGACGCTCTCGCCCGCGGCGGCATCGACGAGGGTCTCCGTTGCGTCGAGCAGCTAATCGAAATTTTCGGGCACGAGAACGTCTATGTAGAACTGCAGCGGCATTTCCATCGTGAAGAAGAAGCGCGCAACCAGGCTGCTATTGAGATCGCGTCGTCGCTCGGCTTGCCGCTGCTCGCGACCAACGGCGTGTGCTATGGCGCGCGGGTTCGCGGGGTGGGCGATGGCACCCGCAGCCTGGAAGAACGGGAAATTCTCGACGTCTTCACCTGCATTCGCAACCATCGCACTCTGGAGACCGCCGGCCGGCTGCTCGCCCGCAATTCCGAGCGTTACCTGAAGACGCCCGCAGAAATGGCAAATCTTTTTTCCGATCTGCCGCAGGCCATCGCCGCCACCCCAGAGCTTTCTTCGCGTCTCGAATTCACGCTCAACGATCTCGGCTATGAATTCCCGCGCTATCCGGTGCCCGATGGCGACACCATGATGTCATTCCTGCGCAAGCGCACCGAAGAAGGTTTTCGGGCGCGCTACGGCTACGCCGATCAGGACATGCGCCAGCGCGCCAAACGGCAGATCGAGCGCGAGCTCGCGCTGATCGATCGCCTCGAATTGGCGGGATATTTCTTGATTGTCTGGGACATCGTTAGCTTCTGCGGCAAACAAGGCATTCTGGTCCAGGGGCGCGGCTCGGCCGCGAACAGCGCCGTCTGCTACTCGCTCGGTATTACGGCTGTAGATCCTGTCGCCATGGACCTGCTCTTCGAGCGTTTTCTCTCTGAAGAGCGCGGCGAGTGGCCCGACATTGATCTCGACCTGCCCAGCGGCGACCAGCGCGAGCGTGCCATCCAGTACGTGTATCAGCGATATGGCCAGCTCGGCGCCGCGATGACCGCCAACGTCATTACTTATCGCGGACGCATGGCCGCGCGCGAAATGGGCAAAGCACTGGGCTTCGATCCTGAAACGCTCAATCGCCTTTCCCCCCTGGTCGGCTCATGGGAATACAAAGATCCGAACGACACGCTTGAGCGCCAGTTCCGTGATGCCGGCTTCGACCTTCGCCATCCCCGCATGCAGAAATACTTCGAGCTGTGTCTCGCGGTGCAAGATCTGCCTCGCCATTTGGGCCAGCACTCCGGCGGCATGGTGATCTGCCAGGGCCAGCTCGATTCAGTTGTGCCGTTGGAACCAGCCACTATGCCCGGCCGTGTCGTGGTGCAGTGGGACAAAGAGGATTGCGCCGACATGGGCATTATTAAGGTTGACCTCCTTGGCCTGGGAATGATGGCGGTGCTGGAGGATTGTCTCGATCTGATTCCAGCTCACTACGGCGAAGAAGTTGACCTCGCGCACTTGCCGGCAAACGATCCCGAAGTTTACGCCGCGCTCTGTGAGGCTGACACCATCGGCATGTTTCAGATCGAAAGCCGGGCGCAGATGTCCTGCCTGCCACGACTTCGTCCCGCATGCTTTTACGACATTGTTGTGCAGGTGGCGATTATCCGCCCCGGCCCGATCGTCGGCGAAATGGTGAATCCTTATATAAAGCGTCGCCAAGGCCGCGAGGAGATTACTTATCCGCATCCCTCGCTCGAGCCGGTGCTGGCGCGCACTCTTGGTGTGCCGCTTTTCCAGGAGCAGTTGCTGCGCATGGCAATGATTGCCGCGGGATTCACCGGCGGCGAAGCCGAGGAATTACGCCGCGCTTTCGGCTTCAAGCGTTCGGAAGCTCGCATGCGCGATATCGAGGTCAAGCTTCGCCGCGGCATGGAGCACAACGGCATTGCTCCCGACGCGCAGGAGCAGATCATAAATTCAATAACTTCTTTTGCGCTGTATGGATTTCCCGAATCCCACGCTGCCAGCTTCGCGCTGCTGGCCTATGCCAGCGCATATTTGAAATGCCATTACCTGGCGGCCTTTACTGCC
Organism: Terriglobales bacterium; assembly: GCA_035651655.1. Lineage (NCBI taxonomy): Bacteria > Pseudomonadati > Acidobacteriota > Terriglobia > Terriglobales > Terriglobales bacterium. The sequence goes on from DASRFG010000002.1 coordinate 236,865, forward strand.
GCGCTGCTCAACAATCAGCCGATGGGCTTCTACGCTCCTTCGACCATCGTAAAAGACGCGCAGCGCCACGGACTGAAGATCAGGCCCATTGATGTGATGAAATCAGATTGGCTGTGCACCATAGAAGAAGTTTCGAGTTTCCAGTTTCCAGTTTCGAGTGCAATCCACCACGGAGACGAAACTCGAAACTGTCTTCGCCTTGGCCTCCGTTATTCCAAAGGCCTACGCGAAGAAGCTGCTCAGGGAATTGTGCGCGAACGTCAAAAACGTCCGTTCACTTCCATAGAAAACTTGGTACAGCGGGTGCCCGAATTGCGTCGAAACGAATTGGTGCTGTTGGCGGAAATCGGAGCGCTCAATTCAATAAAAACATCAGAAGAGGTTTCAAGTTTCGAGTTTCACGTTTCCGACCCAAAGAACTCTGTGCCTCCGTGTCTCCGTGGTGCATTGCACTCGAAACTTCACCGCCGAGAAGCTCTGTGGCAAGTCGAGCGCGCGTTGCGGCCCGCCGGCCCCCTGCTTGAAGGTGTTGTCGAACAAATTTCCTCTTCGCCCCTGGCGCGCATGACCGATGAAGAGCGCCTGGTGGCCGATTTTCGCGGCACTGGCATGACGGTCGGACCGCATCCCATGTCGTACCACCGCGCTGAAATGCATGCCCGGGGCGTGCGTGCGGCCATCGACCTCAAACAACTTCCTAACGGTAAATATGTACGCGTGGCCGGCGGCGTAATTGCACGGCAGCGTCCCGGCACGGCCCATGGATTTGTTTTCCTCAGCCTGGAAGACGAGACCGGAGTGGCCAACGCCATCATTACTCCAGATTTGTTCGAAAAGAACCGCATATTGCTGGTGCGCGAGCAGTTTTTGCTGATCGAGGGAAAATTGCAGAACCTGGATAATGTTATCTCCGTCAAAGCCGACCGTGTATTGCCGCTGCGTGTGACCAATGCTCCTACGGAATCACACGATTTTCACTGAGTCATACGTTGCCGACCATCTCACCTTAACCTTTTGCCGGTTCAAATCAGTACTTCGCTCAAGCTTGATTCCGAGAACCCGTTTGTTCGCTACCACATACACTCGCTACCCGATTTGAACTCTTCCCAACCTAAGTAGAGGATCAACAAAAAAATTTTCTATGTCAGGATTTCTCCGGCAATTCCGGTTTATAGTATTCGCATACTCACCGGCCAAACAGTTTTTAGTTGCACAGCAACTTTGGAGCTGTGGCCATATTTCTTTTTATAGGAGTTGCAACATGGCCAAAGCAAGAGCACCCCGTACCGATTCCTCCTCGGTCACCCCGATCAATCGCAAACCGAATTCAGAGTTAAGGAAATCCAATGGAAACAATGGAAACGTAGAGGAAGCGATCCGCACCCGCGCCTATGAATTGTTTCTACAGCGTGGTTGTGAGCACGGACGCGACCAGGAAGACTGGGTCCGTGCCGAGGCCGAAGTACTCCAACGAGTGAATCGTTCTGCTTAACAGGTTGCGGAGCCTGCACCTACACGATTTACGTTACAATTGTGGCGGTTGGTCCTTCCGTCCAGGAGCCTTGTTTGCGCGAAGTATTGTTGATTGATGACAACCCAGCGCAGTTGACTATCCGTGAGTTAGTCCTCCGCGACGCCGGTTTTCCGGTTTCGATTGCCACTACCGTAGAGGGAGCGCTGGCAATCCTCCGCTCCCCGGGCCTTTCCGGTCGGCTGGGGGTCATTGTCACTGACCACGTCATGCCCGGAGCCAGTGGCGCCGATTTCGTTCGCGAGCTGCGCCGGATCAACACCGTGGTTCCGGTAATCGTGGTCACCGGCATGGCCGAGGCAGAGGAGGAGTACGTCGGTCTTAATGTCAAGTTTTTGCAGAAACCGTGCCCGCCTCCGGAACTGATTCAATCAGTGCGCACGGCTCTCGAAATAAGCGCCTGAGTCCGACGCTTCCCTCCCTGGGATATCTTTCCGCTTCTGTGGGCAATTGCGGCCTATTGGATTTGCCTCAACTGATTGTTTTTGAAAGAATAACCTCAGAGTCACTCCCTAATGCCTCAGCTTGGCAGTTATTCGCTGCTTCTCGCCCTGGCGCTTAGTATTTACGCTCTCTTGGCTGGCGCCCTCGCGCTCTGGCGACCCGACGCCCCCTCCGAGCGGTTGGGTGAAACCGCACGCCGTGCCGGCATTGCCACCTTTTTTTCTATCACCCTCGCCGCTTTGGCGCTGGTAACCGCCGCATTTCAAAACGACTTCTCGGTCGCTTACATATTTCACCATAGCAATCGCGATCTTCCCGCGCCCTACAAGTTTGCCGCGCTCTGGTCTGGACAGGAAGGTTCGCTGCTCTTTTGGTCGTGGCTGCTGGCGACTTATGGCTTGGTGCTGCGTTTACGACATCGGCTGGATGCGCGCCTGTTTGCGTACGCATCGGTGATCATTGCCGGGGTGCAGACCTTCTTCTTGCTGCTGGTCAATTTCGCCGCCCACCCGTTTGCCATGATGCAGGGTCAGCTTCCGGCTGACGGTAACGGTCTGAACCCGCTGCTGCAATATCCCGAGATGGTGATCCACCCGCCCATGCTCTATCTCGGCTACGTCGGTTTCACCGTGCCGTTTGCCTTCGCCTTGGCTGCACTCGTTATGCGCTATCCGGGTGAAAAATGGATTCACATTACCCGCCGCTGGACCATGGTGACCTGGGGCTTTCTAACTTGTGGGATCTTTCTCGGCGCGCACTGGGCCTACTCGGTGCTCGGCTGGGGTGGCTACTGGGGTTGGGACCCCGTAGAAAACGCGTCGCTTATGCCGTGGCTAACCGGCACGGCGTTTTTGCATTCTGTGATGATGCAGGAGAAGCGCGGCATGCTGAAGGTGTGGAATATGTGGCTGATTTTTTCCACCTTCATGCTTTCGATCTTCGGTACTTTCCTGACCCGCAGTGGCGTTGTCAGCTCGGTTCATGCGTTTGCTCAATCTTCGATTGGCACCTGGTTCCTCATATTCCTCGGCATCATTCTCGCGGTTTGCACCTTCTTCTTTATGAAGAACCGCTCTCACTTGCGGAGCGAGCACAAGCTGGAATCGTTGGTCTCGCGCGAATCTAGCTTCGTATTCAATAACCTGCTTCTGCTGGTGGCATGTTTTACCGTTTTATGGGGGACCCTCTTTCCCGTACTGTCAGAATGGGTACAGGGACACAAAGTTACCGTCGGTCCGCCATTCTTTAATCGGGTAAATATCCCCGTCGCATTGCTGCTGCTCTTGTTGACCGCCGTCGGCCCGCTCCTTGCCTGGCGCAAGACTTCGCTCGAAAGCCTCAAGCGCAACTTCTCGATTCCCGCCATCGGTGCGCTGCTGGTGGGCGTGCTGCTCATTGCATTCGGCCTTAGGCCATGGAAAGAGAGTTCAGCCTTTTACTCGCTGATGACCATTTGCCTTTCGGCGATGGTGGCCCTCACCGTGTTCTCCGAATTTGTTCGCGGGGGACGCGTGATCTCGCGTCACACCGGACGCAATCTGCTCTCTTCCATCGTCCACCTGGTACACCGCAATACCAGGCGCTACGGCGGATACATCGTGCACTTCGGCGTGGTGGTTGTGATGATTGGCCTAGCGGGCTCCGCCTTTAATCAGGACCGCGAAAAAGAGCTGGGCTACGGCGACCGCATGAGCATCGGCGTATACACCCTGACTTGTCGCTCCTATACTCAGGACGACAAGCCCAATTACAGCAGTGAATGGGCCATCATTGATGTTTCCAAGAACGGTAAGCCGGTGGCCACTATGTTTCCCGAGCGGCGCTTTTACAAAGCCAGCCAGCAGACCTCGACCATGGTGGCAAATCGTTCAACCATGAAGGAAGACCTTTACCTTGTCTATGAGGGCATGAACCAGGACACCGGCCGTCCCATAATCAAAGCCCACCTCAATCCCCTGGTAATGTGGATCTGGGTGGGGCTGCTGGTCATGGTAGCGGGAACCGTGATTGCATTGGTTCCGAATGCTGCGGCCGTGCGCCTGACGGCCACTGCCCCGGTGCGCGTCGCCGCCACCGCGGAGGCGGGTGACTGATGCAGAGATTCCTTGCCATGGGGAAAAATCGCGCGCTGCAGGTTGCTCTGCTCTCGCTTGCGGTGATTGCCCTCATGGGCGCTGGTGATGATGCCCGCTTCAACGATCTCGGACATCGCGTCATGTGCGTGTGCGGCTGCCGTCAGATTCTGCTCGAGTGCAATCACGTGGGCTGCACGTACTCTGACCGTATGCGCGATGAATTAGCGGCGGCAATCAACCGTGGCGACAGCGACGACCTCACTCTGCAAGCCTTCGTCCAGAAATACGGCACCATTGTGCTCGCCGCGCCCACCACCAGCGGCTTCAACCGTGTGGCATGGATTGCGCCCTACATGGCACTGGTGTTCGGCTTGACCGCGGTTGTGGTAGTGATTCGAGGATGGAGAAGACCGACTGCAGGCTCACTCGCGGCCAGGTCTGGCTCCCCCGACCCCGCATTAGATCCATTTCGCAAACAGGCGCGCCGGGAGACTGAATTATGATCTTCGCCGCCTGTTCAGCATTCACATTAGCCGTCCTGGTTTACATTTTCTGGGTACCAGGGGAAGTGATATCCACTCCTGAGAAAACTCGTCTGGCCTATCTTCTTGAACGCAAAGATGTGGTTTACGAGAACCTCCGCGATCTGAATTTCGAATACAACGCTGGCAAGCTGCCGGAGGCGGACTACCAATCCATGAAGTCGTCATTAGAAGATGAAGCCGCCAAGTTGCTGGCCGAAATTTCTGCCCTGGAAGTTATTCCGCACGCCTCCTATGCGATCTCAGGTCGCCAGAAGGGAGCGCGGAATTGAGCCTCGAGGTTTTCATGCCGTCCCCACGGTCGCCAATCCGACCTCTGCTGTTTATAGTCCTGAGCACGTTGCTGCTGGCTGGTCTCGCTGCCGCCGAAGACCTCACTGGGACGGTCACCAATAAGACCACAGGCAAGCCGTCTGCCGGCGATGATGTGGTTCTAATCAAACTGGCGCAGGGCATGGAAGAGGGGGCACGAACCAAGACCAATGCCAAGGGCGAGTTCACGCTGCCGCTGGACAATGCCGCCAATCCTCACCTGGTACGGGTCAATCATCAGGCGGTAAATTACTTCCGCCAGGCTCCCCCGGGAACCAGCGCGGTTGACGTAGAGGTATATGACGTCGCCAAAAAAATCCCCGGTATTGCCACCCCGATTGACATTATGGCGTTCCAGACTGACAAAGGTTTCCTTGAAGTAGTAGAGAAGTTCGTAGTCAGGAACACTTCCACGCCGCCGCGAACGCAGATGAACGAAAACAATTATGAGTTCCAGCTGCCCAACGGCGCAATCGTAGATTCGGGCCTCGCTAAAGGACCCAACGGTCAGCCGGTAAACAGCGCCCCCGTGCCACTTGCGCAGAAAAACCGCTACGCCTTTGCCTTTCCTTTACGTCCCGGCGAAACTCAGTTTCAGGTTTCCTATCACTTGCCTTATAGCGGCCAGGCGCGCATTGAGCCCAAGCTCCTTTCGGCCATGGAGCACTTTGTGGTGATGCTGCCGAAGGAGATGCAATTCAAGCCCGAGGCCGGGAGTTTCCAGTCCATTCCTGATGAGACCGGCGCAAATGTACAGGTGGTCACTGGAGTGCAGCCCAGCCAGCCTCTTGCCTTCACCGTTGCCGGGAACGGCACATTGCACCTTGGAGATGAGCAGGCCCAAGGAGGCGGAGGCGAATCCGGCGCGGCATCGGGCCCGGAAGTTGCCAATAGCCGTCGACCTGGCGGCGGCCTTGGTCCACCCACCGACTCGCCAGATCCGTTGCACCAGTATCGCTGGTTCATCCTCTCCGGCTTTGTTGCGGTGTTGGCTTTCGGTGCGGTGTACATTGCCACCCGCAGTGCCTCTGCTCCTCGTGCGGCTGCCGGTGCGGCCGGAAACGGTGGCGCCGGTTCGCGCTCCGCGGCTCTGCAGCAACCCAATCGCTCCGCTCTGTTGCTGGAAGCTCTAAAAGAAGAAATGTTTGAACTGGAAGTCGAGCGCCAGCAGGGCCGCATCTCCCACCAGGATTACGAAAAGTCCAAGGCTGCTCTCGACCAGACCCTCCAGCGAGCGATCACCCGCAAGAAGTAAGCTCATTGTGGACTCCGGGGCACCGGCCCTTTGCTCCTTCAATGCGAGTTGGCCGTAGCTTCGGTGGAATTACCTGTCACAGCGGTTGACTTTGCAGCGTACGAACATGAGATTTGGACAGGCGTGAGCGCTTGTCTGCAATTGCAGTAGCCTTGTATTTTGGAAAGAGGAAAGGGATGACGTACAAAAGAGGTTTCATCCTCGTGCTCGTCCTTACAGCCGCTTGCGGCTTTGGGCTTACATGGATGGCCATTCACCCAACCAGCATTCGTCATTTGAATCAAAGTCGCGTGCTGCTGTTTATGTTGCTAATCTTTGCGGTTATTCCGATCTATCCCCTCTATAGGCGGTTTAAAGGGATGCATTCATTTCGTTATCTGCTGTTAATCGTGACGATCCTAACCACTACAGCGAGCGTTGTTGCAGAGTACGTCCTTCCCTCCGATGCTGGTTTAAGTGACGCCTTATTTAAAATTGGCACACTGCTGATCGTAACAACCTGCGTGGTCTTCATCTGGAATAGCCTCGTGAAACGACGGCCCGGATCACAATAGCTGGTTTGTACCGATCATGGAACAAGACGAAAAGCTGAATAGAAAAGTCGAGACGTTAAGAGGCATTTACGGTAGCAAAGGCATAGACCTCAATGAAGACGAAGTAAAGGCTCTCGCACATCACTGGGAAGCAATCCGCTTCGTGCTGCCATTCTGTGCTGCCTAATCATTCTTGCGCTTGTGGCGTTCTTAATCTTAGGTTTGTATTGTGAACCTGGCCTTCAATCGCGAACAAAGGCAATACTCCCGCTAATGGCTCAAGGCAATGATAGATTTTAATTGTGAACCGATTCTCTTAAACCGCAATTAAGGGCACCCCACCTCGACGTAATCTCGTCCTCGTTACCAGAGTGACGCTTCTCGAATCCTCATTGTCAGGTATGCTGGTGATGCATCGAGAGCAGCGTGAACTCGCTTCACGCTCCGCAACCTGCGGATAACGCAAGGTGCGTTGAACGCTTTTAACCGCGTTCGATGTGGTGAAGAAAACTTCACAACAGAATCACTCCATCTCGATGCGCTGAAAGGAAGCGCATCAATGTAGCCCATCAACCCTGGTGTCCATACCTGCATCGAGCAGCCTCGGGATCTGCTCTTTGGCTCTTCGCAATTTTCAGAGCTCTTTCTGAGCTCCTCAGTTCCCGCCAACTCCCTTGATTGTTCCGGCATCCTCTTCAGCTGGAGGTTTTATATGGCTCTCCTGGACGTTGGTGTGAAGATGCTAGCGAATCGCATGCCCAAGGTTCTTTCGCCTAAGACACATGCCATCATTGATTACGCCACCGCCGGCGCATTCTTCGTTATGGCGCCCATCCTGTGGAAGCGGAACAGGCGGGCGGCCATTGCGTCGCTGGCCTGCGGCGCGGCTGCAACCACTGCCGCCGTGCTGGCTGACCATCCAGGCGGAGCAGCAAAAATCGTGAATTTCCCCACTCACGGCAAAATGGAAGCCGGATTCTCGGGGGTTGTGGCCTCCCTGCCCAGCTTGCTCGGATTCAGCGGCGAGTGGCCGGCCATCTTCTTCCGCAGCCAGGGTTTGGCGATCGCTGCTATCAACGGCTTGACTGAATTCGAGAGCGAACTCGAAGAAGAAGAGCCTGGCTTCCGCCGTCGAGGCCGCTTCGCCGCCTAAAGCCGGGCAGAACCACGTAGGCACAGGCGCCCTCTCCTGGCTGGGGAACCATAAATCACGTGGGCACAGGCGCCCTCGCCTGTGCGGGCGAGCGTAGCTCGCCTTGAGCCCAGGGCGGATGCTCCTGCGTAAGTCGATGAGTGCATTCACCCAACTCACGTGGGCACAGGCGCCCTCGCCTGTGCGGGCGAGCGTAGCTCGCCACGCCACAAAGCACCCCGGGGAACTGAATCCCCCTCTCCGGCGTATCATCTACATAGTAGACATGGGAAACGCCTTTAAAACCGCATCTCTGCTTACCGCCCTTACTCTGGTTCTGCTGTTTATTGGGGAGTACTTTGGTGGGCGCAACGGCCTGGTCACGGCGCTGATTTTCGCCGCGCTGATCAATTTTGTCTCTTATTTCTTCTCCGACAAGATCTCCCTTGCCATGTATCGTGCGCGGCCAGTGACGCGCGAAGAGTTGCCGCGGGTTTACTCCGTGGTGGAGCGGATCACGCAGCGCGTCGGACTGCCTATGCCGAAGATTTTCGTGATTCCCACCGAGTCGCCCAACGCCTTCGCCACCGGACGCAACCCGTCGCATGCGTCAGTAGCTGTGACGCAAGGCATCCTGGATTTGCTGAATGATGAGGAACTGGAGGGCGTGCTGGCGCATGAACTCGGGCACGTACGCAACCGTGACATCCTCATCAGTTCCGTTGCTGCTACCCTCGCGGGCGCGATTACTTTCCTGGCCCGTATGGGCTATTGGGCCGGACTCTTTGGAGGTTTCGGCGGCCGCGACGACGATCGGAACCGTGGCGGGTTGGGAGCGTTGCTCATGATCATCCTCGCGCCCCTTGCCGCCATGCTGATCCAGTTGGCGGTTTCGCGCTCGCGTGAATACCAGGCCGATGAAACCGGCGCCCACTTCACCGGAAACCCTTACGCTCTCGCTAGTGCGCTGCGCAAGCTGGACGCATACTCACGGCGCGTCCCGATGGTGGCAACGCCTTCTACTGCGCACCTATTCATTATTCAGCCGGTGCTGGGGATGAATCTGGGCAGCTTGTTCTCCACGCATCCACCGATCGCAAAACGGATCGAGCGCCTCACCGGACGGCCGGCAGAATTTACCCAATAATGGTTGTGAAACGCCGTCTGCCCAACACTCTCGTAATCATTCGCCTCGTTAGCGCAGTCTGCTCTCCATAGTAAAATCAAAGCATCCATGTCAACGCAAACCGTCACCGCGTCACGCGCGGCACAACTGGAGAACCTGCTGCGCACGGTCATTCGCGGCAAGGATGATGTGGTCCGCCTGGCGCTGGTGGCGTTGTTTGCCCGCGGCCATCTGCTGATTGAAGGCGTTCCCGGCGTGGGCAAGACCACGCTTGCCCAGGCGCTCGCCCGCGCTATTGACTGCACCTTCCAGCGCGTGCAGTTCACCAGCGACATGCTTCCCAGCGACGTCCTCGGAATTTCCATTTATTCGCCGATGGAACAGAAGTTCGAGTTTCGTCGCGGCCCGGTGTTCACCAACATTCTGCTGGCCGACGAAATCAACCGCACTACTCCGAAGACACAATCCGCCCTACTTGAAGCCATGAACGAAGGGCAGGTCACCGTGGATGGCCACGCCTATTCACTCCCTCAACCTTTCCTGGTGATCGCGACCCAGAATCCCGTGGAGCACCACGGAACTTATCCGCTGCCGGAATCGCAGATGGACCGCTTCCTGATTCGCGCGCGCATGGGTTACCCGGAAGGTGACCATGAGCGCGCGATTTTGCGTTCCGAAGCCGGAGTTTCGCGGCTGGAAGAACTGCAGCCGGTGCTGAGCTCTGCCGACGTGCTCGCTATTCAACACGAAGTCATTCACGTGCACGTGGATGATTCGCTGGTCAGTTACACCCTGGAAATTGTCCGCCGCACCCGTGAATCCGAGTACTTGTCGCTGGGCGTCTCGCCGCGCGGGGCGCTCATGCTCTATCGCGGCGCTCAGGCAATGGCCTTTCTCGAAGGCCGCACCTTCTGCACTCCGGAAGACTTCAAGCCGCTCGTGGTTCCCGTGTTTGCGCATCGCGTGGTGGTGAATGCGCTCTACTCCTCGACTCTAAAGAAGACCGAGCAGGCCGAGCAGGTGCTGCGCGAGATCGTGGATAGCGTGCCCGTACCGGTCTAGTCGTCTGTTCTTTCGCTCACCATCCCAGATGTAGATAATGGCGCGATGTCTATCTTGCGCTTTTTCATGTTGCTCTCGCTGGTGGTCTGGCTGGGCGGAATCATCTTTTTCGCCTTCGTCGTCGCGCCTACGGTCTTTTCGGTTCTCCCCACCCGCCATCTGGCCGGACTGGTGGTCGCCCGCGCGCTTTCAGTCCTTCACTGGATGGGCATCATCTCCGCAGTGGTATTCCTCTGCACTTCCATCGCGTATTCGCGACTGGCGGTCGGCGACCCGCATCCTTTCGCAGCGAGGCACATTCTGGTCATCGTTATGCTGGCGCTGACTCTGATCTCGCAGTTTGGGGTCACACCGCGTCTGCACGCCTTGCGAACATCTATAGGAGAGATAGACGCTGTGCCGCCCGACAATCCGGCGCGAGTCCATTTCAATCAGCTACACGTTTGGTCCACGCGACTTGAAGGAGGAGTGTTTCTGCTGGGATTGATTGTGCTTTATCTCACCGCACGACAACTGTAACTGAGCACGAAGAACTGCTTCCCTCACCCACTATGTCTGATGTGCAAAATATCCCCATCCTGCACAATGTAGTCTTTGCCCTCCAGCCTCAGCGTACCTTTGGCGCGGGCATTCGCTTCGGATCCGGCGTCCAGCAGCGCGTCCCAGCGAATCGTCTCGGCTCGAATGAAATGCTTCTCCAAATCAGAGTGGATCGCTCCTGCCGCCTGAGGGGCGCGGGTATTACGCGGAATGGTCCAGGCGCGGCATTCATCTTCTCCCACCGTAAAAAATGAAATCACGCCAAGCAGCTCGTAGGTCTTGCGCACCAGCCGCACCAGGCCACTTTCTTTCAAACCATAGCTGGAGAGAAACTCAGCCGCATCTTCGTCGTTCATCTCCGCCAGCTCAGCCTCAACTTTGCCGCAAATGGCCGTCGCACCGGCGTTCGGGCGTGAGGCCACCTCGTCCAGTTTGTATTTTGAAATGGCATTCTCCAGTTCGCGACCCAACTCACTCGTCTCGGTTACGTTGAGCACATAAAGGATCGGCTTTTCGCTTAGGAACATGAAGCCGCGCACGCGTTTCTTGTCCTCTGCCGTCATCTCCATCTCTCGTAGAGGCCGCTCGGTTTCAAGGTGGGCTTTGGCGCGTTTCAACAGGTCGAACTCGCGCTCCAGTTCGGCGGAACGCATTTTCTTCAGGTCTTTTTCCACCCGCTCGAGGCGCTTCTCCACTTGACCGAGGTCGCTGACCATCAAATCAAAATCCACATTCTTGATGTCGCGCAGCGGATTGATGTCGCCGACGTGCGGAATCGAAGGATCGTCGAATGCCCGCACTACATGCGCCAGGGCATCTACATTGCGCAAATGGCCAATGTAGGCAGACTCCTTGAGCGCCTCCTGCCCAATTGCGCCCACATCCGCATAATCAATTGCGGCGTGTACCAGTTTGCGCGGATTGTAGAGCGCGGCCAGCCGGTCGAGCCGATCGTCCGGAACTTTCGCCACCCCAATGTGCGCCTCTCTTGGATTAGCGAGCGCGTGTTCGGAGAGCTTTGCCTTGGTAAGAATGCGAAATAGTGATGTCTTGCCTACCTGCGGCAGGCCGATGATGCCAGTTTTCATATGGAGAGAAAATGATAACAGTAGCGCGGTGCCCAAACCCTGGGCTTCCTAAAGATTGAAGTCGCAGGGCGGCTGCTTGCGATAGCCGAGGAGTTCGGCAAAATATTCAATGGCCTAATTACATCTGTTCAAGCTCGCCATGGCTGAACGATCTCGAGTACTGAGTACTGGAACTGCCTCTCTGCTATTCTTGCGCACTACAAACAATGCACCCCATTGCTCTCAGCATTCTGCTGGGCCTCACGGCTGCCCTGGCCAACGTCGCCGGCGGAGCCGTAATCATGCGGCGGCGCTGGGAGCACTCTTTTCTCCGATACTTCGTTGCCCTGGGTGCTGGCTTCATGCTGGCAACCGCGATCGTTGAAATGGTCCCTGAGAGCGTGCGCCTGCGTGGTCTTCGCGCTGGATATCTTGTGCTGCTGGGGTATTTGATCATCCATTTTTTTGAGCACACGGTGACCCCGCACTTTCATTTTGGCGAGGAAACCCACGCCGCCGAATTTGTTCATGCGCACAAAAGTTACTCGGTGCTGCTGGGACTGCTGATCCACACCTTCTTCGACGGCATCGCTATCACCTCCGGCTTTCTTCTCTCCAATGCGCTGGGGTGGATAATCTTTGTCGCCATTTTCTTGCACAAAATTCCGGAAGGCTTCACCGTGGCCTCGGTTATGCTGGCCAGCGGACGAAGCCGAGCTATGGCCTGGGCATCTTCGGTGTTGCTGGGCGCCGCCACCCTGGCTGGAGTATTGGTAATGGCAGTTTTCCGCCATGCGGTTGCTGCTGGCTTGCCGCTCTCAGCCGGGGTCACGATTTACGTAGCGGCTACCGATTTGATGCCCGAGGTCAACAAAGAGCCGGGCGTGCGAATGGCGCTGCTGGTCTTCTTTGGAGTCGGTTTACTGTTCGTTCTTGACAATTTTTTACACGTGCACTGACGTCATTTCAGCTGCCTGCGGTAGTAAAATTATTTTCTGAAGAACATGCACGCGTCATTTCCCCATCCACCCAATCCCCCAGACCCGAAACCTTTCCGGCCCATGGCAGCCGGGGAGCTTCGTGTCCCGCCTAAGCGCCATTTGCTGTCAAGCCGCGTCCGTAATCTCCTTTTCGCAGCTCTGTTCTCGTTGTTTGTGTTTGCAACCAGCCTGGTGTTGGATTACACCCTTTTGGTGCACAAGGATTCGGCGCTGGCCACGGTAGAAATCTCCGACATCTTTGCCGGGCTATTGGCGGGTATTTTATTTTTCAAGATTCTGCAGGCCTGGAGGGCGCAACGGCAGCAAATCCTTAACCGCTTACACACTATTGACGAAATGAACCATCACATTCGCAATGCGTTGCAGGTGATTTCGCTGACCGTCCATGCCAATCCTCAGCACGCCCAAGAGCTCGCCCACATTGATCAGTCGGTCAATCGCATCCAATGGACGCTGCGAGAAATCCTACCCAAGTTCTGAAGGCCACTCCAGAGCTGGCCTGAGCTAGTCCACAGTGTGTTTTGCGGTGTAGCCCTCGCGAGCGATCACTTGGTATTTCAACTCCTTGCCTCGCTCGTCGCGCACCTTCAATGGGGCGCCGTCCGGCGCTACGACCTCAATTTTCAGTTTGCGGTAAGTTCCATCCAGCTTGGGGTTCGTGGGATGGTAGGCCAGCGTGTACTGATTGCGGAGGGAATTTCCGATCTCGCGGAAAATATCCGGTAGCTCGCCTTCGAAACGAGGAAAGAATGCCCTGCCTCCGGTCATGCGAGCGAAAGTGTTCATCTGATTATCGGCCTGGAGATAATCCATCATGGCCTCAGATACGTTCGGATTACTTCCATAGCGGGCGTCAATCCACTCGCGCAATGCTCTCCCAATGCTGACGGGAAAGATGGTCACATTGGGCGTGGCTTTCACTTTCTTCATGATCTGATCCAGCGTGAGTTTGCTGAAGGTATCGCGCCCGGTAGAAACCAGAATAATTTCCTTGCGGCCCTCAATTCGATCCAGCCGATCTAAGGTGTCATAAAGTGCGTCAAAAAGATTGGTCTCACGAAAGCCCGGTATTCGCAACCGGTTCAGCCCGCCGTAAATGGCCCGCTTGTCCTGGGTAAAATCAACCAGGATTTCGGGCTTCATATCGTAAGCAACTACTGCCACCCAGTCATTCGGTTTCAGTGAGTTAGCAAAGTAGTAGGAGGCATTCAGCGCGTCATACATGAATGAATAATTCGTGGCCGCGAATTCCACCAACAGTACTGCCGTTATCGGCGCCTCAGACTGGCTGAAGCTGGTAAGTTTCTGTGGCACCCCGTCTTCCAATATCTTGAAATTCCCTGCCTTAAGCCCGGGAATGAAGTGACCGTCTTTGGTTTGAACCATTGCGTCCAGGGTCACCACCGGTACGTTTACCTGGATGGTGTAATCCGGCATACCCGGAACCTTCTTGGGGGCGGAAGGCGGCGGGGGTGGCGGCGGCTCTTCCTTCTTCTTAGGGATAGCGTAAGGGCCGGTCTCACCCTGAGGGCCCCCCGCTTCAGGAGGGGGTTCGGTCTGCTTCTGCTGGTCGGCGGATGGCGGCTGGGTATTGGGGGTCTGGGTTTGCCCGCCGGCTGCGGTGAGGGCGGTAGCCAAGATCAAGGGGAATAAAGCCCCCCAGGGAACCACAGCAGATAACCTACGGCGAATACCCGGTAAAAACCGGCAAAACTCAGGGGAAAACATGATTGCCTCTGGTATGTGAGTCTCTGTACTATAGATGCAACCTGGCGCGATCTGGTCAATTATCTCGCGTCTGGCCTGCCTCCCTCAACATAAAGACTTTGGCATTTTCCTGAAAAATGCCGGGGAGAGTGGCTGTTCTCAATGAAAAAAATTAGTGTGCGCCTCGTCCTTCCGCTGGTACTTACCTTTACCCTTCTCGGATCTGCGTCTCAAACAAGTGTAGGTCGCGATGCGACCGCCATGAAGGCCAAGATTATCCCCTTGGAGCAAATTCACGCTGGCATGCGCGGTGTCGCGTACACCGTATTCCAAGGCGTCAAACCCGAGCCCATGGATGTTGAAGTTCTTGGCGTGATGAAGAATGTCAATGGTCCGAAGGGCGACATTATCCTTGTCCGTCTGCACGGGACAAAGCCCGAGTACACCGGTGTGGTGGCCGGAATGAGCGGCAGTCCGGTTTACTTCGACGGCAAACTGGCGGGCGCGCTCGCATTTCGCATTGGCGAGTTCTCGAAAGAGCCAATCGCCGGCGTAACTCCAATCCAGGAAATGTTGGAAATCGGCGAGTTAGATACGCGCGAAGCAGCAGGAATGCCAGGTTCAGGCAAAACTGCGAACGTGGTCAGCAAGACCTCCGGCCCGGGATCGAGTTCCGGCACTTCCAGCTACACCAATTACCTGACTCCCATTGATACGCCGCTGGTGTTCAACGGCTTCACGGAAGAAGCCTTCAGGCGTTTCGCGCCCCAGTTCCAAGCTGCCGGCATTGTTCCGGTGATGGGTGCGGGATCATTCAGCGATGCTAAGCAGCCGGAGCCCATCGAGGCCGGTTCCTCCATCAGCGCGGTCCTGGTCCGCGGTGATATGAACATCGCCGCCACCTGCACAGTGACCTACGCGGATGCTTCACATTTACTGGCTTGCGGCCACCCGCTGATGCAGTTCGGCAGAATTGATCTGCCCATGAATAAGGCGCAGGTTCTGGCGACCTTGCCCTCGCCTGCGAACGCCTTCAAAATCGTCAACACTACCGAGGCAGTCGGTTCCTTCGTACAGGATCGTCACACCGGAATCATGGGTGTCTTCGGCAGGAAGCCGGACATGATCCCGGTCACCCTCAGCATCCATGGCATATCGCGTCCCAAGGAATTCCATTACGAAGTTCTCAACAACAGCAAGATCAGCCCCATGGCCATGATGGCCACCGTGTTCAGCGCTCTCCAGGGAGTTAACGAATACGGCGAAGGCACCACTTATCGCATGCAGGGAACCATCAAGGTGAACGGCTACCCCGACGTCGCATTGCGTGACATGTTCGCTCCGGTCGACGGCGGCCAGCCCACAGGTGTGCTGATCGCCCTTTCGCTCGGCGAGCGTTTTGGCCGCATCTTTGACAACTCTTACGAAGTCCCTGAAATCCGCGGCGTGGATTTGAGCTTCGATCTGGTGAATGAGCGCCGCTCTGCGCGCCTGGAAAGCGCTCGCACCGATATGACTGAAGCCCGTCCCGGCGACGAGATTGTAGTCGAGACCGTATTGCGGCCCTACCGCGGTGAACGCATGGTTCGCCAGATTCCGGTACGCGTGCCCACCTCCACACCTAAAGGGGCGCTGCGGATTCTCGTTTCCGATGGCGATACTCTCGATCGCATGCGGCACGGTGGCATGGGCATTGGCCGTCAATTCGATCTCGGTTCCACGGTTGCTATGCTGAATAAAGAGCACTCTAACGATCGCCTGTACGTCTCGTTGCTGGAGGCGAATCCGGAAGCCATGGTCCAGGACAAGGTCATGCCGACCATGCCTCTTTCCGTTATGAACGTGATGGACGGGATGCGTGGCACCCAGGACATGGTGGTACTCGGCGAATCCGCGGTTGATGAAGCTTCAACGCCGCTGGATTACGAAGTGGCGGGCGCGCAGGTAATTACCTTAACTATTAAGTAAGGAAGTTTTGTGGCCGAATGCGCTATCCACGCGTGCAGCCCACCCCGCGTGCATGGTAACCTGAACTTTCCCTGCATCTTCTGATCGAGGTATCAAGTGCGTCATATTTCCCTCTCTCTGGCCGCAGTTATTGTTTTCGTCACGCTTTCATTTGGCGAGGGCACACGCACCTGGGAGCAATCCAGCTTCGACGATTTCGAAAAAGGCACCGCCACCGGCGTCGCCATTCGCAATGATGGTTCGCTCGCGCTGGCGCCTTCCTTCAAGCCCTTGTCCACCACTCCTTCGACTTACATTTGGGCAATTGACACGGACAGTGATGGCAACGTGTACGCCGCCTCCGGCTCGCCCGCTCGTGTGTATCGCATTGCTAAGGACGGAAAAGCTAACCTCATCTTTGCCCCGCACGAACTCCAAGTGCAATCGCTGGTAGTAGACCCGAGCGGGGCCATCTTCGCCGCCACCTCCCCTGATGGCAAGGTTTACAAGATCGTGCATCGCAAAGCCGGTGCCGCCCCCACCGAGGAGACTCCCGCGGAGACCGAGAAGACCGACCGGAGTCAGTCTGCCTCTGCACCGATGCCCGTGGATCGTTCTTACAGCTCCTCGGTGTACTTCAATCCTGAAACCAAGTACATCTGGAACCTGGTTCTCGATAAACAGGGCAACCTGTACGTTGCCACTGGCGATCGTGGGCAGATCTTCCGCGTGGGAAAAGACGGCCAGCACTCGGTGTTCTTTAAGAGTGATGAAGCCCACATTCGGGTAATGGCTTTCGACCCCAAAGGTAATCTGATCGCCGGTTCCGACGGCAGCGGTTTGGTGTATCGCATCTCGCCGCAAGGCGAAGCGTTTGTGCTTTACAGCGCGCCCAAAAAAGAGATCACCGCGCTCGCAGTCGATAGCGCCGGCAACATTTACGCAGCCGGGGCAGGTGAGAAACGCGCGCCTTCCGCCGCTCCCGGCCAGATGCCCGTGACCGGCCCCGTGACCACAATTGGCTCACTCCAAGGCACGATCTCCCTGGGCGGGGCATCGCCTTCTCCCACCCCGGTGTTCTCTACCGCAATCTTTGCCAACACTGGCGGATCGGAGATCTACCGCATCGCGCCCGATGGCGCGCCGTTGCGCATCTGGAGCTCGCGCGATGACCTTGTCTACGCCCTCGCCTTTGATCAGCACGGCACCTTGCTGGCGGGTACAGGCAATAAAGGCCGAATTTATGCCATCAGCGGTGATGATGTTTTTGCCGATTTACTAAAGGCGAGCGCCAATCAGGTAACAGCATTCGCCAAATCGCCGAGCGGCGGGCTTTACGCTTCTACCAGTAATTTTGGAAAGCTGTTCCTGCTCGGACCCGGCCCGGAGACGCAAGGCTCCTACGAGAGTGATGTCTACGATGCGAAGAATTTTTCCCAGTGGGGGCGCGCTCAGATGCGGGCGTCCGGCAGCGTAGATTTTTTTGCTCGCAGCGGGAATGTTGACAATCCTGATCGCAATTGGAGCCCCTGGCAGCGACTTGATCCGCTCAAAGATGTCCCGGTTGGCGTTCCCTCCGCACGCTTCGTGCAGTGGAAGGCGGTCCTGCACGATGGCAAGACAGCGCCTCGCCTCGATTCTGTAGTGCTGAATTATTTGCCTAAGAACGTGGCCCCCGAAATTGAGGAAGTTGGAGTGCAAATCGGCAGCCGCTATCAGCCCACGCCCAAGCCTGTGGGCGCCTCAGCTTCGGGTCAGGGGCCACAGCAGTTCGACTCCAACCCGCCGCCCCCAATTCACGATCGCGGTTCCATTGCGGTGCACTGGAACTCGCGAGATGAGAATGACGATCAGCTTATTTATTCGCTCTACTATCGCGGCGATGGTGACAGTCGCTGGCTCTTGCTGAAAGACCATGTTGAGGACAGGTTCTACTCCTTCGACGCCAGCCTGCTTCCCGACGGCGGTTACAGCATCAAGGTGGTCGCCTCCGATGCTCCTTCGCATTCGCCTAACGAGTCGCTGAGTGCGGAAAAAGAGAGTCCACGCTTTGAAGTGGACACTACGCCGCCCGCAATTCAGGACCTCAAAGCTTTTTACGATGGTGAGCAAGTGCGCGTCAGCTTTCGCGCGGTGGACGGCTTTTCTCCCATTAAGCGCGCCGAGTATTCGGTTGATGCTCAAGACTGGCAATACGTGGAGCCTGTAGGGCAGATCTCCGACTCCCGTGCCGAGAATTACGACTTCATCGTGTCCGGTGCAGAAGCCGTAGCGGCAAACGTAAACGCGGCGCCAAACAAATCCTCTCACGGGCCGCGAGTGGCTACCCAGTTGCAATTTAACGGCGAGTCGCAGGAGCACATCATCGTGGTCCGCGCCTACGACCGTTTTGACAATATGGGCTCCGCCAAATTCGTGCTGCACCCGATCGCTGCTGCCGAGAACGACAAGTCAAATCCACCGAACCCTAACAGTCCACGCATCGCCAAAAAGCAATAAGCGGTTGCCGCTGCTAGAATCGCAACGTGCTCCGGTTCCTTCAGACGGTGGGATGGCTGGCGTGCATCATCTACAGCAGCATCCCGTCTTTCTGGCTGATCATTCATCCCCGGATTGAATATTGGCGTGCCCGTAGCCGCTCGCCATACCGCGTGCTAGTTCCGCTTTGGCTGCTGATGTGGATCATCCTGGGCGCAATCACCTGGCCCTGGCGTCACGTCCAACTGTATCGCACGCCACTCTCGTGGATTCCGGCGGTCGCATTGTTCGCTTGCGGCATCCTGCTTTATCGCGCCGGCGGCAGACGCTTCAGCAGAGAACAACTGGGAGGCCGCCCGGAACTCGAACCGGCGCGTCATGAGCAGCGCCTGGTCACCACCGGCATTCGCTCCCGCGTGCGTCACCCGATTTATCTGGCGCACTTCTGCGAACTCATGGGATGGAGCATCGGTACCGGCTTGGCGGTGTGCTTCGCCCTTACCGTATTTGCCATCATCACCGGAGTTTTCATGCTTCGCGTGGAAGACCGCGAACTCGAGCAGCGCTTCGGTGACGAATATCGCGAATACCGCCGCCGCGTACCTGCTATCCTTCTTTTTTGAACGTGTCAATTTTTTTCTGGTGATTCTTTCCGCGCGTCCACACCTAGTGAACATTAGATCTTCCTGTGCACAACTTCCTGCCCCTAGGGAGAAAGTCTCCAAGTCACTCAGAGATTCAACCGATTCTTACGCCCGTCAAGTGCTTGTAGTTTTGCTGCAGTCAATCGCACATCGCCACTGCGTCCAGCCTGAGTCAGGAGAAAATTGTGAGACAAAAGGTTACGCAGCTCGGGACGTTGCTCTTTGTTCTGATCTTGGCTTCCTGCGGCGGTTCCACCGGCATTACCGCAAACAAGCATAGCGCGGCTTCTGCACCGAAGGCTTCTCCGCCGCCGCCTCCCCCGACGACAGTTGTGAAACTGTACTCCAAGCATGTTTGGGTGGTGGCTCTGGAGAACCACAGCTACGAGGAAGTCGTCGGCAGCTCGTCTGCGCCGTATTTCAATTCCCTGTTCAAGGGTTCATCGGCGAAAGGCGCCATTGCCGACCAGTACTATGCCGATCGGCATTCTTCGTTGTGCGCCATCATGCACTACATCGCTGGCGAAGATGTCTCCGCTGACTCCGCCGGCAAGTGCGACAACTACACCCTCTCCTGCTTCAGCACCAACAACATTATTCGCGAGATGAAGCGCGCGCACCCCACCTGGACCTGGACCAGCGCGCAAGAAGATTTGCCGTACCCTGGCTACGCCGGCCTTTACTCGGGCAGCTACATGCGCCGCCACAACCCGCTCGATTACTTCTCGCCGGAGACCTGCCATTCGCAAAGCAACATGCCGTATCCGCTGTTTATGGCGAACCTGCAGCTGTTCGCCTCTCCCAACTTTATTTACATCACGCCGAATAGCATGGACGACGCCCACAACGGCACGGTCGGCGCAATGGACAAGTGGCTCGCTGCCCATGTGCCGGCGCTACTCGCCCAACCTGCTTTCCAGCCCGACGGCGACGGCCTGATGTTTGTGGTCTTTGACGAGGGCCACGTATCCACTGACAATCGCTGCTCGGCGTCCAAGAGAACAGGCTGCGGCGGCCGCGTGGCCACACTGGTGATCGGGCCGCAGGTGAAGAAGGGCTACCACTCCACCACGTGGTACAACCACGAAAGCCTGCTGCGCACCATGTGCGGCGCCATGCACCTGCTGGGATGTCCGGGAGCAGCCGCCACCGCCCATCCCATGGGCGACATGTTCCTGCAACCCATGTTGTAGACCGAGGGCGTGGGCGCGGGGACTTCTGTCCTCGCGCGCACCGGGTACCCCACCCCCCTCCCCTCTCCCCACAATGGAATCAAAGATTTGGGCTATGTTGACAGCCGAAAGGTAATTATCCCTTGACAACAAGTAGATAGAAAAGCGATAATGGGGTTGTGAAGAAGCGGAACGCAATTGGATGGCTCATTTTCATCCTATTTGTTCTCGTGATGTTTCTGCTGGCGCGTCACGGCGCGGGCTTCTGAGGTCAACCATGAATCGCAGACAGGCTATCCCCAAAGAACTGCGGTACACCGTAGAACAATTCCATCAGGAATTTCCGAACGATGCCGCTTGCCTTGCGCGTGTTATGGAGATGCGCTATCCGGGTCACGTTGCTAAATGTGATTCCGGGGATTGCGCTGGTGCGCTTCGCAAACATCATCGCGTCTCTGGCCGCAGTGCCTACGCTTGCGACTATTGCGGACATCACCTGTACCCGCTTGCGGGAACCATTTTTGAGCACAGCAGCACTTCGTTGCGCTTGTGGTTCTACGCGATGTATCAAATAGGTTCTACTCGTTGCGGAATTTCCGCTAAACAAATTCAACGCGAGACTGGCGTCACCTACAAAACCGCATGGCGGATGTTCAAGCAGATTCGCACTCTGGTGTCGGAGGACATCAGATTGGAGGGTTCCACAGTTGAGGTTGACGAAATGTGCGTCGGTGGCCGCAGCAAGTGGTTGCGGGCAATTGAGAAGCCCAAGACCACCGTTCTCGGAGTGGTACAGCGCAAAAGCGGGCGTGTGATTGCGCGTGTTGCGCCTGACGCAAAGAAACCCACTCTGCATGGATTCATTAAAGAGTTTGTAGTGCCCGGAAGTGTGATATTCAGTGATGAACATCCGTCGTATGATGGCATCGAAGGGCCGAAGTATCGGCATTACCGGATTCGCCATAACGCCCGCGTTTACGTCACTGGCTCGCGGAAACAGATTCACACTCAGACCATCGAAGGACTTTGGAGTTTGGTAAAAAGAGGATTGGGCGGCGTGTACCACTCTGTAAGCAAGAAATACTTGCAGAGCTATCTCAACGAGTATTCTTTCCAGTACAACCGCCGCGAGACCGGGAACCTGATTTTCTTTGCGATTTTGGCGACGGTCGCTGAGCTGGCGTCTCAACCGCCCGTTGCAGCATCCGCTCAAACTCAGACCGTGTGAACGGTCGCGTTTCACTCTCAGTCTTCTTCGCGGGATTCTTGGAGTGATTGGCCATAAACAATTTGTCGGCCCGAAGCGCCTTTGATGCGCTCCAGCTAGGAGTGTATCATGCGGGTCGAAACTCACGCGCCTCCGCTATTAGTGTTGGTCTTCCGCAAGGAGAAGCCATCAATGCCAGACCAAGAAAACCTATTCTCTGCGTATCTCTCGGTTGCCGTATTCTGCGAGAAAATTCTCATGGAAATGGACGGGGCAATTAGCATTATCCGGATTTTCGATAGATTCAACGTTGTTGGTCCGTCTCCTACAATGGGGAACCAAGTCTTGCGATTTCAGATTTTGCTTCTGTTTAGGTCGGGCATTCTAAGGGGTAAGCAATTAGTACGGATACGGCCTCACTCTCCCAGTGGCAGAGATTTACCAGCTATCGAAATTCCTACGCTATTCGAGGGGGATGATGAGCGCGGCAATGTATTGCGTGGCGATCTCAACTTTGTTGTAGATGAGGAGGGGGTGTTCTGGTTCGCAGTCTATCTTAATGACGAGATGGTGACCCGGATGCCTTTGAGGGTGACGTACCAACAATCTGCCACTCCGACGACTGCGTGAGAGGTCCGCTGATGGTGGAAGCAGTACCGATGTACACAGATGGTGCTGGGCCGCCAAATGAAATCCTGACAGGTGACTCCAGCAACTGTCTCAGCTCTCGCTGTAGTTCTGCTTCTGGAAGATGTCCGTTATCATGTTCGGCGAGACGGAGTTCAATGGCGTATGCCAAACGTTGAGCGTCTATCTCCGAATCCTTATGCATATTCCAACTGCGTTGAGCGAACCAATCCTCAAAGTCATCCAGCGACAGCTTGCCGCTGATAAGTTTGGCGATTTGTTCCCGCAGTTCAATCAGTGACATCATGGCAGCAGAGCATCCTATACCAATCCAGCGCATCTCCAAAGAGGAAATGTGCCAGATGTTCAATGACGGTAATTATTGGCAACGAGCCAAAGATGGCGAATTCACGATGATTGTGCTCAAAGATCGACATCCTGCACGCATCGAAGCCGATGAACCATTCTGTACAATGAGCCAACTGGTTTCTTACAGAGATGCCGCGGATTCTGAAATTGTACGCGTCCATCAATATCTCCGAACCAATAAGGCCATTGGAGCGTCCGGGAAACCAGACCCAAAACGTATGTTTGTAGACGGTATTTTGTACCGTCTTAATAAAAAGCAAAAGGGCACCAAAGACTGAGCCCTCATTACCTTTAGATGCCCCGTCACGGCAATTCGACCTTGGCAGAGGCGATACTTGTTGTCAAGGGATAATTACCCCGTTCCGCAACCGGAATGCTATATGCAGGGTGAGGAAGTGGAGGGATATTTGTCAAGTACCGGTTAAACGCGGACTGAACCCAGCATGGGCCTATACTCCTCCCGCCTTCAAGAATGTGTTCTCTTTATGGATGCCTAACTTCATGGTTCTAAAGAGGGGGGAGGAGGGTAGGGACGCACGCGCCATGCCAAAGATCACTGAGCGGTAATTGGGTAATTGCGGAATCGGGCAATCGGGGAATTTAAGAGCAGGTATGCGCGGTGAATGACAGGTCAAAGCGGTGATTGTTCAGGAGGGCAGCCAGATTCTCCTGATTACCCGATCAACCGATCACGCAATTGCCCGATGCTCTCCCTGCTAGTCGTCGTTCTTGGTGGCGGCTACCAGCTCGCCGGTAACGTCTTTGACGAGTTCGCGGCGGGGAGCGGGGGCGGAGCGGGTGCCTCGGGTGTCGAGCACTTGCACGCGGCGCGCAGGCACGGTGATGGGATCGAGCCGCAGGATGTTGCCGTTGCTGACCTGCGCCTGGAAGCGGAACCAGTCGGTACGGAAGAGGCGTCCGGAGGCGTAAAAGGTGACCGAGGCGGCGATGGTGCCTTCGAAGTCCTCGCCGGTGCAGGCCAGAAGCCGCGGTCCGATGTTGTGGGTCCAGGTGGTGCCGCCCAGCAAGGGGTCGTTCACCGGGTGGCGCTCGAAGGGCACGGCGTGGGAGATGCGTCGCCACTGCACCAACTGCAACAGCACCGAAAGCTTGGCCAGGTTGGTGACCACGATGCGAGCTTCCTTGGCGGAGACGCGCTCCAGCTTAATGTGCAGTTCGGGCGACCATTCGCGTTCGAACTCCTCGCGGGCGAGCGCAAGACTTTTGTCGCTAGCCTCGGCGTAGCGCAGGGTGGCGCGTGCCAGCACGATGCTGAGCACGCAGGTAACGACCGTCGCCACCACCGGGATGTAATTAATGATGGTGGTGAGGGGGATATTGAATTGAATGCCGCGCGGAATGAGGTCAAAAAGGTGCATAGAAGAAGATAGTTATGGCTCCGAGATTCTAGGCAGGGCGGACGCGGGCCGCCAGATGCGCATGGTATAGAGCCTTTGGTAATAACTGGGATGGCGGCGATGACGTTGAAGCGGAATGGGTTACGAGGACCGGGCGCGTGAAGATTGGGGCGCCACTATCTGCCGGGCTGGCTCCTAGCTGAGGCTTCCGTACGATCTGCGGGGAGGGCTTCAGCTCCTGTGGATAGACGCGCAGGGGCTAAAGCCCTCTTTTCTGCTTAATTTTTTCGTGGGCCTGAAGGCCCACGCTCCCACGGTAGCTCAGGCTTTCGTATAGGATCGGAATCATTGGGGAGCAATGCTACAGCTCAGGCCTGGGCGTAAGGCGCAATGGAGAACGGGCTCTCCCCGGTGCCGCGAAGGGTATCCAGAAGAGTGTTGATCTCGACGGGCTTGGGGAGCAATTCGAACGAATATCCCTGGGAACGCGCAGTGTGCAGCAGGTCGTTGGTCATCGCCTGGCCGGAGAAGAGGACGATGCGCGTGCCCGGGGAGATCTCGTGAATGGCCTTGGCGGCCTCAATGCCGTTGATGTGGGGCATGACCACGTCAGAAATAATAATGTCCGGGGCGTGGGCCGCGACCTCGCGGATGGCCTCCTGGCCGCCATAGGCGACACGGGACTCGAAGCCGTGTTCGCGCAGAATTTGGGCGACGGTATTGGCCACGTTGGGCTCGTCGTCCACCACCAGGACAGAGTTTTTTACGATTTCTCGGGAAGCTGGGGATGCGAGTTCGACAGCCGATTCGGGAGCCGAATGGTCCTTGCCGGCAAGCCGTTTCTCAATGCGGCGCATCTCGGCGGCAAGCGCCTGCTCTACTCGGCCAGAGCGTCTCTCGCCGTGGGCGACGCGGCTGACGAACGAACGGTCAACATCCAGCCGGCGGGCCACGCGACTGTAGGCGCCTTTGAGTAGCTTGTAACGCTCAAGGTCGCGATTTTGGTTGTTTTCGCTCAAAACTTTCGCTCTGAATTTCGAGTCATAATGGCGGCCTTAAGTTGCTTCGGCCGGCTGTGCAGATACGCGTCCGACGCCCCGCTGGCGGGCCAGAGCTAACTCCTGCGTTAGCTTAAGATACCGCCAAAAAGCCAAGAATGCAAGGGGCGGAGGATTGCAACTTATAGCAAACATTGGGGTTACAAAACGCCATCGCACGACATATTATCACTCGTAATCGACAGCTCATTTCGTGGTTTGTCGCACGGCTTGCGACCAAGCGCTCGCGGCGCGCAGGTGTTCACGCTTTTTGCCGAGGTGCTGACGTCGCAAGTTCAACTTGATCTGCAAGGTTGGCACCAACGATGCCAACTGCTGCAAATGCCCACGGTAGAGCGCGAGTTGCTGTTCCACTTCGACAACGGGAGCGCGGTCAACGGAATTGCCGGCAAACAGATTTTCGCCCAGGCGCAGAAGGGACTGAAGCTCCTGAAAATTTTCGGGTTTGGGTTCAAATTTGGGATCCACGGCGTTTCGGACGCAAGCTTCCAACATTTGATTCAGTGAGCGCAAATTGGTCAGCAGGTCGTGCATTGTCATCCACTCCACTTTGACTGCTTGGCAGGTCCATCTGTTACCGGCGTCGCCGGCGGCGGAAGAGCTGACTGCGTCTTGTTGGGCAGAACAGTGGGACGAGAAACATCTTTCTCCACTTCCAACCATGCGTCGCGAAGAGAGAGAAAGTGGCCTGATTGCTCTTCGAGCAGTTCGGCAGAGCCCTTGATTTGAGCTTCCAAAAGCTTGGCGCGAACCACCGAGTAGAAGCGGTCGAGATTCTGGGCAACCTCACCACCACGCGCGAGGTCCAGAGTGGCCTGGAGTTGGCCGACGATCGCCAGTGCATGGCCGATCTCGGCAGTGCGCCGCTCCACGTCTCCGGAGCGAACGGCGGCGAGCGCGCGCTGCAGATCGCTGATAGCGGCCTCGTAGAGAAGCACTACCAGGCGCGTCGGCGGGGCTCCGCGGACGGCGGATTCCAAGTATGCGCGTCTGGCGTCGAAGGTCATATCAGTGACCCGTTGGATTCAAACCCGCCAGGCTGGCAAGCTGTCCGCTGACGGAAGCCTGTAACAGCGGGAGTTGCCGCAGCATGACGTCAATCTGAACGTACTCTCGAGTCAACAAGTCCTGCTTGGCGGCCATGCGAACTTCAAAGTCGTCAATCTGGCGGGAGATCGAATCCTGAGAATTTTTGATTCCCGCAAGATCGGTGTACAGCAGTCCTGAGGTCGGGTCGTTGAGGACGGTGAGTTCTGCCTTGAGGTGGGTGGCGAATCCAGCCGGCGAGGCCTGCTGAAAGAAGTTCTTGACGTCAGCCGAGTGGTTGGTAAGGGCGTCGTTCAATGCCACGCTATCCACCGTCAGCGTGCCATCATTATTCATGTTCACGCCGATGGACGCGAGGTTCACGATGCCATTGTTGTGATCGATCGCGTAAGAGACGTCAAAGAGTACTTGCGACTGCAAGTTGCTAAGCGAACTGTCCGCGGCCAGTGGTCCCGCGGTATTGGAGATGGGATTATAGGTAAATTGGGCGTTGATCGTCTTAATGAGATTGTTGTAGTTGGTTACAAAATTGTTGATGGCCTGGGTGGCAGTGGAGACGTCGCGGGAGATGGTGATGGTAACCGGAGTGGAGGGCGCGCTGCTCAACAGATTCAGGGTGACGCCTGGTATCGCGCCGGTAATGGTATTGGTGGCGCTGCTGATGGGTACGCTGTCTACGCTTAGGTTGGCGTTGGCGCCAGCTGAGCCGAGGTTGAAAGTGAGGCCGGTGGTATTGGTGCTGTTGTCAATGGTGATGTTGCCAGAATCACCGCTGACATTTGCAACGAAGGTCAGGCGGGTGCCCTTGTCATCCTTGATCACGCTGGCGGTTACACCATAAGAGTGGCTGTTTATATAGGCCGCCAACTTATTCTGAGTATTGTTGCTGCTGTCCACCGTGATGGGAGTTGAATTTGCTCCCACCTGAAGGGTGAAGACGCCGGTGGCAAAGGTGGTTGTGCCGTCTGCCAGTGAGTTGCTGTAGGCAGAGCCAGTGGTGGCCAGGTTCGCGACGACGATGGTATGTGAACCCAGTGCTGCGGATGACAGCACGCTGGCAGTAAGAATGTTGCTTTGGGAAGAGGTGACGGCGCGGGAGTCGAGAGCTCCGGATGCATCGCTCAGCGCGTTGGCATTAGTGAGGAGGTTGGCAAGCAAGTTATTGATGGTGGCCAGGGCGGCAGACTGCAATGCAAGCTGGGCCTGCTGAGCTTTCATCAACGTTTCAGGTAACCGAGCCGTGGCCATGAGCTGATCAACGACGGCGGTCACATCTATGCCATTGCCGGATGCGGCTCCGCTGTTCAGATTGATGGGAAGTGTTGCCATGAATTAATTCCTCATGAGAAAAACTCAAGGGAAGCGGGTGAAAACCCGCTCCCCCGTGAGCTCAGTAGATTACTGGAGCAGCTTGAGTACACTTTGCTGCGCCTGGTTGGCTTGCGCCAGAGCGGAAATACCTGTCTGGTTAAGAATGGAGAACTTGGTGATGTTCGCCACCTCCTGCGCGATGTCGGCAGCTCGAATGCCGTCTTGCGCAGCAGTCAGGTTCTGGGTTTGATTGTTGATGACGGATACCGCGCTCTGCAGGCGGTTGATGCCGGCGCCAATTCCACCTCGTTTGCCGGCAACGTTGGCGATGGCCTGGTTGATGTCGCTCAGTGCGGCCTGGGCGGCTACGTCACTGGTCAGAAGATCAGTGGAGAGAGTCACGTGGTTGGAGCCGTTATCCAGTTCAGAAGAACTGAGCCCTCCCACCGAGACCACGATGGTGCTGGCACCGCCGGACGTGGAGTCGCTGAGGAATATGTTGGTGGTTGCGCCCAGAGAAGCGGTGGGATTGGCGAAGCTGCCCAAGTCCGATGATCCTCCGGTTTCCGTTCCGGTGACCGACAGGTTACCTCGCCCCAGCGGGTCACTGATGGTAAGGAATCCGCCGGTTAATGTTGCCTTGGCGCCCACGGTAGCATCCGAGTTGACGGCGTTCAGCAGGTCGGCAACCGTACTGGTGCCGGTAGCGGTGAAGGTAAAAGTCGCAGCGCCTGCGGAGACAATGAATGTGTCACCGCTGGTAAGTGCAGAAGTCAGGGTCAGCGAGGTCACGGATCCAGTCAGAGTGTTCAGATTCGGACCGGTGGCATCAAGAAAAACTTGTGTGCCGTTGAAAGTTGTCTTCTGTCCGATACGGTCAATTTCTGACTTAATGGCTGTGAACTCAGAGTCCAGCGCGGTGCGCTGGGCGTTGGATACGGTGCCGGTGGAAGCTTCAGTAGCCAGCGTGACGGCGCGGTTAAGCAGGTTGGTGACCTGCGCTAACGCACCATCGGCCACTTGCAGCTTGCCGACGCCGTCATTGGCGTTGCGTGAAGATTGAGTTAGAGCGGTTATGTTCGCTCGTAAGCCGTCGGCAATGGCCAAACCTGCTGCATCGTCTGCGCCGCTGTTGATCCGGGAACCGGATGAGAGGCGGAACAGAGTCTGCTGCAGTCCTGCGCCCGTAATTGCCAATTGGTTCTGTGCGGCAATTGACGGGATGTTATTGAGGATGCTAAGTGCCATATCATCGCTCCTGTTGGGCCTTGAATTTTAGGTCCGGTACCCGCTGGGCCGCCGCCCTGGTTACCCAGAGAGGATCCGTCCTGCCTCACGGAACCGACTGCGTTCAAGTGAATCATCGGCGGGAACGACCGTGGCTTTAACTGATTCAATCCGGTTCCGATATGAAGGGAGATGAGATGTGCTCACCGAGGGCGCGATCAGCGGCCGTCAGCGACTTGGGTTACGTTACTTTCGATTTGGTGCAGGGCGTTCGCGAGCCGGTCGGAGTGCGGGAAAAGCTGCAATGCGCGCACGAGGAGCGCATGACTGCGGTCGTGAGCACGAAGCTGGAAATGAATGGCGGCGGCGCGCAAAAAGCCTTCCGGCGAAGGAGTAGTCTGCTCAAGCTTGCGCTCAGCGGCTTGGGCCGCCTGATTGAGCTGCCCCACAGAAATGTACGCCGTAATGAGCCGGTCATGAAGTTGCGCGCGATCGGGCTCGCGTTGGAGTGCGCGGCGCATTCGCGCCAAGCCCGTCTGGACCTCTCCCAGGCGGAGTTCGGCCAGGCCGAGTTTGCTTTCCAAATTGGCGTCACTCTCAGAGGCCTTCCAGGCGCGGCGAAAACTTCGAGCAGCTGATTCGAAATTCCCCAGATTGAAATTTGCATCGCCCCGGGCTTCACTTATCATCGGGCTCAGGCCACAATGGCGCTCCGCCTTTTCAAGGCAGCCAAGGGCCTGAACATCGTCTCCAAGCTGGATGTGGGACATACCGGCGAACAGCCAGGCGGTAGCATTCTGCGGCTCCAGTTCGCACGCGCGCTGAAAGCACTGCAAGGCTTCCTGGGGACGACCAAAAGTATCAAGTTCAAGCAGCCCTACTTCGATGTGCGCGAGAGCACTGTCCGGCATTTCCTGTATTTTCAGGCGACCCATCTTTAGATACCACTGGTTCTTTTCTGCCAGCTTTGATTGATCGCCGGTGAAGCCGTAGTGGTGGATGCAGAAATTTGCGTCGCCTATCTTTCCGCCACGGCGCAGGATGCTGAGATCAACATTCTCATGAACGCGGCCTATGAACCGGATATCAGGATCGCGGCGAAACAGGCGAACGATTTCTTTTTCGACGTATGCCGGGTAAGCACTGGCGCGTGGCAGCGTGGAAGTGTTTCTCTGTGCACGGCGGTCCCACCCGCGCGCATGCACATTACGGCAATAATGTCGCAAGGGAATGCGATAGCCGCTTACATCGGGGCGCTTCAATAACGCGGGGAGAAGATCCGCGGCGGAAGGATCGAGTTCTTCGTCCGCATCGAGAACCAGCACCCAGTCCGACTGCACCGGTTCAAGCGCCAGGTTTCTGGCGTCGGCGAAGTTCTCTTGCCAGGGAATGGAGATCACCTGAGCTCCCAATTGTCGGGCGACGTCGAAGGTGTCATCAGTAGAGCCGGTGTCAGCAATAATGATTTCTTGAACCAAGTGACGCACGCTCTCCAGGCAGACGGGCAAGTCTGCGGCGGCGTTGCGCACGATCATGGACAAAGCCAGAGCGGGGTTTCCCGTGCGCGAGCGGGTGCGAACTGGCGCAGGCTTTTCGCGAACCTTGGAAGAAAGTGGATGGGCTGGAATAGCCAACTGTTTTTCCCAACGTTCGGCCATTTCCGGTTCGCCAAGCCGGCGGTAGCATTCGGCAAGACAGGAATAAGCGGAGTCGAAGACAAGGTCGCGCGGAAGCGGCTCGCGCACGAAGGTAAACATATGCCGCAGTTGTTCGCGTGCCGCGTTGGCATGGCCTTCGGCGAGCAACTTCCTCCCTTGCTCGATGTAGGCTCGAGCCCGCTCGGCGATCGCCGGACGTCCGACCCCTAATTTCAATAGGTTGGGATGGGAGCGCTCCACTCGGCGAAAGGAACAGATTTCATCGGCAGCAGGCTTGCTCTCGAGCGTTCGTAATTTCTGCAGGACCAGCGCTACTTGCCTGTCCAGGGCTTGCTGCGAAAACCTTTCCAGAATGTGGGCCCTTCCCGCTTCCGCCAGCTGCTGCCATAGCGCGGAATCGGTGTAGAGCCGAATGATCGCGGCGAGAAAATCTTCCCGCGTGTCAGCGATGAGCGCATGTTGGCCATGGGTAAGAGCCATGCCTTCGGCTCCGACCGAGGTGGTGACCAGGGGCAGCCCGTGAGACAGCGCGATCAGATTCTTGGTCTTGATGCCAGTACCCACGCGCAATGGAGAGATAAAGACCCGATGTTCTCCCAGGCAAGGGGCCAGTTCTGGTAAATATCCGCGGACCGCAATTCCTGGCTGGGATGAATATGTGCCGGGCACGTGGTTGCCGACGAGAGAAAGCTGTAGCTCTGGAAGTCGGCGCCGCAGGTCAGGCCAGATGTTTTCTACGAACCATTGCAAGGCATCGCAATTAGCGGCGTTCTCGAAGTTGGCGAGGAAGAGAATATTGTTTCGCTGTTCATACGCGGGTCCGGGAGGGCCTGGCTCGGCCACCATGGGGAGCAAATCAATTTGCAGGAAGGGATCGTGGCCGAGCATGCCGCGACGGTCGTCATCCGAGATAGCCAGTAGCAAATCGGCCTGAGGATAGAGCTCGCACTCGCGCTGTTCATAGTCGCAGGCGCGTTCATAATCTGAGAGCAAACCGGTGAGTCGAGCGAGGCGCATTTCGCGCTCTCCGTGACGATCGTCGGAGAGGATGGCGATTCTAGTTTGCGGGGAAAGTCGCCGAATGTCGGACAGATATTGTTCGGGGATGGACAATCCCACCCAGAACCAGTGGCACAGAAGAGCGATATCAAATTTACCGTCAGACAGTATTTCCGGGAGTGACGGAGTCAATGGGTGGTCGCTTGATAGCCAACCCTGCCTTTCGATACTACCGCTATAAACATTAATCCCGAGATCACGAAGGGCTGGGCTGTAAGCATCGCAGTTCATGCCGTTTCTGCCGATGAAGGTCAACGCGCAATTGTGCTTAAGAAGCGAATTCAATACCTGCATCAAACGGGCATCGGAACCAGTGCGATCGAAATGCGGCAGAACTTCGTGGACGACCAGCACGCGAGTCTGGGCTGCGGAGGCGGCGGGGATGGGACGCGTCTGCGCCGGAAATACGCTGGATTGCTGTTGACGACGTTGGGCTTGCGACCCCATGTCTGAGTAAAACTCAGATGGGTACCGCTCGATCACCGGACTTTGCTGGCGAGCGAGCAGGAAGGTGTTGTCGCCGCGAAGGGAAATGGTCAATCCCATGGCGGCCAGATGGCGTAGTGCGGTGCGCTGATCGCGCCACCAACTATCTTGTGTGCTCAGGTGCAGCACCTCAAACCCAGCGGCCTGTGCCAGACGGCGCACTTCGCCCGCGGTGTACTCGCGGTTGTGGCGGTCGGTGGCGAGCCCATCACGAAAGAACTGGCCGAAAACGTAGGGGCTATCTCCGCGCAAAAGGTGGAGAACGCTCTTGGCGCTGGCAATATTTGGGGTGGTCAAAAGCAGCAGGCCGCGGGCTTTGAGGACGCGATTGATTTCAGCCAGGACGGCGATAGGATCATGGCTGAGGTGCTCGATGATTTCGCTGCAAAGGACGACGTCGAAAAGATGATCAGCATACGGCCAGGGAGTGTGCTGTAAATCGAAGTTATCAACCACGAACGTAAGGTCTTCGGAGTTGTCAGAGGACGGTACTTTGCCGACGTATTGTTTTTCTCCTTCCCAAATGTCAGTACAGCGCACGTCATAACCTTTTTTCCGCAGAACTGGGCTGAGATGATGGAAGCTTGCTCCCAACTCCAACAGCTTCTGCCCGGGAATGGCCGGGGGTAGCAAAGCCAGAGTTGTGAGATAGCGTTGCAGGTGAGTTTCATAATAGGAGCGCGCGTTCTGATCGTCGTCCGCGAAGGGGCGCAGTAATGCTTCGTCGTCCTTGCGCCGTATTGATTCTAAATTCCATGCCGGGCGACAGCGTTCGCGCAGAGCGTCAACCAACGCCCGGTTATCTTCCGGAACCGAGGAGCGGGCCAGTTCAAGAAATGGAAAAGCCTCATGAGGGCGGGATTCGGAAAGCAAGGCACCAAGATTGCCGGCGGCCTGAAGGTTTCCTGGATCCACCTCGAGGGCACGCCGAAAACCCTCCTCGGCGTCCGAAGAATTGCCGGAAGCGAATTGGGCAGCGGCCCAATCGTTCCAACATTCGCTGCTCTCGGCCTCGCCCAAAGCGTGTCCTAGAAGTCGGACAGCTTCGGCCCAGTTCCCTTCCTTAAACTTTTGCAATCCCAGCTGGTGCTTGTCTTGCATCTTCATTTAATCCCGTTCGGCAGTTTGTGGCCGTTGGACCCGGCAAAATCTGCCGAGGTGGGGCGCGTTGCCGTGCTTTACTCCTTCGCCTTCAGCTGCAGATGCAATCAGCGGGCCAGGATAAAAATGAGAAGAGTACGGCAAGGCATGAGGCTGACAGTGAAGGAACCTGGCGTGCTGACCGATGAATATGGGCGAGAGGCAATTCGCCGCTTCTCTGAAGGTGTGCCCTGACGGTT
Organism: Terriglobales bacterium; assembly: GCA_035651655.1. Lineage (NCBI taxonomy): Bacteria > Pseudomonadati > Acidobacteriota > Terriglobia > Terriglobales > Terriglobales bacterium. The sequence goes on from DASRFG010000002.1 coordinate 270,180, forward strand.
TATATCAATGATTACGCTGACACGCTTGAACAATAAGCCGCTGGCGGTCAACTCCGACCTGGTCAAGTTCGTGGAGCAGGCCCCGGATACGGTAATCACTCTGGTAACCGGGGAAAAGATCGTGGTGCGGGAGAGCACCGAGCAGATCGTAGAGCGAATTGTGCAATTCCGCCGCAGCGTGCTGGCCGGGATCCCGCCATCATGGAATGCGGTGGGGCCGGCAGTGGGACCGGACGCGGCTGAACCCGCCAAGCGGGACGAAGAATCCTGAGAGGAACGACGTGGACAAGGCCAGCGTGGGTGGGGTGGTGCTGGGCCTGAGTGGAATTGTCGGCGGTCTGCTGATCGAGGGCGGCAGCTTGTCGCAGGTGATGCAGCCTACGGCAGCGATGATCGTAGTGGGCGGCACCATGGGCGCGGTTTTGCTGCAATTCCCTTTGCCGGTGGTGTTCTCGGCATTTGGGCGGTTGGTGCAAGTGTTCTTTGAGCCCACGCACAGCCCGCGGGAAACAATTGCCGAACTGGTGCGCTATGGCAACCAAGCCCGGCGGAATGGAATTGTGTCGCTGGATGAGCAGATGGCGAAATCGGAGGACCCGTTCATGAAAAAATCGCTGATGCTGGCGATTGACGGCACCGAGCCCCACGAATTGCGCAAAATGATGGAGTTGGAACTGGATAACCGAGCGGAACGGGAGGAGCAGATCCCACAAGTATTCGAGGCAGCGGGCGGGTTTTCACCGACGATCGGCATCATTGGCGCAGTGCTTGGATTAATCCAGGTGATGCAGCACCTCGACAAGATCAACGAAGTTGGCAAGGGAATCGCGGTGGCATTTGTAGCAACAATCTACGGCGTGGGATTAGCCAATCTTTTTTTCTTGCCTACGGCGGGGAAGTTGAAGATCCGCTTGCGTGAAGAACAAGTCGTGCGGGAGATGACGCTGGAAGGTGTGATTTCCATTCTGGAGGGGATGAACCCGCGGATGCTGGAAACCAAGCTGCTGGGCTTTTTGGCTGAGGCCAAAGGAAAAGAAAAAGAGGAGGAGGGAAGCCGGGAGGAGGTCTCAGTATGAGCAGGAGGAGGCGACATCCGGCGCATGTTAATCACGAACGATGGCTAGTCTCGTATGCCGACTTCATAACCCTGTTGTTTGCGTTTTTCGTGGTCTTGTACTCGTCGTCACAGGTTGATACGAGGAAGATCAGTCGATTATCAGTGGCCATCCAAGCGGCGTTTCAGCAACTCGGGGCGCTACCGGGAAATTCATTAGGACCGCCGATCGATACGGCCAGCTCGCAGCCCATGGACACGTCGCGATTTGTGGAAAAGGCCGAACGCAAGCAGATGCTGGGGCGCTTCGCACGATCCAATATGGGTACTGAAGACCGCTCCCGCCATGAAAATTTTGATGAACTGCGGGGGCAGGTGGAAAAGGCGCTGGCTCCGGAGATTCGGCGCAATGAAGTAGCTTTGCGAATAATTCCAGACGGGCTGGTCATCAGCCTGCGCGAGGTCGGTTTTTTTGATAGCGGATCGGCGAAGATCAAGGCCCGTTCGCAGGACGCGTTCGCACGCATAGCGGAAGTGTTATCGGAACACACATACAATGTGCGCATTGAGGGGCACACGGACAATGTTCCCATTCATACGTCTCAGTTTGATTCCAACTGGGAGCTCTCCACGGCGAGAGCGAGCGACTTGCTAAAGAAACTGGTGGAGCAGTACAAGTTTCCGGCCGAGCGCTTCTCCATCGCCGGCTACGCTGAGTTCCATCCTATAGCCAGTAACGGCACAGCGGAAGGACGGCAATCGAATCGCCGGGTGGACATTGTGGTGTTGAGCTCACCGCCGGCTGAGAAGAAACCCGCAGTGGAGAATGGTTCCGAGCTCTAAGAATAGCGTTGAGCTGCCGGTCAAGAGGCAAGATGGGATTGCGCCCGGGACAAGTCATGCACGCCTTAAGACGTACCAGAGTGAACTGCGTTCCCAGAATGAATAGATTGCCTAAAACCGATTACAGTCTCTCGCGTTACGTGCCGATGAATTGATGTGGCCGGATTCAACCGCCGATGGACCCCGGACCGAACCGAGGTCTGCTCCGGATTTCTCCCCTCTGATAAGCGACCGGCGTGGAGACCTGGGTAACATGCACTTGAACCCACTTGTGTTGATCCTCGGATCGGCTCTGCTTGAGATAACAACCTTGCAAGCACAACCAGCGCTGGGACAGGAAAACATTGCTCCTGAAAGCTGCTATAGCACGACGACAGTTTCAGTTCCCAGCCGCCCCACGAGACCGCATCCGAAACGGTTTTTGGAGGCTCCAGGAGTGAGTAAAACGTTACAGACACGATTGGGACACTAAGGGATTGCGAGTCGTTTGATCAGGGTGGGGTTCTAGACTCGCCAGTCGATGAATCATTTAAGCGAGGTCGCTAAACCATGCGTTTCACCATTGGCAAGAAGCTGGGCATTGGATTCGGCGTCCTAATCAGCTTAAGCGTAATTGCTTCAACGGTTGGCGTGCTGCAGATTCGGAAAATCATCCAACAAGAGAACAAATTCACCTCGCTGCGGTATGTGACCGTGGTCCACGCGGGAAGCGTATCTGAAAACGTTCGGGAGGTTGCAAGCGCCCTGACGAACTACGTATTCCTGGGCTCAGATCCGGCACAGGCTGTGAAATACAAACGGAAGCGCGAAGAGGCCCTGGCTGATCTGGACAAGGATCTGGCTGCGCTCCAAGAGCTCTCCAAGCAGTTCACGACCCAGGAGAACAAGGACCGAGTCTCACAAATTGTCTCTGAAGTTGACCGCTGGAGGCGGCTGCAGCAACAAATCCAAGATAATGCGCTAGCCGGCGCCGAAAATAGAAAACAGGCATTACAGATGCTGCACAACGAGACGCAGCCACTGACCGACAGTCTGATCAACATTGTTACTGAATTGGACAAGAAAAACCAAGAACTTGGAAATCAGGAGGTGGCAGGACTTAGTTCCGCCGAACAATCCACTAGCACAATCTTGATCGTGAGTACCATCATCGTCCTGGTTGTGGGTTGTGTGGTGGCGGTTGCGCTGAGTCGAAGGATCGTGGTGGCGGTTCAGGCAGTGCTGCAAAAAGCAGAATCCATGGCTGCGGGCAATTTGACGGGAGAGGAACTGACTGCCCAATCGGACGATGAGGTTGGAGACCTGGTAAAAGCAATCAACAAGATGCAGCACAGCCTGACGGACATGTTGCAGCAGGTTGCGCAGACGGCGGAGCACGTGGCGAGCGCCGGCGAAGAAATCTCGGCTTCAGCCACCCAGGCGGCTACCAGCTCTGAGACCCAGCAGGACCAGGCCACACAGGTGGCGACCGCCATGCAGGAAATGTCCTCCACTGTACTGCAGGTTTCAGACAACTCAAACAAAGCAGCAGGAGCAGCCAAACAGGCGGCGGAGACTGCAAAATACGGCGGCAAAGTTGTAGACGAAACCCTCACTAAGATGCGTTCCATTGCTGAATCTGTGAGCAGTACAGGAAACAAGATGGGAGAACTCGGCAAGAGCTCGGACCAGATTGGTCACATTATTGGAGTGATTGACGACATTGCTGACCAGACCAACCTGCTGGCGCTCAATGCCGCCATCGAAGCTGCGCGTGCCGGAGAACAGGGGCGCGGCTTTGCGGTAGTGGCCGACGAAGTGCGCAAACTGGCCGAGCGCACCACCACGGCTACGAAGGAGATTGCCCAAATGATTAAGAACGTCCAGTCTGAAACCAAGGTCGCAGTGGAAGCCATGCAGACGGTGACCGGAGAGGTAGAGCACGGAGTCACCAGCACCGCTGAGGCAGGGGAAGCGCTGAAAGAAATCATTCACACCGCCGAGCAGGTGGGAGACATGATCACCCAGATCGCTACCGCCGCGACCGAGCAAGCGAGCGCCACCGAGCAAGTTAATAACAGCATGGACCAGATCGCGAAGCTGGTGAAGGAATCCACCACCGGCTCACAACAATCCGCCAAAGCGTGCCAGGACCTCTCAAATCTCGCGTTAGATCTTCAGTCGCTGGTGGGGCGCTTCCGACTGAACGGCAATGGCAAACCACACAAGTCTTCTCCGACGAAGGTGTCTTCACGCGGCTACGCTGATCAAGCGGTACATGATGAGACGGCGGAACTGGTCAAGTAGGGAGCACCGGCCTGCAGGAGAACATCTTCTAAAAACAAGCGGTCTTACTCAGGAGAGAAAAATGATTGGCAAAACGGAGGTCAAAGGGGACGGAGCTCACAACGCAGCGCGGGCCGGCAGCGAGTTGCTGCAATTGGTGAGCTTCAACGTTGGAGACGAGGAGTTCGGGCTAAATATTTTACAAGTTCAGGAAATCATCAGAATTCCGCAGTTGACGAGGGTCCCGAATTCGGCCGACTTCGTGGACGGAGTCATTAATTTGCGGGGCAAGATCATTCCGGTTGTGGCCCTGCGGAAGCGCTTTGGCATGACTGCGCAGGAAAACGACAAACAGGCGCGCATCGTGGTAGTGGAAGTGAACGGCACAGTGCTGGGGTTCATCGTCGATTCGGTTTCGCAGGTGTTGCGGATTTCGGCAGACACGGTCGAGCCGCCGCCGCGACTCAGTAAGGTTGAACGAGAGTATGTGTCAGGGGTCGGTAAGTTGGATAACCGCCTTCTCATTCTGCTCGATGTTGACCGATTGATGAATGACTCTGAGCAGAAAGTCTGCACCGAAGTTGCTATGGCGCACGCCGCCACCGCGGGAGCCTGAGATTGCCAGGAGCCGAAAGTGAGTAATGAGCTGTCACAAGATCCGACTCTGGTCCATGAGTTCCTCGTGGAATCCGAGGAGCTTTTGCAGCGCATGGATCAGGACCTGATCGCGCTGGAAGGCACGCCGAACGATGCAGAGCTGCTGAACAGAGTATTTCGCGCTTTGCACACCATTAAAGGAACCTCGAGTTTTTTAGGATACGACGCAGTAGTGCGACTGAGTCATCGAGCTGAAGATGTGCTGAACGGGTTGCGGCGGGCAGAATGCCTGCTGTCGCGACGCACCATGGACGCTCTGCTTCAGGCCCGTGATCAGCTTGGCAAGATGTTGGAGGACATTCGCGAAGGCACGCCTCACGAATACTCAATTGAATCCCTCCTGAAGGAGCTAGAGACTGTACAAAAAGCCGAGCCAACCCCCAAAATCGGCGAACTCTTGGTAGCCAATGATGTGGTCACGGAAAAAGTGATCACCAAGGTATTGAAACAGCAGCAGAAACAACCAGAAGATGGCCGCGAAAAACTGGGTGAGCTCCTGGTACAGAAAAACCTAGCCTCGGTGGCGCAAGTAGATGAAGCGCTGGCACAACAAAAACAGCATGCGGAAGCGGCCGCAGCAGCCCAGCAAAGACCACCCGCCGAAACTACTATTTCTTCCCATTCCATGCGTGTAGACGTGCGCAAACTCGATGACCTGATCAACCTTGTCGGCGAGCTGGTTCTGGAAAGAAATCGCTTAATGCGTTTGAGCCGCGATGTGAGCGGCGAGCGGATAAGCCTGAAGGCGCTGGAAGATGGGCTCAGCCAGTGCAGCGCTCGACTGAGCTTCATTACGGAAGAGTTGCAGACCGTCGGTCTGAAGACGCGCATGGTGCCCATTGACACGGTATTCCGAAAGTTTCCGCGGTTGGTGCGTGACATCGCTCACAACCTGGGTAAAGAGATCGAGCTGGAGATGCGGGGACAGGAAACCGAGTTAGATAAAACTATGGTGGAGCTCATCGGTGATCCGCTAGTGCACCTGGTGCGCAATTCCCTGGACCATGGTCTGGAAACGCCGGAGCGACGGGAAATGGCGGGAAAGCCGCGTTGCGGCACTATCCGGCTGGAAGCACGTCAGGAAGGCGAGCAGATCGTCATCAGTATCTCCGACGACGGAGGGGGAATAGACCCTGAGCGTATCGCCAGCAAGGCGGTGGAAAAGGGATTGGTGACCCAGGAGCGTGTGCGGCAAATGGACCGCCGTGAGATTCTGGAATTCATTTTTCTTCCCGGATTCAGCACCGTGGAGAAGGCTGGTGACCTCAGCGGTCGTGGGGTCGGCATGGATGTGGTACGCACCAACTTGAGGAAGTTGAATGGGAGTGCTGAGCTTGAAAGCGAGGTTGGACGCGGCACAACGGTCCTGCTGAAGCTGCCACTTACATTGGCCATTCTCCCAGTACTGCTGGTTCAAGTGGCGGATGAGATCTATGCGCTGCCATTGCGCTCGGTGTTAGAGACGGCGCGGATCAGCTCAGACGAAATCCATCATATAGAAGGTTGCGAAGTCTTGCGGCTGCGTCAAGAGACGTTGCCGTTAGTCCGCTTGCGTAATCTTTTTGAACTTCCTCAGGACACACCGAGTAATGGAGTGCAGCGAGTGGTGATACTGCGCGTAGGAGAACGCAAGCTTGCATTGCTGGTAGATGAACTTGTGGGTCAAGAGTCCACGGTGATCAAGCCTCTGGGGACCTATTTGCGTCATTGTTCTAGCCTGACGGGAGCCACGATAAGCGGAGACGGACGAGTGCGGCTGGTGCTGGACCCAAGCAGCCTGGCCGTATCGGCGCGTTCTTCCATGGTCGGAACACAGCACGGGCCCCGGCCATGAATGCGCCCAATTCCGCTACCCAACCGGGCGTTGCCCCCGGACCCCTCCTGTATAAAATCCGCGACCTGATTTATGAGGCGGCCGGAATCTTCCAACCAGACCACAAACTTCGCTTGTTGGAAGGGGCATGTGCGAAACGGATGAGCGACAAACGGGTCACGAACATACGCAGTTATTACGAAATGCTCACCATGAACAAGGAGAGCGCATCCGAAATGTGCCTGCTGCTCAACGAAATCACCATCGGGGAGACATGTTTTTTCCGGAACCAGCCGCAACTCGACGCACTGCGTCACCTGGTCCTGCCGGCAATCCTTGAACGGAGGGCCAGGCAAAGTTTACGTCACCTGCGGCTCTGGAGCGCAGGTTGCTCCACGGGTGAAGAGCCGTACACGCTGGCCATCCTCCTGCTGGAGGAGAGTGAAGGTTTACTGAAGAACTGTACCTTCGAGATTTGTGCCACCGATTTAAACGATCGTTCTCTGGAGCACGCCCGGCAAGCTGTATATGGGGATTATGCTACCCGTAACCTGACCCCGCGACTGCGCGACAAATACTTCATCGCTACCGGCGACAAATTAAAAGTTAAAGATGCGGTGAAAGACAAAATAAAGTTGTCGCGGTTGAACCTGCTGGATGACAGCAAGATGGTGTTCATGAAAGGAATGGACGTCATTTTCTGCTGCAACGTACTGATTTATTTCGATACCCGATCGAAGAAGCGCGTTTATATGCATTTTTATAACAATCTCCAAGCCGATGGTTACTTGTTTCTGGGGCACTCCGAGTCGATGTTTGGCGTGAGCGACGACTTCCGCCTGGTGCACATGCCATCCACCACCGGATATGTGAAGGCGGAGCGCAAGAAAGCAGGTAAGTGATGCTCATGGAGACCAAGGAAGGACTACGGCAGAAGATTGCATCGTTGCAGGTAATACCCAGCATTCCTGCCGTGGTTCTCCCCTTATTGCACTACCTGGACAAGCCGATTGATCAGCAAGACGTACATTGGGTGGCGCAGTTGATCGGGCAGGACAAGTCCCTTTCTGCGCAAGCGTTGCATATGGCCAACTCAGCCCTGTTTGGGGGGCGACAAAAAATCGACAGCATTCAGGGAGCGGTGATGGCGCTGGGACTTCAACGGATGCGCGATATAACAGTCTCCTGCTGCATGTTTAACATTCTGCCGGCAAGGCCCGGGCAGACTCTGGATCCTGTTGTATTTTGGGAACATTCTTTGGGCTGCGCACTGGTAAGCCGACGTTTGGCGCGGAAGATCGGCTTTGTCGATCCGGAGAAGGCCTACCTTTCCGGCCTGCTGCATGATCTGGGCGTAGTCGCAACTCTGTGGGTTGCTCCCGAGCAGTTTAAGCAAGCTTACGAATTGGCGCGTTCGCAAGAAATTCCGCTTCACGAAGCGGAAAGGAGCGTGCTCGGGATTACGCACAGCGAGAGCGGAGCCCTTCTAGGGGAACGCTGGGGGCTTGGCGCGGAAATCAATGAGGTCCTTGCGCATCACCATCATCCCGAAAACGCTACCCAGTATCAAGCAGAGGTAGCAATTGTAAGTCTCAGCGATTTGCTTTGCCGGATGTGCGAACTGGGATACGGATTTCCGGAGAGCAGAATGGTGCAACTGACCCAAGAAAGTGGTTTCAAGGTTCTGGAGCAGCACTTACCTTCCATTCGCAGCCTGGATTGGGCGCGTCTCACGTTTGAGCTGGACGGATACATGGATGAAGTCAAGAGACTCGTTACGGCGTTCTACCGAGGTTGAATGGCTCCCGATAACCAACTGCATCGTCCGGTTCGAGTGCTGGTGGCAGACGACAGCGGGTTCATGCGCACCGCGATCAAGCGCATGATCGAGTCTGACCCGCAGCTGCAGGTCATGGACGTGGCTAAAGACGGGATGGAGGCGCTGGAAAAAATCCATACTTTGCATCCTGATGTGGTCACACTGGACATCGAAATGCCACGCCTCAATGGTTTGGAAACACTAAAGCAAATCATGCAGACCGAGCCCTGCCAAGTGATCATGATCAGTTCATTGACCCAGGAAGGCGCCGAAACCACTTTCGAATGCCTGGCGGAAGGAGCGTTTGATTACATTCCCAAGCAGCTTTCTTATGTCTCACTGGACATCGTCAAAATTCGCGAAGATCTGGTGGCGAAGATCAAGGCAGCAGCAGGAGAAAAGCGCAGGTTCCGGCCGGCGAGAGCAGCGGCGGCTACTCCCGCGGCGACCGAGGTGCACAGCCGTAGTGTGGCATCGCACGCTACGATGGCCGCGCCACCAAGCCGCCTGACCGCGCACGTGACCCCGGCGGTGATAGCCATCGGTACGTCCACGGGCGGGCCGAAAGCGTTGCAGGAAATCCTGCCACTCCTGCCGGATGATCTCTCAGTAGGAGTGGTCATCGTGCAGCACATGCCGGTGGGTTTTACTGGCCCATTCGCGCGGCGTCTGGATTCCATGTGCAAAATTAAAGTACGGGAGGCGCAGGAAGACGAGCTGATTTCACCGGCGACGGTCCTCATTGGACCTGCCGGCTGGCACCTGACGGTAAAGCGACGCGGCACCTCCCCAGCCAGTGTTCACTTGAGCAAGTTACCGGCAGATAAGCTTCATATCCCATCGGTGGATGTGATGATGCTTTCGGTGGCGGAAGTTTTTGGAGGATCAGCCATGGGGGTGATTCTCACCGGTATGGGCGATGACGGGAAACAAGGAATGGCGGCCATTTACAAAGCAGGCGGTTTGACGGTGGGGCAAGATGAAGCCTCGTGCGCGGTGTACGGGATGCCACGCTCGTGTGCCGAACAAGGCAGCCTGCGCCGGGTGGTGCCGCTGATGCGCGTTCCCGACGAAATCCTGACGGCAACGGGATATGTTCGCAAGAACTAGGAGAATGCGCAGTATGTCAGAAATAATTTTGGTGTGAGCGGAACATGCGCTTCTTGTGAGCGGAACATCCGCGAAGGGTTATAAGTAGCAGCAATGCGCTGTTTGGGATGTTCGTCAACCGGTTTGCAAGCATAATCAAGCTAAACTAGACTGGATTTGCGAGTTGCCTTCCATCAGCCGGGATGGCGGAACTGGCAGACGCAGCGGACTCAAAAGGCACAGAGGGTTTAACTAAACTAACTCTGTGCCTTTGTTTTATTGCGTTTGCGAAATCTGAGCACCCTGATTTAGCAAGGTTTGGTAAGGGTCCGCAGGAGTGCGTTGGGCACAATTTGGGGACAATCTCGGGTACAAGAGACTCTTTCGAGGACACACGATGCGAATTCAGGCCTGCGCTTTTTGTGGTCGAGCGGGCGAGAGGTCAAAGGAAGATGCTATACCCCGCTGGCTGCAAAAAATGTTAAATATATCGCATGGACAGCTGGAAACTCTAAGGTACAAAATTGAGCGCGAGCCGATGATTAAGTTGCGGAGACTGGCCCATCGTAGTCTCCAGGTTCGGTCGTTGCTCGCTGGCAGAATTTGCCGCGCCTGCAATACTGGCTGGATGAGTCGTCTGGAAAATGAGGCGAAGCCACTACTCTGTCGGCTTCTTATCAGCGAGTCCCCTTATTGTCTCACCGGCGTCGAAAAGGCCATTCTGGCTCGCTGGGCTGTCAAAACCGCCTTTGTGCTGGACATAATGGCCATCGAGCGACATATCGTACCTCCCGAGCATTTCCGCGAATTCTACGAAGATCAAAATAGGCTTGCCGACCATCTCATCGTTTTAGCGGGCGATCATCTGCCGTCGAAGAACTTCGGTTGGATCGCCCGCGCCGGTTGGCAGTTAATTGGCCCACAGGCCGAGGTTGAATCGAACATTCCGCGTGTACGAGGTTCGCAGCACAAAACCGTCATGCAGCTCGGTGCGTTACTACTGCTAGTGGCCACATGGAGCATCGCCGATTGGATCCCGAGCCTCAATGAAATGTGGCAAGCCCCGCTATGGATCGCACAACGACATTTTTTGCACTCTTCGAGTAACGCTGTGAATGCGCAAGGGTCACGTGCGGCGATTTACTCATTTGCCAATGAGCTCATAGCCGTCGCGCCGAGCATAGCTGGTGACCCCGATCAGATTAGGGTGCCTCCGTTCGTCAGGTTTCGACTAGCCAGCTGAGGCTCCGTGTTTTTGGCCTTACTGTCCGGATCAGTGTTCCCTTTTTGCAAAAATCGATGACTTCGGGCCGCCTTCCTCGTCCTCGCTGGAAAGGAACCGTAATGATCGCCTTCACTCATCGTGAGTGATCTTCGCGTTGGTTTGCCCCGATCCTACGATCCACTTTTGCTCGCGGAAGAAGTCGAGAATCCGCAACCATCTGATCTTCAAACCATCGCAAACATCTGGAATTTTCGGAACGCCCGGCTTTCTGGATGGGATCTCCCCGGTGATGACCGTCAGCTTTCGCGCACGCGCAACTGCGATCACGAAAGGATCGCCAATGGACCTGCCCTTTTTTGTGTCTACGAGCCGAGGGTAGGTCGTCATGATGTGCTGCACATGTGGCTCAAGCTCTGAGTCGAACGGAACAATCATTCCCGCGTGTGCCTTCACCCACTTGTGTGCGCCATCATCCTTCTTTGAAAGTTCGTTCACCACCTCATCAGACACAAGCAGCACGCCCGCTTCGGCCGCTTCGTGCATCCGGGCCCACAAACCGGGAAACACGTCTTGCGGGTAGTTGCGGACCCACGCATCTAAAAAGGCGCTTGTATCAATACTGTAGGGCACGGTTCTCACGTACTAAATTTCGTAAAGTCGCGCTGAATGGTCGGCAGATGTTTTAGCCTCACCTGCAAGTAATCAGAGACATCGCTCGCAGTGATCCGCTCGCGACCGAAGCTTTCGATTACCAAACTTGTGAACGTCGGCCCTGCGCTCGTGATTGCCAATTCGTGCGGCGGTACAAAGCCACCCTTTTGCTTCAATTTTTGCTGGGCATAAAGTTCTTTGAACTCTGCGCTTTTCTGATCGTAGACCGCCTGTGTCGTCAGGCCGAGTCCAAGCAACCGAACCAATGCAGCCTCTCGACTCCCGCCAAATTGACGCGAAATCTGCTGCAGCTCCGCATCCGACCAGACCATTTCGGCTTTTGGGTGCGCTCTTACGACACTCGTGTTCAGCAGCGCGTCGCCTGGGAACAAAGCTGCACCGGCGACGCGATTACAGAACGCTTCAATGCGAGATGGCGCGTCCTCCTCTGACTCATGAAGATCACATACTCCGCTTTCCCTGAGCAGAATATGCGCAACCTCGTGCAGCAGAGTAAAAATCCGACCGCGAGGCGCGTCCTTGATGTTCGCGACTGCTACGGGTAGCGGCCGCTCGCCGATCGAGAACCCGCGGGCCTCCTCTGAGTCCACACCTGTCGCTTGGAACGTGAGAATGCCGGCTTCCTCAATTCGGGCGCGCCACTCGCGAAATGCCTCGTAGTCCGTAGTCCAGCGACGCTGATCTGGCAGTGTGACGCGCAGCAGCTTCCGCACGATCTCGGCCGCGCTTTCAGAATCCTGCTGAATGGAAATCGACTCGTTGATTACGGGTGGCGCTTCTTCGATCTCCTCGAACAGTTCAATTGCCCATTCACGCCGGTCGTGAGCGCGGCGAATCTCCAGCGTTAGCTCCGGGGTCTGGATTCCGCCAGCTCCCGCCTTGCGTCGGAAATCGTGCATCGCTTCAAAGCGCTTTGGCGGCTCAGGTAGGTAGAAAACAGCCAGCGGCCGTTTGTAGGCAACAGCGAGCGTTCGTAACTGCGCGAACGTGGGTTTTTGGCTCTCCTCTTGCTCACTTTCCCAGGCTTCCAAACGCTCTTTACTGACGCCTGCTTTCTTGGCGGCAGCCTCCAGGCTCAGCCCCGCAGACTCACGGGCCCAGACGAGAACGCTCACATTCGGATTAGCTTGTGCGCGGGCCATTTTGGAGACACCGCCATTCCCCGGTGCTATGCAAACGGGCGCTCGCCGATAATAATATCGGAACGCTCGGGTTATGGCGAAATTGGCAGACGCGGCGTTTTGTCAGGTCGGAGTATGGACACAATTTGGACACAGGGCTCCGGGCGCGGTGCAAGTTGCAAAAGCCAACAACGTCAATTAATGTAATCTCTCCAACGGCTTACCAGTTCGAGCCGGGATGGCGGAACTGGCAGACGCAGCGGACTCAAAATCCGCCGGGCTTCGGCCCTTGGGGGTTCAACTCCCCCTCCCGGCACCACAGATTTCAAGAGTTTAGCCACAATTCCTCGCTCTGCCAACCAGCTCCAATTCTTTTTCAGTGTGCCTAAAGTATGCCCACACTGCGTTTTGTAAATTCTGCCTGCTAATCTTCGTTGGCTAGTCACGCATCGCCTCCATGTTGAAAAGGATCACGCGGCCGGGCTGGGGAGTGGTGGACGACATAATATTTGACGAATGCCGGTACCACCTGGGTACGATAACCACTCCCGGAACAGACGGGAGGATTTACGGAAAGATTTGTGGTTGGAAGGATGGTTGTGGCAGCGAACGCGCGGCTTGAAATTCCCGCGACTCCTGTGACTACGACTTTTGCTCGCAAAGCAAAGATCTGGGCCGTGGTGCGCGTTTCCAGCGGGAATTTTTTGGAAATGTACGACTTCATGGTGTTCGGCTACTATGCGGCGGCGATTGGGAACACGTTCTTCCCGAGCGGCGTCCCATTTGTGTCGTTGATGTTGTCGCTCATGACCTTCGGCGCCGGCTTTCTGATGCGCCCCTTGGGAGCGATCGTCCTGGGAGCGTACACCGATGTGCATGGACGCCGAGCGGGACTGATGTTGACCTTGACGCTCATGTCATTCGGCATCGTCACCATTGCGTGTACGCCGGGGTATGCGACGATAGGACTGCTGGCTCCTCTGCTGATAGTACTTGGTCGTCTGCTGCAGGGGTTTTCGGCTGGTATGGAATTGGGGGGCGTCTCTGTTTACTTATCGGAGATTGCCACTCCCGGACACAAAGGTTTTTACGTAAGCTGGCAGTCGGCCAGCCAGCAAGTGGCAGTGGTTTTCGCAGCTTTGCTCGGCGTAGGGCTCACTTCTATATTGCCGCCACCAAAAATGACAGCCTGGGGATGGCGTATCCCTTTGCTCCTGGGCTGCGCGATCATTCCCCTGCTTTTCGTTCTCCGGCGGTCGCTCCCCGAAACTGACGAATTCAGTGCCCGCAAACATAGACCGAACGTTGCAGAAATCCTTCGTGCGCTCACCGCCAACTGGAGCATCGTGGTCATCGGGATGATGCTGGTGACTATGACGACGGTCTCGTTTTACATGATCACCGCCTACACGCCAACCTTCGCGAACTCGGTACTTCATCTCGCCTCGCTTGACGGTCTGATAGTTACTTTGTGTGTAGGGGCTTCGAATTTGTTTTGGCTGCCGGTGATGGGCTCTCTGTCTGACCGCATTGGACGACGGCCGTTACTCCTCGCTTGCACGTTGCTGATGCTGCTGACGGCGTATCCAGCCATGTTGTGGCTGATCCGCGAACCCTCTTTCTCCAGACTGCTCATCGTAGAACTCTGGCTGTCGTTTCTGTTCGGCAGCTACAACGGCGCGATGGTTGTTTTTTTGACGGAGATCATGCCTGTGAGCGTGCGGACCTCTGGCTTCGCCCTCGCCTATAGTTTGGCAACTGCCATCTTCGGGGGATTCACCCCAGCCATCAGCACCTATTTGATTCACCTCACCGGGAATCGGGCGGTGCCGGGATTGTGGCTCTCCGCGGCAGCAACTTGCAGTTTGCTGGCGGCACTAATGAGCAAACCGGATTCTCAATTACGACCAACATAAAGGTGCCGATGAGGGCGCGTGCGTGGCCTGAGCAAGTGTCAGCCGTCACTTAGCAGGCAGAGGGCGGTGAAGGGATCTTAGTTATGTCTTTTCGCGAGGGATATTCAGATTCACTGCTTGAAGGCATCGGCTGGGTCCAGCCAGCAGTGTTTCCAGAAGGCCTGGTCGGTTAGATGTCCGGCTTGCCATTGCTGGAGACTGGACAAAGTGGCGGCTGCCATGCCGCCATCCTGGGAATCGAAAACAATCACAACCCCAGCCAAATCCGATGCAGCCTGGGACAATTCCGGGAACGCCTTCTTGAACATAGATTTCGCGTATGTAAGCCTGCCGCTTTGGGCCGAGCTATCACTGGCGGCCGACGGCTGCACCCAGATCATTTTCACCTTTTTCCCGCGAAGCGGCTCCCAATTTCCGGGAAAGGTTGAGGTTTCCTCGCGAGTTTGTCGGAAAAGCGGTGGGGTTGAGTTTTCGAAATCGGAAACGCTTGCCGCGTTGCTGGCGGTCGAGCCCGGCAAGTCGAGTTCTGAGCTCAGGACCCAACCTCTGGAAATGCCTGAAATCTGCACGTGTACCCAAGGACCGAGGGTGTCCAGAATCTGAAACTCGTCCTCGGCATCAGCAAGAAGGATGACTTGTGCTCCCGGCTCGGGGCGAGACAAAACCGAAGTGCGCGGAGCTTTGACTACGGCGAGATTATCGGGGCGCGCCTGGTTGTCCAGAATTTCCTGCAGGCTCTTGGCGTGTTCTCGGAGCTGCTGAATGAGTTTTTCATCGGCAATGCTGGTGGTGGGCTCGCGCCTGGGCAGTGAAGGGGTAATCGCTCGGGTAAAGACCGAACCGTTGGGCAATGGACTGGCAGAACCGGCTGCTGATGGCGAGCTCGTCATCGCGGAGGACGAAACCGGAAACTTCTTTTTGTAAGCTTCGCCCTCAGTCGAAGCGGGCTGGTGTCGGTCACTTGGAGCAGCGCTCTGCGGCTTCAATGCTTCGTCGAGCCGATCAAACAAGTCAGATTCGAGGCGTCCGTTCGATTGCAGTACCTGATAGCCCGGGGCTGCCGGCTTGTCACCGATGTACCAGACTGTGATCCTGGCAATCGCGCGTACGCGGGTTTCGTTGGGACCAATCGGGATGACCTGGAGCGAGTACTGGTAATAGCCGCGCTGATATTGATCCAGGGAGTGTTCCGCCGAAAGCACAAAGCCATCCAAGATCGGCAGCTTTCCCCCGGAGTAGGCTTTGAGTTCACGCAGCGACTGCTCTACCTCAATCTTGGAGGCATGGTAGGTTCGCTCTGCAAAACCGTTCTGGCCGACTGCCGCTCCCGGATAAAGTAAAAGCAGCAGCCAGATGTAATTCAGCAGGTAGATTCGTGCAGGATGAGTGATGGAGCACGCACGGCTCACGGGAGCGGCTCCACTTGGTTGCGATGCACCCAACCCCGGTGCCCATCTTCGGTTTCTACTCCATACCAATATGGAGTGAGAATCAGGACAATAACCTCAGCTTGAGCAGGCAGGGACTGCACTGTCGCCGCGCTTTTGAAAGGCGCAGATTTGAGTGGTGTGGCTGCAGATTTAATCCTGCGCTCCACGCGGTGGCGCAGGTCCTCGACTTTCGCTTGCAATTCTTTGATGGAAGAATCATTTGCCGCGGGACTTGTCGGGTCGGGCTCCGCGGCCATCTTCAGTGCTTGCCGTTCAGTTTCGATTTGCGCATGTTTACGTGCCAGTTCCGTGTCTGCTGCTTGTTGCTGCCTCTGCTTTGCCTGCAAGGCCTGCAAATGTTCCTTGATCGCGCCGTACTCAGCCGATTCAACCGCGCCGAGTGAGGCATGCTTGCTATGCCGCGCGTCTATGAATATCGCTTCTATGCTGAGCCTGCTTTTGGCCGGCTCAATGCTCTGAACGACGTAACGCAACGAAATGGTTCCTATATCTCCGCTGTCCTTGAAATATTTGGGAGCAATCACCCGCTCGGCGACCTTGTAGAACACTGTGCCGGGCGCCGGCGCCTCCCTGAATGCCGAGGACGAGGCAGCGGCATGAGCTCCGTATAGGGTCTTTTCTTTTTCGTATGAGTAAGTTCCGTGGATGATCTGGTCCTCAGAGACTTCCTGCACGGCTTTCGATACCTCGGCCTCCGGGGCGTCAACCTGGATCAAAAGGCCATATTCGGAATCGCCGGCGAACAGGTTCGAGGCCAGCGCGATGACCAATGACGGGAAGAGAAAATAACCGGCTAATTGCTTAAGGCGCTTCTGCTTAGGACCCATGTGCACTGGCACTGATAAACGCGTGCCGTAGGAGAGCATAGGTACTCCGGCACGGGATCGAATGTCAAGCCGTAATCCACACGATGGTGTATAAAGCTACTCCGAGAAATGGGGGGCTAAAGCCCCCCTTCTTTCTGGGCCTTTATCGTGGGCCTGAAGGCCCACGCTTCCACGGTGTTCGAGGCTTTTGGAATTTTTTCGACGAGGCTCGACCGCTTCCCACTTATTGGAGACTCTTCGGATGTTCACGTTAACCTAGGCCGCACGCCTTCTTGTAGGCACACGTTCGAAGTGGCTCCCCGCAGCTCCGAATTATTCCGGAACGTTCTGTTTCACGTTCTGCAGGATGGATCGCCCTAACGTGGAAGAGCACGGCTTTAGCCGTGCGGCTAGCAGCCAGAGATGAGGGCTTTAGCCACTGTGGACACGAAATCCGCAGGGGCTAAAGCCCCCCTTCCTTCTGGGCCTTTATCGTGGGCCTGAAGGCCCACGCTTCCACGGTGTTCGAGGCTTTTGAGATTGTTTGCGCCAAGTCTAGACCGCTTCCCACTTGTTGGAGGCTCTTCGGATGTTCAGGTTAACCTAGACCGCACGCATTCTTGTAGGCACACGTGCGAAGTGGCTCCCCGTAACTCCGAGTCATTCCGGAAACTTTTGCTTCACGTCCTGCAGGGTTGCACTAACGTGGAAGAGCACGGCTTTAGCCGTGCGGCCAGCAGCAAGGGATGAGGGCTTTAGCCCCTGTGCACTCGAAATCCGCAGTTGGGCTTGATTTCCGAGTCGGTTTCCACTATAGAGCCATGAAGCTCATTCCATCCGGGAGAGATGAGCACGATGCAGAAGACCGCTCGCAGAGTCAGGGACCGCGCAGCTCGCGAAGCGGCATTGATTGCGGCAGCGTGCAAACTTTTTGCACGGCGCGGATACGAAGTAACCACCACCCGGGAGATCGCGGCAGCAGCAGGTTGTGCAGAAGGGTTGATTCATCGCTACTTCGCCGGAAAAGCTGGGTTGCTGCTGGCCCTGATTCGCTCACGGATCTCCCACGAACTAGCCGATATGACCGTGAAACTGCAGCCGGCTGCTAGTCTTGAGAATGACGTCATGCAACTCGCCGAGTTTGAGATTGACCGTACATGGAAGGAGCGGGACTTCTTCAGGGTAATCATTCCACGCGCCATAGTGGACCCGAAACTGGGCCATGTGATCCGGACAGTAAGTGCCAGTCAGAGGGCCAAGGCGATTGCCGACCGGCTCAACAAATTCGACGAAAGCCGTGCCCTGTCGCATACAGATATGGAAGGCCTGGCTCACTTCATAGGCGTGGTGGGCTTTACTTTTGGTTTTATGCGTCCAGTGGTTCTCGGAGATGATCGTGAGCATGCTAAGCGGCTAGGCCTCAGAATCACAAAAACCCTGATTCGCGGTTTGGGACAGACCATTCGGTAGAGTCGTTTCTGCAATAAGGGCTTCCCCTCTTGACGTGGCTCCAAGGAACGTGATACCTAAGTGCGTCCGCACGCACTATCGTCGCCCGGCACTTGTGGTCGCGGGGAGCGAGCAAATTCAGGGATTTGGGTCTGCACGGGAGGATTCGATGGCCTGTTTTTCGCGGAGTCGCCTCGTTGGAATGTTGCTGTTATTTTTGTTATTTGGAGCTCTGAAGCCAGCTACAGCGATTCCCGCCTTTGCCCGCAAGTATGGCCTTCCGTGCTCTGCCTGTCACGAAGCCTGGCCCAAGCTAAACGTCTTCGGCCAGACGTTCAAGGACAACGGTTTTCAACTGATGAATGACCGGGATTCGCCCATCTGGCAGAATCCGGCCTATTGGCCGATTACGCTGCGGGTAACGCCCAACTGGCACCGCGAGCTCGTCAATAAGGTGTTGGTTGATACAGGGGCCGGGCCGAACACCGGAGTTATAAACCTGGTTGCGCATGGCTTTGACTTGTCGGGCCTGGACATCCTGACCGCAGGCACGCTTTACAACAACATTTCTTTTTTGCTGGTTCCCTCTGCCGACAACACTGGCGCCTTCCACTTCGAGTCGGCCTGGGCACGCTTCGACAACATCTTGAAAAGCCCCTGGCTGAATATCAAAGGTGGAAAGTTCGAGTTTGATAACGTGATCTCCGAGAAACGGATTCTCAATCTCTCAGGTAACGGCGGACTGTACCAGCTTTACCATTTCGTCCCTCCGAATGACAGCAACGCATTCGGACAAATGGGAGACAACCAGATTGGCTTGGAATGGATGGGTCACTCGGTCAATGACCGTACCCGGATTTCTGCGGCGCTGGTTAGCTCGAATGACGGCGAAGTTAATTTGCCGGCGCGCAACGCCTACAGCGGTTTCATAACCGGCAGCCAGGCCTTTGATACCGGCAAGTTCGGTACGCAGAGAGTGGGCGCTTATGCCTTCTTCGGGAGTGCCCCGACGTTCAGCTTGACTTCCGACGGGGTGCCGATTCCCGGCGGAGGCATCGGCAACAAGAGTTTCAACCGGGAAGGCGCGTTCGCCTTGATCTACCTAAAGAAAGTGGATTTCTCGCTGTTCTTCCAGCACGGGTCGGACGATAAATATTTCGGAACCAGTACTCCGGCCAATGCGGCGCTTCCGCCGGGCGCCCGTTCTCCCAGCTGGAATGGCGGCTTCATCGAAACTCACTACACGGTTAACCCGCAATTAGTTTTTGTGCAGCGGGACGAGTTCGTACGAATGTCGCAGCAGGCGCTCCCGGGTACTCCGTCCAGTTTTGGAAATATAGACGCTTACACATTTTCGTTCCGCTATTACCCGTTCATGTTCAGCCGGGCTGGTTTCGCATTCCATCCTGAGTACTCGCTGGTGCGGCAGCAGGGAACTTCGCCCATCGGAACGAGTCTGACCAGTAGCAGTGTGTTCATGGGATTCGACTTTGATTTCTAAGGGGCTAGCGATGCGCAAACAGTCATGGAAGTGGTCGCTGTTCCTGGGTGCAGCAGTTTTCTTTGCCTTATCCGCTGCTTCTTGGTCTCAGGTAACGGAGGAGCAAGAGAAGCAGGAGATGGGAATGCAGAGCCACATCGGCAAGCTGATGGGACACGCAAGTGCCGGTGAACCGCTCTATCGCCGTTTCTGCGTTGGCTGCCATGGCCCGATCGGAGATGGCGAAGGTGAGAACGCACAGTGGATTGACCCCAAGCCGCGTAACTTCACGTTGGGTGTTTATAAGTGCCGTTCTACTCCAACCGGAACATTGCCGCTGGATGACGACCTCTTCAACACCATCACGCGCGGAATTGTGCATTCCAACATGCCCCGTTGGCAGCCGCTGCCAGACCAGAACCGCGCCGATTTAATTGCTTACGTTAAACACTTCTCGCCCCGCTTTGTGAAGGAGAAGCCCGGGGCACCAATCCAAATTCCTCCCGAGCCAGAGGTGACTCCAGAGCGGATCAAAGCAGGACAGGCAGTGTTTAAGCGCGTAGAATGTTGGAAGTGCCACGGAGTGGAAGGTCGGGCGAATGGGCCTTCGGCCGAGACACTCACCGATGACCAGAACCGGCCGATCAAGCCTTTCAACTTCCACGACACGACACGTTTCAAGTGTGGTTCGACCGATCAGGATCTCTACAAGATCTTCATGACCGGATTGGACGGAACGCCCATGCCTTCGTTTGCGGACAATCTTAAGCCGGAGGAAGCGTGGGACCTAGTTTTTTACCTTCGCACGCTGCAGCCTATGGAAACTAAAGCAAAGGAGATCGCCAAAAAACTGGGCCTGAAGCCCGTCAATCCCAACGAACCGGCGACCCAAACAGAAAGCAAGTAGGGACCAGGAGAAACATTCCATGAAGAGCGGTTACAAGTTCGCAGTAACGTTATCGATGCTTTCCCTTCTAGCGCTCGTGATGTTGCACTCAGGACAAACGGTCAGCGCAGCAGCGGAAGGAAAGATCACCGGCACAGTGAAGTTGGAGGGGACGCCTCCCCACCAGCGTCCAATTGACATGTCGAAAGATCCGGTATGCGTGAAGGCACATGAGGGCAATCCCGCACACACCGAGACGGTTGTGGTGGGTTCTGGTGGAGGATTGGCAAACGTGGTGATTTACCTCTCGGAAGGTCTCCCTCCGGCTGTCGCCAGCCAAGTGCCGTCACAACCGGTTACCTACGACCAGAAGGGGTGCATGTATACGCCGCATGTAGCAGCGGTGGATGTGGATCAGCATATGAAGATCACCAATAGCGATCCAACCACACACAATATCCATCCCCTCCCCCAACCTGGAAGCGGAAATATCGGGTGGAACAAGTCTCAACCGCCCGGCGCTCCGCCCATCGACGCGGTTTGGAAGACGCAGGAAGTCTCCATAAATGTAAAGTGCAACATTCATCCCTGGATGCATGGCTACATGGCGGTGGTGAAGGGACCTTACGCAGTGAGTGATGACAGCGGTTCTTTCACTGTGGAAAATGTTCCGCCGGGCAGTTACACGGTAACAGCCTGGCAGGAGACGTACGGCACACAAACACAAAAAGTGACGGTGGCAGCCGGAAAGCCGGGGACTGCCAGTTTCACGTTTAAGGCGAAGTAGAACCACGCTAACGATTTGGCCGCTGCCGATGGAACGCAGCGGCCGCCCTGCAACAAGCTGGCGAATCTCCCAGGCGGCTTAAAGGCGGCATATCATGGCCAAGCTGTTGGCGGTAACGCTTGTATTGATTGCTATAGCTTCCGCAGTTCCCATCATCCGGCATACCTGGGTACCCCCGCAGGACATCTCGACGCACGGCGCTCTTATTGATGAGCAGATGGCGGACACGATGGTCGAGGCTGGTGTGTCGTTCCTAGCGGCACAGATCCTGTTGGGAATTTTTATTTGGAAGTTTTCCGGCCGTAAGCCAACCGCCACCATCGGAAACTTTCCGGGAGGCGCAACGACCCTGGTTGGGGCGGCTGTCATTCTGGTTGGTTTGGAGGTTCTTGCCCTGGGCGTCTTCGGTCAAAAGGCTTGGGCGAATTTGTATTTCACCCCTGCCTCGCCGAATTCCATGCCTGTGCAAGTCCAGGCAGGACAGTTCGCCTTCTACTTCCGCTACCCTGGGCCGGATGGCAAGTTTGGTCCCATTCATCCGGATCTGATCAATGAAGGCACCCAGAATTTCTTTGGCCTCGATCCAGACCACGATCCCGACTCCAAAGATGACGTTGTTACCGCCGAGCTCGGGGTACCGGAAAATCGGGAGATTCATTTGCTCATGCGCGCCAAGGACGTGAACCACTCCTTTTTTGTGCGTGAGCTGCGAATTCACCAGGATTTTGTCCCCGGGCTGGATCTTTCTCTACATTTCACCGCAACCAAGGTTGGTAAGTACGAGATTGTCTGCTCACAGCTTTGTGGCTTGGGACACTACAACATGAAGGCGTATCTCGAGGTGATGTCGCAGCCAGATTACGAGAAGTGGCTGAAGCAGAAAGCGACAGAGCAATAGCGGCTTCAGGCAGGAAAAAGAAGATTCCACGAGGTAAGGCCATGGCAGAAGTACCTTCACAAGCGGTGCACGTTCACGCGCCTCCGCAGGGATTTATTCGGAAGCACGTTTTTAGTCTGGACCACAAGGTCATCGGGAAGCAGTACTACGCCCTGGCCCTGGCGGCGGTGTTTACAGGCATGGTGCTTTCCTGGTTGATGCGCATTCACCTGGTGTGGCCGAACTCACCCATTCCGGGTCTGGGCTGGCTGGCAAAGGCGAGCGCTCCTAACGGGATAATCACTCCGGAGTACTACCTCTCGCTGATGACCATGCATGGCACGCTTATGGTCTTCTTCGTGCTCACCAATGCGCCGTTCGCTGCATTCGGCAACTACTTTTTGCCGATCCAGATCGGCGCGGAGGACATGGCCTTTCCCCGCTTCAACATGATGTCCTTCTGGACAACTTTTGTGGCGTTTTGCGTTTTGATGTCGGCTTTCTTCGTGGGCGATGGCCCGCCGCTCTCGGGTTGGACCGCTTACGCGCCGCTGAGCGCAATGGGTGGCATTACGGGTCCTGGCGAGCAAACCGGACAGACGCTGTGGGCAATTTCCATCGCCATCTTCTGTATTGCTTCGCTGCTTGGCTCTTTGAACTTCATCTCGACCACGCTCGACCTTCGCACGCGTGGAATGACGCTGATGCGCATGCCGCTTTCCACCTGGGCATGGTTCATAACCTCGTGTATCGCATTGCTGGCGTTCGCCGTGCTGTTACCGGCGTGCCTGCTGCTGATTCTGGACCGCGTGGCCGGTACCAGTTTCTTTATTCCAGCCAACCTGGTGGTGAGCGATCAGCTGCAGCCGCATTCTGGCGGGTCACCGCTGCTTTGGCAGCACCTGTTTTGGTTTTTCGGGCATCCGGAAGTGTACATCGCCATTCTGCCGGCCATGGGAATTGTTTCCCACGTTCTGATCACCTCTATGCGGCGTCCCATGCTCAGCCATAAAGTGATCATTTATTCGCTGATGTCGCTCGGTTTCCTTAGCTATATGGTCTGGGGACATCACATGTTTGTGAGCGGGATGAATCCTTTATCGTCCCTGCTGTTTTCATTCCCCACCCTGGTGATCACTATCCCTTCCACGATTCTCACCCTGATCTGGATTGGCAGTTTGTACGGCTGCAAGTTGCACATCACCTCAGCTTCATTGTTCGCATTGGGATTTGTTTCACTTTTCGTGAGCGGCGGTGTAAGCGGGTTTTTCCTGGCGCAGCCCTCGATTGATATCCTGCTGCACGCGACTTACTTTGTTGTGGGCCACTTCCACCTGGTGATGGGGGTCGCTGCCATATTCGGCGTCTTCGCCGGGACCTATTTCTGGTTCCCCAAGATGACCGGGCGCATGATGAATGAGACGTTAGGGAAGGTGCACTTCTGGTTTACCTTCGTCGGCGCGTATTGCATTTTTATGCCGTTTCACTATCTCGGGTTCGCCGGCAATGTACGGCGTTACTCTTCGTTCGTGGACGAGTATCTTCAACCGCTCCTCCCGGTGCACAAATTTATTACCTTCGCTGCGCTGGCCACAGGCGCTGTCCAATTTATTTTTCTCTACAACCTGATTTACAGCCGCTTCCGGGGTCAACCAGCGACAGACAATCCGTGGGAAGCCACGTCGCTCGAATGGACGATTCCTTCGCCGCCACCATTCGACAACTTCGGCGGGAAACTTCCGGTTGTGTACCACGACCCTTATCAGTACGGCGTGGAGGGGTCGAGCGGCGATTATGTAATGCAGAACTCACCCGAGCAAATTAGGACCGTGCCGGAAAAGGGAATCCGTTAAGTATGGGAACTGTAGTCCACGAACCGCCCAGAACTCAAAAAGGCGAACCACGGTCTTCGGGTGGAAATGGTTGGCGAAACCTGGCTCCGGCGCAAGGCACGTTGCGCGGAGTTGAGGACCATTCGCCCCCCCCTTCCAAGACGGGCGTCTGGGTGGGAATTGCGGCGATCACCATGTCATTCGCCGCTCTCACCAGTGCCCTGGTGGTTCGGCAGGGTGGTTCAACTGATTGGCGGCACTTTGCGCTGCCCACAATTCTTTACTTCAATACGCTGTTGCTCGTGGCCAGCAGTTTTACCCTGGAACGAGCCCGCCACGCTTTTAAGACGTCCGGCTCGGGACCTGCGGAGGTAGAGACCATTGCGGGGCGCTGGCTGTACGCAACTTTGTCTCTGGGACTGCTTTTTGTGGCGGGGCAATACATTGCGTGGCTGCAACTGAAGTCACAGGGACTTTTTCTAGCCACTAATCCCAGTAGCTCATTTTTCTATGTCTTGACTGCTGTGCACGCCTTGCACGTAATAGGCGGGCTTGGCGGGATACTCTACGTGATCAGCAAATTGAACAGGTATATCTTGCGGAAGAGCACACTGGATGCTGCCTCGCACTATTGGCACTTCATGGATGGGCTCTGGTTGTATTTGTTTGTCGTTTTATGGATCAAGCTCTGAGCAGGCAACAGGAGGCGCTGTGAGCGAAGCTAATGTGTCCGCGATAGGCGGTACGCATCACGCCGGTGCGCTGGAGCAATCGCCATTCGCGATTCGTTCCAACAAGCTGGTGATGTGGCTGTTCATCATGTCTGATGCAGTCACTTTTGCTGCGCTCCTTTTCGCCTACGGCTACTTGCGAAACGCCACTCCGAGTTGGCCCCAGCCTTTCCACTTTCGGCCGACCGTCCTGAATGCAATGCTCATGACTTTTATCCTGGTGACCAGCAGCCTGACTATGTTGATCGCCATGCGAGCTGCGGCCTCGGGTAACAAATCGTCTGCCATTCGCTGGACCTTTATTACCGTTTTATGTGGCCTGCTTTTCGCCCTCCTGCACATTCGAGAATGGCTGGGTCTTATCCATGAAGGCTTGCGGCTGTTTCAAAATCCCTGGGGAGCCGGCTTGTTTGGCGCGGTGTTTTTTAGCGTCACAGGGCTGCACCTGACCCACGTGGTAGCGGGGGTAATCGCGCTGACGGTGGTGGCGCTCGGCTATCGTCGTGGCCGCTACAGCTCGGATGATATCGAGGTCTGGGGGCTGTACTGGCATTTTGTAGATATCGTTTGGATGTTCGTAGTGCCGTTCGTCTACCTGATGAATGTTGCCCACTGAACGGAGCGAAGAAAGGATTCTATGGCCACAGCAGAAAGCCAAAGTTGGAGCCTGGCCCGATATTTGGTCATTTATGTCTGCGTGCTAATCATCGCGGGACTGCAGTTCGTGGTTGCATATCAGCATCTTGATATTTCGCAGATGTTTCTTCGCATGCTGATGTTGGCGACAGTCGAGGCGGGGCTGGCGGTCCTGTTCTTTATGCACCTGTGGACGGAACGCCGCACTTTTGTGGTGACCGTCATTGTCGGACTGATCTTCGTTCTCGGCATGATGAACATGATCTGGTGGGACAGCTTCCGGCTACTTCGCTTCCGACTGCTGCCGTAGAGAGACGGGAAAGAAACATGAGTGTAGGAAAAATGAGTTTCGGTTCGGTTCGAGCGGTCCTGATGGCCGCCTTTATTATAGGGATGCTGGCGCTTCCTATTCCGCTGTTTTCCCAGAATTGTCCCCTCTGCTATACCCAAGCTGCAAGGTCCAGTGTTCGGCTGCTTCAGTCTCTGCGCAGTGGAATTCTGATATTGATTATCCCCCCGATGTTTATGTCGGTTGGGATAACCGTGCTGGCATACCGTAAGCGCAATCAGTTCAGGGAAGACGAGAGGCCTGAGACCGAAGGGTAGCCTCTGAGCGTGTCGTAGAATCAGCATTCTTGCTTGTTCCCACTAAAGCCGACCGCCTCCGCGTGGTGCTCGTCGCTACGCGCAATCCGCTCAACATTGGCGCGGCAGCTCGAGCCATGAGCAATTTCGGGTTTTCCAACCTCGGAGTCGTCAACCCTTACCACATCGCATTTCGTGAGGCACGTTCGGCGATTGGGGCATCGGCATTACTCGCGAATGCGAAAGAATACAACACCGTGGCCGAAGCGGTGGCCGACTGCACGCTGGTGGTGGGAACGACTGCGGTAGGTCACCGGCATCTGCAACTCCCTCTCAGAAGCTTGAAACAGGGCGCAAGCCTCATGCGTAGGCGGCTTGAATCCGGGAAAACCGCCCTCCTGTTCGGGTCGGAGAAGGTCGGCCTTTCGAACAAAGACCTGAACTACTGCAACTGGCTGATAAACATTCCGACGCACCAGGATAATCTCTCCATGAACCTGGGGCAGGCCGTGGCCGTTTGCCTCTACGAACTGGTGCGTGATCCCTCTATCCGTGATGGTTCGAAGGGGCCGGAGGACAAACAGGGGCTCGCGACTGCGGGTGATATCGAGCGGATCACCGTCCTTCTGCTTGAAACGCTGCAGGCCAGCGGGTACGTGAAATCGAGAGCGGCTACAGAAAGTAAGGTTCGCCGCACGATCCACCGTCTCAATCTTAAGGCTAGCGATTCGGCAGTGTGGCTGGGTATGTTGCGCCAGATTCTATGGAAGCTGCAGTCAGGTGAGGGCGACGGGCTGAAGATTGCGCAAACCTCCAGGGCGAATAGACTAATTTAGATGGGACACTTCGGAGTGGCGGACATTTCGCTTCCCTGCAGCAACGTAGATGTTCATTTGGTTGACGGCACCTATGAATTGTTTAGGCACTTCTTTGCGGTGCCCGGGTCAGCGGATGTAAACGGGCAGGAAATTGGCGCAGTACGCGGTGTGCTGGCCTCCGTCTTATCCATGATCGAGCGCGGCGCCACTCACATTGGAGTTGCCACAGATCATGTAGTGGAGTCATTCCGGAACGACCTCTATCCCGGATACAAGACCAGCGAAGGTGTGCCCCCGGAATTGCTCTCGCAGTTCCCTATCCTCGAGGAGGCGTTGGTAGCCATGGGAGTGGTGGTGTGGCCCATGGTTTACTTCGAGGCAGATGACGCACTCGCCTCCGCCGCCCATAAAGCTGCTAAAGACGACGGGGTGAGGCAGGTGCTGATTTGTACGCCGGACAAAGATCTCAGTCAGTGCGTTGTGGGCACTCGGGTCGTCCAGCTGGACCGCAGGCGTGACATCTTGCGTGACGAAGGTGGGGTCATCGCCAAGTTCGGAGTGAAACCGCAATCAATTCCGGACTACCTGGCTGTGGTGGGCGACAGTGCTGACGGGTTTCCAGGGGTGGCGGGTTGGGGTGCGAAGGCCGCGGCCCTTACTTTATCGCAGTATCCCCACCTTGAAGGCATTCCAAAGGACTGGCGGGAATGGCATGCTTCTATCCGCAAGGCCCGCTTACTCTCCGAGTCGCTATTTAAGGCATGGGACGATGCGCTGTTGTTTCGCACTCTCGCGACCCTGAGATTAGATGTGCCTGCTTTTGATACGGTCGAGGACCTTCGTTGGCACGGACCGCGAGCGAACTTTGAGGAACACTGTCGGCGAATGAAGGCCCCGGCTTTATTTGGCCGCGCTACGGCGTTGGCAGAGCGGCTATCGCTAGATTCAGTGAGTTAGTCTTCCGGTAGGCCCGCCGCGTTCAGTCCCCAACTCTTCAGTAATTTTTCTGGCACGTAGTGAGAGCGAAAATTATCCTGGGCCCACGCGCGAAGTTGTTCGGAGGCAGCAAGGCGATCATAAGGATCGTTAGGTGAGAGCCTCAAGCGCTTGACCTCGCGCTCGAATGCTGACGGCACAACCGGTGCAATGCCGGACGGTTTGCCCCAATTCGAGTTTGTTCGTTTCTTTGCCATTAGGCTGCAGTCGAACAGACAAATATCTGGCAGAATACCATTGGCCGATGCAGCGAGAACGGCTTCTGCTCAGAAACTATTCTGCCACAAAATAACGGCCAGGCTGGGTAGCTAAAGTAACTGCCTGGGGTCGATGCCCATTAGTTCGTTTTGTTATGGTTTTGCCTCCAGGCGGAAATTCGGCGAGTGGCGTCGTCCAATTGCGTTGGCGTCAGGGATGCCCGCAGTTCTCGTAGCTTGAGCGTTTCATGTGATCCCGGAGTGGAGGCAATGCTGGCCCACGTGAATGCACGCACGGAGTCTTTTTTGACACCCATCCCAGTGCGATAGAGCTGGCTCAGCATGAGTTGTGCTCCGGCGTGGTCTTGATTGGCTGCCTTCTTGAGCCACTCTACCGCGGCGCGGGGATCCTTCTGGACGCCGATTCCGCTGAGATACCCAAGTCCGACCTTCCACTCTGCCATGGCGTCACGTTTCAGAGCGGCGCTGAGGAACCACCGCATGGCCTGGCGATAATCTTCAGTCACGCCCGCGCCATCCGCATAACGTAAACCCAGCTCGTATTGGGCTTGCGAGTTGCCGGCCGATGCAGCAGAGGAGACGCTGCTCAGACTTGCAAGGGAAACCGGTCCCTTGATGGCAGCAAGAATTTGGGAGGCGTCGGCAACCGAGTTTGGCGGAGCAGTTCCGGATGAGGAGACGTAAGGATCCGGATTACTTTCCGGCAGATTAGCGGAAGAACGCACGAGAGAAGAGTTCACGCCGGAAGCCCTCACAATGCCTTTGAGCTCGCGGTTGTACGCGATGAGCGCGGTCACAACCAGGAGCGCGGCCACCCCAGTCCGGAGCACGCGGGGAGGCATGAATGTGAAATGCAGTTTTCGCATAGCAGGCTTCGGGGGAAGTTCGGTGTCCAGAGGCAAGAGGAAGAGAGGCTGAACCTCAGACGATCTATACGGCAACAACGATGACGGTACAGCCGGCGCAAGCGTCTCCTGGAGATGGCTCTGGTCTGAGCTCCAAGGTTGGTCCACATGCTGAGGATTCTGTTCCTGCGGCAACCATTCCTTAAGTTGGCTTAATTGCCCAAACTCGGCTTCGCCGAAAGCATTGGGAGCTTGCGACAACAGCTCCAGGATGCCAATCACTGCGCCATCTTGCGATCTTATGGGGACGACCACGACCGATCTAACATTCAACACTCTGCAGGCTAGAGGATTCACTCGCGAGTCGTTCTCACTGTCATTGCAGACGAGCGACTTGCCGGTTCGATAACACAGGCCGGTCAAGCCGCTTTCCGGATCGAGGCGCGTACCTAGCTCGGGAACCGTGTCACCCGATCGGGCAACACAACATAATCCACCAGCCGCGCGCATTGCGATCGCAGCCCCAGTAGCGCCGGTCCGCCTGCGGGCCTCCTCGAGCAAGGCTTGCAAGCCTGCTACCGGTTCCAAGCCCTGCACGCCGACGGTATCCAATGCTGCAAGCCGTCGGCTGCGGTTGGAAGGAAGAGAATTCCTGTGGTGTGAATCTTCTCGAAGGGGAAGGCTGGACACGGCAAAACGCTCCAGAGACGGGGTATTCGGAAGTATTTACTAAAGTCTAAACCAAATTCCAGGAAAAGCGAACCGGCCCAAGCGAAAAACCCGCACCCTCTTTATATTGGCTACCAACCCGGTTCAAAGCTGTTCGATCCAATGGTTTATGGCAACGACTCTACAACCATGAAGCGCAAAGCCGGGGTCCTGCTGCTGCTGGGACTATCCCTCAGCGGGTGTCATAAAAAACCACCAGCCAATGTAGTTTTACCCCAGGTCGGACCGCAGCCGCGCCCGTCGCCTCCGCCAAATCCAGATACGATACAGCGTTCTCAACTGTCAAAGCGCGTGCAACAAGTCACGTCGATTCTTCAGCAATTGGCGATGACTCCGGAGAACACTGTTCCTGATGCTGTGCTAAATGCAACGAGATGCCTATTGGTAGCGCCGCAAGTGCCAAACGGCGCTTTGCAGCACGTTCCAGCATTGATGACCTGCCGCAAGGGAGAGCAATGGAGCACCCCGGCATTCGTCAATGTGGATTGTTCGGGTACGGTACGCGGGACGTCTGACCTCGTATGGATGACAAATGACGAAGCGATGAATGCACTTCTCACAGGTGGGCCCGCGGCCCTCTCGGCGCGGCGGCAAGCTGGTCCTTTGGTACGCGAATCAGGACTGGTTGTACAAACTCAACTTGCCGCTGATGTATTCGGTTATGTCCGGCAAGGTAGGCGGCTTGCAGGATCGAGGGGGGTGATGATCTTCGCTGTACATCCCGACGGAGCCGCGAGCCAAAGCTTCTACGGCAAGAATGAAGGCGGTCCTCGGCTTGTAAACGCAAAGTTGGACCCTGGGCCGGTTGTCAAGCCGTTTGAGACGGCTGTGGTTTCGTACTTCAACATCATTGCTCCGGTGGGAATTCTCGTGCATCACTCCGGCGTCGTCCCCGTAAAAGTCGCATCGCAGCTGCGTGAGCAAGTCATTGAGATGATCGACGAATTTCATGCCCGTCGCGGCTTTGAGATCCTTTGCTTCGGGCGCGTCTACCACGTGGCCTATCACTATTTAATACTTCCGAACGGGACGGTGCAGCCGGGAAGACCAGAGCGTTGCCAGGGAGCACACGCCCGCGGTTACAACGCTTTCTTGGGAATCGCGCTGGTTGGCAATTTCAGTCATACGGAAAATCCGAGCGGGTTGTATGGGCCCTCGAGTCCTACTGCGGGCCAGATGCATTCGCTGATTCGTCTCTGCCGCCGCTTAAGAACTCGCTACAACATTCCAATCCAGCGAGTGATGCGGCACAGTGACGTATCCCCGACGGAATGTCCTGGCGATCGCTTTCCATTGCAGGTCTTGCTTCGAGCCTTGGAGCAAAAGGGCCCCTCATCGTGAACGGAAGCTGAGAGAAGCGATGTTCCGAAGAATGCTGTTTCGATTGATCCCGGTACTGTTTATGGTAGGCAGTCTGCCTGCGCAATCAGTAGCCCCGCCCAGCGCTGGAGCGCAGGAACCATTTGAGAGTTTTGCCGTCCTCGACAAGCAACTATCGCTTTTAGATCGCCAAGTGGCCGACCTCAAAGAAAGCACTCAGCAGGCACCGGCTAAGAGTGGGGCGGGGAAAAGGGCTCGCCGCGGGCGCCCTTGGATTCGACAATCACGGGAGCTTCGCCCTACTGCAATCTCAATTTCGCGAGAAAGCTATAAGCTGTACCGGCTTTATGCTCCCCGGGAAAGGCATTTGCATAACCGAATGTTTACGCGTCTGTATCGGAGGTCCAAGGTGCTGAGGCGAGATCTGGCCAAAGTTGCGCAATCGCGAAATCGGGCTGCCGCCAAGCGGGCCGAGACGCGTTTATCGAGAGCGCTGGTGGCTTTCGTGGTGCAATTTCAGAAAGTTTCGGGAGGGTACGCCGGCCTGCACTGCGAAGCGGCAGAGTGGGGCTGCTGTGAGTTCAAGAGGAGCCGCCACAAAGGCCCCTACGACAGCTGCAGATGGGCATGTGTCAAAACCGTCCAAAACTGCCGTCGCGGATTCCTGGGACCGAATATTCTGCGAAATTTTGCCGAGACCAGATAAAGGCTCACCGTTTAAATCGCATATCGGCCGGTGGCGATATTTCGAATGATGTGATGTCAGCTGGAGGGAGAACGTGGGGCAGGATCGATAGGCACGAAGATAGAAAACACAGTGCCAGAGCCTTTTCGACCAGCCCGACTGCGGAACCGCATGAAACCATGGTGCCGCTGAATGATGCCCTGGGACACCCAGAGTCCCAGCCCGGTTCCTCCCTCGCCCTTAGTCGTGAAAAAGGGTTCGAAGAGCTTGGAGCGATCTTCCGAACGAATGCCGCTGCCGGTATCGGCAATGACGATACGCACACCACGTTGCTTAGAGTTGGCCCATTCTCGTGAAGCATAAAGCCTGATCCGCAGCCTTCCCTTGGGTGGACTGGCTTCCACCGCGTTCAGGAGGACGTTAGAAAAGACCTGGGCCAGTTGGTTCTGAAATCCCATAACCTGACCCTGGAAAATAAGTTCCTTCTTCAAAGTGATTGATTTCGCATGCAGCTTACCGGAGTAGAGTGCGAGGATTGATTCCAGGAGTTCCTTAAGGTCCACTGGCCGAGGATGGCTAGATTCGCGATAGAAGGTAAGCGTTTGCCGGGTAATATGAGCGACGCGCCCCAATTCCTGCTGGGCGGCATTTGCATAGCGCAATGCCTCAGGGCTAAGGCCGGGCATAGTCTCAATCAGGTACAGCAAATTAGTAACCCCTTCCAAAGGATTGTTGATCTCATGGGCGATGGTAGCGGCCAGCCGACCGGTTGCAGCCATTCGTTCGGAGCGACGCAGAGACTCCTCCGCACGCTTGCGCTCCCCGATATCGAACAACGTCACTACGCATCCATCAGCTTCTTCCGGGCCGTGAGTGATGGGACCCGCACTCAACAGGAAATTCATGGTCTCGCCGCGGGGTGATTGGTAACTGACCTCGACCCCGCGGAAGATGCGACCCTGCAAGGGATCGGTTACGGAGAAATACTTGGGACCTTCTTCACGTTTCTCCGGGGCCTCTATTCTGAGCCGCAAACAATCGTCAAAGCGCTCCAGCAGTGGGCTGCGGCCACAGATAAGCTGCAGCGCCAAACTAGCCTGTATGATCCGTCCCTGATAATCACAGACCGCAATCACCTCGGTGGCCTGGTCAACAATGCGCCGCGCCAACCGTCCTGCGGCCAGCAATTGCTCGTTACGCTTCTGTTCACTGAGGTCGGTAATCACCATGCAGAGCGCCCGAGAGCCAAATTCTTCGAAACTCTTGCCTGAAACGTACACCGGCACCAAGTCGCCGGCGGCGGTGCGAAAATTCAACTCCACCTTGCTGCTGCTAGCCAGAGAATTGCGAAAAAATGCTTCAAAAGTATCTTTCTCGGCCGGCGGGATGAGATCAAAAACCGAGGTACCGATAACCTTGTCAAGCGGCTTCCCGACCAAGTCGGCGAAACAACGATTGCCGTAGAGAATGGTGCCGTCGAAGGCGACGGTAGCCGCGCCCTCATTCATCGCTTCTACAAAAATGCGGTAGGCATGCTCCGTACCATGAAGCGTAAAGACGCGGTCCCCTGCAGGCCCAGAGACAACAACCGCGTCTACAGCGCCCGAGCGGATGGACTCGAGCGCTTCTTCCGCGCTGCTGGCCCGGGTACGGAGCTCCTGGAGCTCACTCCCTGTTCTCCTATTCTTTTTTTGCACGATTCTTCAATACCGGTACCTTAAAAGGTGAAATGCCCAAGCTCCGTAAGATTCTCTCGGTGTCATCCAGGTCGCCAGTGAAAGTAATTGACGGCCGGGGAGAGATCTTAACCAATGTAGGCGCGGTAACAATCTGATCGCGTTCGGCTAACGATGGCTGCTGATACAAGTCAATAACATCCAATTCGAAACGGCCCTTCAGGTACTCGCGACACAGACGGCGGATATTCTCAAGGGCCCGCAGAGAGTGCAGATTCGATCCCGCGATATACAACCTGAACACGAATTTAGAAGCCGAGGTCTGGGCAACCAGTTGTTCGAACTGATCAGGCCGAAATCGCCATGCGGAGCCCAAGGAGGATGCGCCCTTCCCTTTATCGCGCTGCCTTTTACCTGATTTCTCCATTAGGCCTGCGAGGCAGCCGGAGTCATTCGAGCCGGTTTGAGATCGAGCCCAACCAGAACCCGGTCAGTGTTCGACAAATCCCCAATAATCTTTTTGACCGGCTGTGGCAGACGGCGAACCAGGGTGGGCACAGCGATAATCTGGTCGCCTTGCGCCAACTGCGGATTGCGCAGCAGGTCAACTATTTCGATGCGGTACTTGCCTCCCAAATGAGTTTCGCAAATCTGCTTCAAATTGGAGAATGCGGTCACCGACTTGGCAGTGGTACCAGCCACATACAGGCGCAGATCCCAGGCTACCGGTTTGCGTCGCCGAGTGCCCCTTTTCCGCGTTTTTGATTTCTTGGATCGCACTCTCGTCATTTGCGTCCCTTCTCGAGCGAAACGACCCCCGCCTTCTCGCCTCGCAATGTGATCCCCCGGTCGCTTAACTGGAACTCCACCGTCTTGGTGGAATGCGCCATTCCGCGTGACTTAAGCAGATAGAGCATCCGCCGGCGGTCCGCGTCGGTTTCAATGTCGCGCAGCAACACCCAGCTGTCCATCAAGGATGAGATGCCGATAGCTGTTTTTTCGACCA
The DNA here is from genome assembly GCA_035651655.1 of Terriglobales bacterium. Taxonomy (NCBI): domain Bacteria; kingdom Pseudomonadati; phylum Acidobacteriota; class Terriglobia; order Terriglobales; species Terriglobales bacterium. The sequence goes on from DASRFG010000002.1 coordinate 304,467, forward strand.
TGCCCTCGAGCGTCAGATTAGTGAACACGGCGGTGACGTCGCGCAGCTTCAGAAAATCAATGAGCCGGGTGAGCATAGCCTTAACTGCAGGAAGGTTCCCCACCGAGACCAAATTTGTAATCGGATCCATAACAACGACGGAGGGATCGAACTCCGTGAGCGCCTTGTGAATGATTGCCAGGTGTCCTTCAAGTCCGGTGCTGGTCGGTCGCGCGGCATAGATTCGCAGCAGCCCCTTCTTGATCCATTGCTCTAGATCCAAACCGACGGAACGCATGTTGCGCAAAATCTGACTCGGGGACTCCTCATATGCAAAGTACAGGCAGCGCTCGCCACGAGCACATGCGGCGTTGGCGAAGAATGAAGCAAAGCTCGATTTTCCAGTGCCGGCGGTGCCAGAAATCAAGACGCTGCTGCCGCGGTAAAAGCCCCTGCCTCCTAGCATCTCGTCCAGGCCGGAAACTCCAGACGAAATTCTTTCGGTGCCGGCCTTGTGCGTCAGTCCCAGGGAGGTAATCGGTACGACTGATATGCCGCTACTTTCCATCAGAAACGGATACTCATTCGTGCCGTGGGGAGAACCACGATATTTCATTACACGCAAGCGACGAGTAGAGACCTGCTCATTGACGCGGTGGTCGAGGATGATCACGCAATCGGCGACATATTCTTCCAAGCCGTAGCGGGTCAGGCTGTTGGTTCCCGGCTGGGTCTCAGCGGTGATGATGGTGGTCATTCCTTTTTCGGTGAGCCATCGGAACAGGCGACGCAATTCGGCACGCAAAGTTGCGGTATTCTGCAAACCGGCGAAAAGGACCTCAACGGTGTCCAGTAAGACCCGCTTCGCATTCACCCGTTGAATAGCCTGGTTGAGCCGAATGAAGAGACCTTCAAGGTCGTATTCGCCCGTCTCCTCAATCTCTTTGCGTTCAATGTAGACATGGTCAATCAGCAGCTTTCTTGAAGAGATCAAAGATCTCAGGTTATGGCCAACTGACGTGCTGTTGGCGATGAGCTGCTCGGCAGGCTCCTCGAAAGACATGCAAACGCCAGGCTCGCCGTAATCACGCGCACCATGAAGCAGGAATTCAAGTCCGAGCATGGTCTTGCCCGCCCCCGGTCCACCTACTACCAAGGTGTTGCGTCCCTTGGGCACTCCCCCAAAAAGCACCTCATCCAGGCCGGCAATGCCTGTTGGTTCTTTCCCGATTCCGACCATCTCTTTGACTAAACGTTTCGTGGCCATTCGATATGCCTCGTCGACTCCCTGAGATGAAAGTTATAAACGAGTCCCGATGTAGTTTGGAAGGGCCCAGCTACGCGCTCGTTAAAGCACCCAGGCCCGGGTACGGCAGAACCATCGAAGGAGATACTTGCGGCTGGGCTGGTGCTACTCGCAACGGACGTCAAAATTCGATGGTCGAGACGGCGGTAAGGATGCACAGCCAGGTTTGGGCCACGGCCCTCCGTGCCGGACGTAAAACCCACAACGCATGACAGTTCAGTGTCGTAAGCTGCATACTATTCTTATGATCGCAAAACCTACTGTCTTCATGGAACCCGATTTTCAAGAAATTGGGGAATGGATTGAGGCATTTGACCAGGTAGTCGAGCAAGAGGGGCCCCACCATGGCACGCGCCTGCTGGAAGCCCTGGCCAGGCGCGCGCGCCGGACCGGCGTGGATGTACCTGTGCATTTGAACACGCCGTATGTAAACACGATTCCCGTGGAGGCGGAGGTTCCCTACCCCGGCGATCGCCAGCTCGAGCGGCGCATCAAGAGCTTGATCCGCTGGAACGCAATGGCCATGGTGCATCGCCAGAACAAGAAGGATCCCGGGATTGGCGGGCATATTTCGACCTATTCTTCGTTGGCGACATTGCTCGAGGTAGGGTTCAACCATTTCTTCCACGCTACCTATGGCGACCAGCCTGGTGATTTTGTCTATTTTCAGGGTCATGCCTCGCCTGGGGTCTACGCCCGGGCATTCCTTGAGGGGCGGCTTACAGAGCAGCACCTGGAGAACTTCCGGCACGAGTTGCGTGATACTCCCGGACTTTCTTCGTATCCACATCCCTGGTTAATGGCCAATTTCTGGCGGTTTCCGACAGTGTCTATGGGAATTGGGCCGCTGAACGCCATTTATCAGGCCCGCTTCATGCGTTATCTGGAGAACCGGGGCATCATTGCCAAAACTCCACGCAAGATATGGGCATTTGTAGGAGATGGAGAGACGGACGAACCCGAGTCCATGGGCTCGCTAACACTGGCCGCCCGCGAAAAGCTCGATAACTTGATTTTTGTGATCAATTGCAACCTGCAGCGGCTGGATGGCCCGGT